>JAYQAE010000001.1:0-3376 GCA_038136655.1 Ilumatobacteraceae bacterium
GGGGCCGACATCGTGGTGGCCATCGACGGAGCCAACATCGTCGTCGCTCATGCCCAGGCGCGTCGGCACGTCCGGGTCCTGTACTCGCCCGAGGGTGTCGATGCCGACGACACGATCCGCGAGGAGCTCAGCCGAGTGCCCGTCAGTCGTCCCGTCGTCGTCGTCACCAACGATCGCGCAGTCCGGACCGATGCTCGCGCCCTCGGCGCCAACCTCGTCGACAGCCCGGTCTTCGCCGACCTCCTCTGGGGCAGGTGAGCAGTCGCTCGACCGGCGGACATCGACATGCGACGCGACGCTCCACTTCCCACGCTCGACGAGATCCGCGATCGTCTCGCAGGGCAGGGCATCACCGCGCTCGGTGTGGCTCGGGCCGAGGTGCTCGACCGCGCGCGGTCAGCGCTCAAGGAGCGTGGCTCGGCCGGACTGGCCGACTCGATGGAGTTCACCTCCCGGGCCCCCGCGCGTTCGACCGATCCTCGGCGCGCGGTCGACGGCGCCCGATCGATCATCGTCGCGGCGATGCCGTACGCGGCAGGTGTCGAGCCCGAACCGATTCGGCCCGGATGGGCGAGGGTGGCCCGTTACGCCCGAGCCGACCACTACGAGGATCTCCGACGAGCGCTGCGCGCCGAAGCGCGACTCATTCGGGCCGCCGGCCACCGCGCGGTCGCCTTCGCCGATGACAACTCCCTGGTCGACCGGGAGGCCGCCTATCTCGGAGGATTGGGTTGGTTCGGCCGCAACGCCAACCTGCTGATCTCGGGTGCCGGGAGCTTCTTCATTCTCGGGTCGATCGTCACGACCGCCGACTACCCGCGCTCAGATCCGGTCGGCGACGGTTGCGGTACCTGCTCGCGATGTGAGCCCGCCTGTCCGACTGGGGCCATCGTCGCCCCCGGGGTGATCGATGCGCGGCGCTGTCTCGCCTGGCTCATGCAGAAGCCGGGGACCTTCCCAGTCGAGTTCCGGGAGGCGCTCGGCGATCGTCTCTACGGCTGCGATGACTGTCAGGAGGCCTGCCCGCCAACCGTGCGGCTCAGCCCGCGCTCCACCGCGGCCCTCGGCGAGAGTGGACCCTCCCATGTCGACGCCCTCGAGCTCCTCGGCTCCGATGATGAGACATTGCTCGATCGATATGGCCGCTGGTACCTCGCCAATCGCGATCCGATCTGGCTCCGCCGGAACGCGGTGATCGTCCTGGGCAACACCGCCGCACCCGGGGATGGGCCAACAGTCGCTGCTCTTCAACGTCTTGCCGAGGGTGATCAGCCGATGCTCGCCGAGCACGCGCGGTGGTCGCTCGAGCGGCTCCGCGAGCGCGGTCGGGGCGAGACGGTCGAGGAGGCCGTCCGGTGAGACATCTGCTCGTCACCAACGACTTCCCACCCAAGGTGGGAGGCATCCAGTCGCTCCTCTGGGAGTGGTGGCGGCGCCTGCCTCCCGAGTCCTTTTCGGTGCTGACCAGCCCGCACCGCGGTGCGGCGGCCTTCGATGCCGCCCAGCCCTTCGCGATTGAACGCGTTCGGGAGCCGGTGCTGCTCCCGCACCGGTTGATGGTCTCGCGGGTCACGCAAGCGGTCGCTCGCACCGGGTCTGAACTCGTCGTCCTCGACCCCGCGGTACCCCTCGGCATGATCGGTCCTCGACTCGGCCTGCCCTACGCCGTCGTCCTGCATGGAGCCGAGGTCACCGTGCCCGGTCGGCTTCCGGTGACGCGTCCCCTGCTCGCGAAGGTGCTGAGAGGGGCGAGCCGGGTCATCTCGGCGGGGGAGTACGCGGCGGTCGAGGCGGAACGCGCTGCGCGCGGCGAGCTTCCGATCACGGTGATCCCGCCCGGGGTGGACGTCGATCGCTTCCGTCCGCTCGGAGCCGCCGAGCGAGCTGCTGCCCGTTCGCGTCGCGGGTTGCGACCCGAGCACGAGGTCGTGGTCGCGGTGTCGCGTCTGGTTCCTCGAAAGGGCTTCGACGTACTCATCCGGGCTGCTGCCCGACTCGCCCCGGCCCGGCCGAACTTGCGCGTGCTGATCGCCGGTGCCGGTCGCGATGACCGCCGACTCCGACGCCTGATCGCCGAGACCGGCGCCCCGGTGAGCTTGCTCGGTCGGGTTCCTGATGCCGAGCTTCCCGCGCTGTACGCGATCGGAGATGTCGCCTCGATGCTCTGTCGCACGAGGTGGGCCGGCCTCGAGCAGGAGGGCTTCGGCATCGTCTTCCTCGAGGCTGCCGCGTGTGGTGTCCCACAACTCGCCGGGAGCAGCGGGGGAGCGGCTGAGGCCGTGGAGGACGGGGCCACCGGTGTGATCGTCGACCGTCCTGATTCGGTGAACGACGCCGCCGCAGCGCTCAACTCGCTACTCGACGATCCTGCGAGACTTGCCCGCATGGGGGAGCGATCCCGAGAGCGGGCCGAGCGCCATTTCACCTACGACCTCCTGTCGGCGCGTCTCGCGGAGGCGCTCGGAGCGACATGACCGAGCGCTCCGACTCCGGCGTGATGGCCGACGCCCTCGTTCGGGTGCACCTCGGATTGACCGCGGTGTTCGTGGTGACGGCGGCCTATGCCGCCGCCTCGTTCTCGACGGCGGCGCAATGGGTGGGAGCCATCACCGCGCTTGCGCTCTTCGCGGTCGGGGTGGCGGCCTTCCTCTGGGGCTTCTTCAACGCCGTCCAGCGATCGAGAACCGAGGAGATCTCGGTCACGCAACTCTTCTTGCTCCTCGGCCCGTCGGTGCCCTCGCCGGTGACGAGGGTGATGAACTCGGCGCTCGCGGTGCAGGTCATCGTTGCCCTCACCACGACGCTGGCACGACCGAACGGCCCCGATGGCAACCCCGGGTCGTCTCTTGCGGTTGGGTTCCTCGTGCCGATGCTCGGGCTCGGTCTCAATGGACTGTGGGCGGCCCATCATGGACGCTTCGAGCCGCGACGGTCGGCTGTCACGCCCGAGCAGGGGTCGATCGGGCAGAATGAGGACCATGGCTGACAGCGCCTCGGAGACGATCACCATCGAAGCCCCGATCGACCGAGTCTGGTCGATCGCCACCGATATCGAGGGGTATCCGAACTGGGCCCACGATGTGAAGGAGGTCGTGGTCCGCGCGCGCGACGCCGAGGGGCGCCCGACCGAGGTCGAGTTCCGCGCCTCCGCGCTCGGTCGGAGCACCCACTACACGCTCCGCTACGACTACTCCTCAGCGCCCGCTCGCCTCGTCTGGTCGATGGTCGACGGCGACATCCAGCGCTCGATCGACGGGGCGTACACGCTCGAGTCGGTCGACGACTCGCGCACTCGGGTCACCTACGACCTCGCCATTGAGCTGGTCGTCCCGCTTCCCGGCTTCGTGAAGCGCCGCGCCGAGCGCCGCATCCTCAA
>JAYQAE010000001.1:3476-58954 GCA_038136655.1 Ilumatobacteraceae bacterium
TGGTCGTCCCGCTTCCCGGCTTCGTGAAGCGCCGCGCCGAGCGCCGCATCCTCAACGCGGTCCGCGGCCTCAAGGATCTGGCCGAGGCCTGAGCGTGCCCGGACACCAACCGGGGCGCCGCTGCTCGTGACGAACGGCTTCCGTCTCGGTATCGATGTCGGTGGCACGAAGTGTCTCGGAGTCGTCCTTGACGACGCCGGAGCGGTCATCGACGAGGCGCGCCAGCCGACCCCGAGGGGGTCGGGCAGTCTTCCGCTCCTCATCGACACCCTGGCCGCGATGGTGTCCGATGTCGAGACCCGCATCGGTCCGGTGGTCTCGGTCGGTATCGGTGTGCCTGGTCTGGTCACCTACGCCGGAGTCCTGCGAGCGGCCCCCAACCTCGACGGTGTCGCCGACTTCGACGTGGCGGGTCTGCTTGGCCAACGCCTCGAGCAGCCCGTGCGGGTCGACAACGACGCCACCTGCGGCACGCTCGCCGAGTGGCGACTCGGAGCTGGTAGCGACAGCGACGACCTCATGCTCGTGACTCTCGGCACGGGCATCGGAGGGGGTGTCGTCGCCGGAGGGGCCCTCCAGCGCGGCGCACACGGATTCGCTGGTGAGTACGGACACATGGTCGTCGACCCCGATGGGCCACCGTGCCCGTGCGGACGCCAGGGATGCTGGGAGCGGTACGCCTCCGGGTCCGGCCTCGCTCGCCTCGCCCGTGAGTACGCGGTCGGTCGGCGGGTCTCGAGGGTGCTCGAGTTGGCTGGGGGAGATCCAGAATCGGTGCGCGGCGAGCACGTCCAGGCGGCGGCCCGCGAGGGGGACCCCGACTCGCTCAGAGTCATCGACGCCTTTGGTCGATGGGTGGCACTCGGTCTCGTCAACCTCACCAACATCTTGGACCCCGATCTCTTCGTGCTCGGCGGAGGTCTCGCGGCCGGCTCCGATCTCTACCTCGGGCCGATCCAACGATGGTTCGGCGAGTTGCTCTACCAACCCGATCTTCGTCCCCATCCGCGAGTGAAGTTCGCCGAGTTCGGCGAGCGCGCCGGGGCGGTCGGCGCCGCGCTCCTCCACGAGACCTGAGCACCGGTGCGCCGGTAGCGTGCCGGTGTGGAGTTTCGCCGGATCACCAACCTCCCTCCCTACGTCTTCACGATCATCAACGGCCTGAAACTCGAGGCACGCCGTTCGGGAGCCGATGTAATCGATCTCGGATTCGGCAACCCCGACATCCCCTCGCCCGACATCGCCGTCGAGAAGCTCGCCGAGGCGGCAAGGAATCCGCGCAACCATCGCTACTCGCTCAGCCGCGGTCTGCCGCGCCTCCGCGAGGAGGTCGCGAAGTACTACGCCACCAACTGGGGGGTCGATCTCGATCCAGAACTCGAGATCACCAACACCATTGGTTCCAAGGAGGGCTTCTCGCACCTCATGTGGGTGCTCCTCGAACGTGGCGACGCCGCCATCGTGCCGACTCCCTCGTATCCGATCCACATGTACGGACCGCTCTTCGCCGGCGCTGATCTCCGTCAGGTGCCGATCCGCGGACTGAGCAATCCCGATGACCGCGACGACTTCGAGGAGGGATTCTTCGAGTCGCTCCACACCGCCTACGAGGTGGGTTGGCCGAAGCCGCGGGTGCTCGTGATCTCGTTCCCGCACAATCCGACGGGGGCGAGCGTCGACCTGGCCTTCATGCAGCGCGTGGTCGACTTCTGCCGTGAGCGCGAGATGATCGTGGTCCACGACTTCGCCTACGCCGATATCGGCTTTGGTGGAGTGCGCCCCCCGAGCATCCTGCAGGCGGAGGGAGCTAAGGACGTCGCTGTCGAGCAGTACTCGATGACGAAGTCGTTCTCGATGGCCGGTTGGCGCTCGGCGTTCATGGTGGGCAACGCCGAGGTCGTGCAGGCCCTCGTCAAGTTGAAGAGCTATCTCGACTACGGGATGTTTCAGCCGGTGCAGATCGCGGCCACGGTCGTGTTCCGAGAGGAGCCGGACTACCCGAAGGAGATCTGCTCGATCTACGAGAGCCGGTGCGACACCCTCATCGACGGTCTGGCGAAGATCGGCTGGGATGTGCCGAAGCCCGGCGGCACGATGTTCGTGTGGGCGCCGATCCCCGAGCCCTATCGCGAGATGGACTCAGTGGAGTTCTGCTCGATGCTGGTCCGCGAGTGCGACGTCGCGCTCTCGCCCGGAGTTGGTTTCGGTCCCGGTGGTGAGGGTTTCGTGCGCTTCGCGCTCATCGAGAACGAGCAGCGCATCACCCAGGCGATGCGCAACCTGAAGCGCGGCCTCGTCAAGCTCGGTTGATCCGCACCGGCTCGTCACACGGTTGAAACCGCACGGTCGTAACCTTTCGCCGTGCACACCGTTGTCGTCCGGGTCTGGTTGCCCGATCGCCCGGGCGCTCTCGGACAGGTGGCGAGTCGCATAGGCGCTGTTCGCGGCGACGTCCTCGGCATTGAGGTGCTCGAGAGCGGAGCGGGCAGCGTGATCGACGAGCTCGTCGTGGTGCTGCCCGATGAGGGATTGGTCGCGCTCATGGTGAGCGAGATCGACGCTGTCGACGGGGTCTCGGTCGAGGATGTCCGAGCGATTGAGGGAGGACATATCGACCCTGACCTCGCCGCCCTGGCGCTCATCGCCGAGGTGGCCGAGGCGGCACTCGGAGAGCGTCGAACGACGCTCGTTGCCTTGATCGCCGAACTGATCGGCGCCGACTGGGCGGTCCTGCTCCGCGACGGGGTCGAGATGGCCCGAGTGGGTGATCTACCCGAGGAGGGTGCGCTCGATCCCTACCGCCGTGGGCGCGAGCATCCCCTGTCAGCTGGGCCCGAGAGCGACGTCTTCTGGTCGAGTCGGCCCGACGGTCCCGTGCTCGTGGCTCGCCGAGCGAGCCGACCCATTCACACCCGTGAGCGCGATCGGGTCGACGCGATCATGCGGGTTGCCGCGAGCCTGCTCGACTGATCCAGATCAGTTCGCGGCCCAGCCACGGGACCGCTCGACGGCCCGCAACCACTCACCGTGGCCGAGGTCGGCAAGCGTCCGGTCAGGCTCAGGCTCGAACGAGGCCTCGACCGACCAGGCCGCGGCGAGCGACTCCTCATCGGGCCACACCCCCTCGGCGAGGCCCGCGAGATAGGCGGCGCCGAGCGCGGTCGACTCGCGGTCGACCGGACGGATCACGCGGACTCCCAGCTGGTCTGCTTGGAACTGGAGCAGCAGGTCCATTACCGAAGCTCCGCCATCGACGCGGAGGTCGGTGATCGGAACACCACTCGCGGCCACCATCGCGTCGACGACGTCGCGCACCTGATACGCCATCGATTCAACGACCGCGCGCGCCAGGTGCGCCTTGGAGGAACCTCGCGTCAGACCGCAGATCGTTCCTCGCGCCCACGGGTCCCACCACGGTGAGCCGAGGCCGGCGAAGGCCGGAACCACGTAGACACCACCTGAATCGGCGACCGAGGCAGCGAGCGGGCCGATCTCCGCAGCCTCGGAGATCACGCCGAGGCCGTCACGTAGCCACTGGATGGCGGCACCCGTCACGAAGACCGCTCCTTCGAGGGCGTAGGTGACGGAACCGTCCGCGAGTTGCCAGGCGACGGTGGTCAGCATGCCCGGGGTTGGCTCGGGGCATGAGGCGCCGACGTTGAGGAGGATGAAGCTGCCGGTGCCGTAGGTGTTCTTCGCCTGGCCGGGCCGTAGGCAGTTCTGACCGAAGAGCGCCGCCTGCTGATCGCCGGCGATTCCCGAGACCGGGATGCCCGTCGGCAGGCCCTCGGCCGCGGTCAGGCACAGCCGGCCGCTCGATGGCCGCACTTCGGGGAGCGCGCTCATCGGGACCGAGAGCAGATCGCAGAGCTCTGAATCCCAGCGCAGGTTGGCGATGTCGAAGAGCATCGTCCTCGACGCGTTCGTCACATCGGTCAGATGCTCGGCTCCGGAGGTGAGGCGATAGATCAGCCAGGAGTCGATGGTGCCAAGGGCGAGTCGGTCATCGGTCGGGAGCGAGCGCTCGCGAATCAACCATTCGAACTTGGTCCCACTGAAGTAAGGGTCGAGGACGAGGCCCGTGCGGGATCGGATCAGATCGAGGTGCCCGGCTGCGGTGAGCGCCTCACACCGGTCTGCGGTGCGACGGTCCTGCCAGACGATGGCGCTGCCGAACGACTCCCCGGTGGTTCGGTCCCAGGCGACGACGGTCTCGCGCTGGTTGGTGATGCCGATCGCGGCGACATTGTCGGCTCCCACCTCATGAATGACCTCCGACAGCGTGGTGACCACCGATGACCAGATCTCGTCGGGATCGTGCTCGACCCAGCCCGGGTTCGGGAAGTACTGGGTGAACTCCCGGTAGGAGGCAACCGGCGGGCGGCCATCGACGAACACCGCCCGAGAACGGACCCCCGTCGTGCCGGCATCGATCGCGATTACGCAGGTGGCGGCCATTCGTCGATCGTACCCCTCGGTCCCGGACCGCTCAGCGGCGCGGGCGCCCGCCGCCGGTGCGGCGGGTGGGTGCCGGCCGCGGACGACGGGCGGGTTCCGGAGACGGTTCGGCAGCCGCAGGCCGCGCTCGGCGCAGACGGTCGCGCTTGTACCCGAACTTCGCGAGCACGGCACCGAAAGCGACGTACAGGGGGCCGGACACGAGCAGTCCCGCGACGGCACCGACTCGGTCGGCGCCGTCGACCACGAGGACGAGCACGACCAACATGATGAAGACGTAGACGATCCATTCCCGGACGAGACGTCCCCACGGGACGGGATGGGTCGAATCCCAAGCCACGCGTTCGTTCTAGCAGCGCTCACTCGTAGTATCCGACTGGTGCGCGTGGGAGTGCTGACCGGGGGCGGAGACTGCCCGGGCCTGAACGCCGTGATCCGGGCGATCGTGCGCAAGGGCGAACGCGTGCTCGGTGACGACATCGTCGGTTTCTTGGATGCCTGGGACGGGGTGATGGATCGCCGCACCATGCCGCTCACCGTGGAGAGCATGCGGGGGAGCCTGCCCCGCGGTGGCACCGTCCTCGGCACGCGACGCGGGAGCCCACTCGATCACAGCGATGGGGTGGAGCGCGTCCGGTCGACGATCCATGACCTCGGCCTCGACGGCATCATCGTGATCGGAGGGAACGGCTCACTGACCGTCGCCGAACTCCTGCACCGAGAGCACGGAATTCCCGTGCTCGGGGTGCCGAAGACGATCGACAACGACATCGTCGGCACCGACCTCACCTTCGGCTTCAACACGGCGGTGCAGATCGCCACCGACGCGATCGACCGCCTTCACACCACGGCAGAGAGCCATGACCGCGTCATGGTCGTCGAGGTCATGGGCCGCAACAGCGGTTGGATCGCGACGCACGCGGGGATCGCCGGGGGCGCGACCGTGGTGCTCGTGCCGGAGCACCCCTTCGACATCGATCAGGTGTGCGAGCGTCTGACCCGACGCCACAGCCGTGGCCGGTACGCCTCGATCGTGGTGGTGGCCGAGGGCGCGGTGCCAGTCGAGGGCTCACTCGCCGGCGGACCTGATCCCGAGGTCGACCGCTTCGGACATGCGCGACTCGGTGGGATCGGGCACATCGTCGCCGACGAGATCGGACGTCGAACCGGCTTCGAGACGCGACCGGTGCTGCTCGGCCACGTCCAGCGCGGTGGCACCCCGACCGCCTTCGACCGCGTGCTCTCAACGCGATTCGGTGTCGCCGCGATCGACGCCGTTCACGCTGGTGCCTGGGGTTCGATGGTGGCGCTCCGCGGCAGCGAGATCGTCACGGTCCCGCTCGCCGAGGCGGCGGGTCGGAGCCGACCCGTCGACCTCGCGCTGTTCACCGATGTCGCCGAGATCTTCTTCGCCTGAGCCTCACACCCGCGCGGGGAGCACCGGATAGTCGGGCTGTGCGGACACGGCGTAGCCCGGGAAGTCGTAGGAGCGCAGCAGGCCGGTCGTGGTGGCGCCGTCGGGCCGGGGCCAGGGGAAGCGCTGACCGTCGACGGTGAGCTGCACCGCATCGACGCCGACGATGTCTGTCGCGGTGAACACGATCTGGGCCACGGCGAGGGTGAGGCCAGAGCCCGACAATTCGGCGATCGCCGAGGACAGGTCGACGTAGAGGACCGAGCCCACCGAGCGGGTGCTCAGCACCTCGAGCTCGGCCGGTAGGGCGGAACTGAGTGGAAGGGAGAGCTCATCCTCGGTCGGTCCGGCGACCAGTGCGGCGAGCAGATCGTCGCGGGTGCCCGACGACCGGGTCACCGAGCGGACCTGACGGGGCTCGGTCGGTGTGAGGAGGTAGATCCGCGCGTCCCCGCCCGACACTCCAGCCGCCGAGATCGGCGACGCCGGGAGCGAGCGGTCCTCGATCGGGATGTCCCGAGGCGCCGCGTCGGGTCGGATGCCGCATCCGGTGACGAACACGGAGGCGAGGGCGGCGACGGAGCTCAACGCTCCGAGTCGCATCACGAGTCGTCTCCGAGGTCCTCGGCGGGCAGTTCGATCACGAAGGTGGACCCGAGGCCCTCAGGACCGGTTTCCACCCAGACCGAGCCCGAGTGGAGTCGGACGTGCTCGGCCACGAGTGCGAGACCAAGGCCAGCTCCGTCGTTGTCGCGGCGCCTGCCCGCTCCGCCGCCGCGGGCGAACCGCTCGAAGATGAGTCGCCGCTCCTCCTCGGGGACGCCAGGGCCGGAGTCGGATACCTCGATGCGGACGTGGGAGATCTCGGCGTCCATCGCCGGAATCCCGACCCGTACCGCCGCTGAGCCACCACCGTGGATTCGGGCGTTGTCGATGAGGTTGGCGATGACGCGCGCCAGTCGTCGCCGGTCGCCGGTGATGAGGGTGTTCTCGGCTCGATCCTCGATGACCACCGGGGTGTCGGGAAGGGAGCTGACGGCGACCGCCTGGGCGACGAACTCGGCGGTGAGCAGCTCGTCGAGATTCGGGCGCACGGCGCCGGCGTCGAAGCGGGAGATCTCGAGGAGGTCCTCCACGAGCGTTCGGAACCGCGCCACGTCGCTCGACAGCAGGTCCACGGCCGCGCGTGCCCTATCGGGCATCTCGTCGCGCCGACCCTCGATCACCTCGATTGAGGCGGCGAGGGTCATGAGCGGGGAGCGCAGCTCGTGGCTGACGTCGGAGGCGAAGCGCGCGTCGCGCTCGATGCGCTCCTGGAGGGCTCGCGCCATCTCATTGAATGAATCGGCGAGGGCGCCGAGATCGGGGTCAGCGGTGGTGGCCAGACGTGTCTCGAGCCGACCGCCGGCGATCGCCTTCGCGGCCATGGCGGCATCGGCCACCGGGCGCACGGCGCGCCGCGAGAGCACCACACCGGCGATGACCGCGAGCGCGATCGTGATTCCGCCGGCCAAGTAGAGCGATAGCTGCACGCTCTGGAGCGTGGTGGAGACGTCATCAAGGGTGAAGAACTCGAAGTAGGCGGCACCCTCGGCGAGGGGCCAGCCGACGACGACGTGGGGGTCGCCCTCGACATCGGTGATCATCCGCGCCGGGATCACGTCGTCGATGACTCGGTCGACCAAGGCTTGGGGGAGCGCCGCGGCCTGGTAGCGGTTGCTTGAGGCCCACCACTGATCGTTCGACCAGATCAGGGCGCGTTGCACACCGAGCGACTCGAGCGCGTCGATGGCCGGCTGCGCCGAGGGAGCCGGTCCGCGCAGATTGTTCTGCACGGTCTGCGCGTTGCGACGGGTCGCGTCGATGCCCGCCGTCTCGGTTTGCTGCACGACGTTCGATCGCGTCAGCGCGTAGGTCGCTCCGGCGAGTAGGACGGCGAGCACGGCAGATCCGAGGGTGAAGATGAGGAGGATCCTCCGCCGGAGTCCGCCGCGGAGACCGCGCCGAAGGCCGGTGGGTCGCGCTGAACGGTCGGCCGGGGTCCGAGGCGTCGGCGCCTCGGCGGTGAGGGTCACGTCTGGAGGCGGTAGCCGAGGCCCCGGACGGTCACGACATGTCGCGGATTCGCGGGGTCGGCCTCGATCTTCGTGCGGAGGCGACGGACGTGCACGTCGACCAGGCGACCGTCGCCGAAGTAGTCGTAACCCCACACCTTGTCGAGAAGGGCCTCGCGCGAGAACACCTTTCCGGGGTTGTCGGCGAGTTCGCACAGCAGGCGGAACTCGGTCTTCGTGAGGTGCACCTCCGAACCGCCCCGCAGCACCTTGCCCTCATCGGGAACCAGTTCGAGGTCGCCGAAGACGAGGCGGGCGTGCGGGGTGGATCCCGGGCGGGCGCGACGCAGAAGAGCACGGATGCGCGCCGACAACTCCTTCGGAGCGAAGGGTTTCGTGAGGTAGTCATCGGCCCCGGCCTCGAGTCCAGCGACGATGTCGTGAGTGTCGTTGCGGGCCGTGACCATCACCACGGGCACGTCGCTCGATCGCCTGATCCCTCGGCAGAGCTCGAAGCCGTCCATGCCGGGCAGCATGATGTCGATCAGCACGACATCGGGTGGGGTGGTCTGGAAGATGGCGACGGCGTCCTCGCCGCTCTCGGCCTCGTCGACGGTCCAGCCCTCGTCCTCAAGGGCGAGGCGCACCGCGGTTCTGATCCGCTCGTCGTCCTCAACGGTGAGGATTCTCGTTCCCACGGCCACAGTCTGCCCGATCCGCGGCCGGGTTACCCGTCGCTCTCGTCGCCTCGTGACCGCCCGAGCAGTTCCAGCATCGCCCCATGGGTCCCCGGGGAGGCGACCAGCACTGACCCGGGATGCACCGGCCCGCCCGAGAGGTCGCTGACGGTGGCACCGGCCTCGCGAGCGATCAGGAGTCCCGCTGCGACGTCCCATTCGTTGAGTTGCTCCTCGTAGTACGCGTCGAGGGAGCCGTCAGCGACGAGGCAGAGATCGACGGCGGCGGACCCCGTGCGTCGGATGTCGCGTACCTCGCCGATCAGCGCCGCGACGGTTCGCGCCTGTCGGCGTCGGAGATCGGAGTCGTAACCGAACCCGGTTCCAACGAGGGTGAGTTCGATCTCGCGAGCGCTCGAGACCGAGATCGAACGGCCGTCGAGGGTCGCGCCACCTCCAAGATGGGCGGAGTAGGTGCGACCGAGGGCCGGCAGGCGAACCGCGCCGGCGATCGTGGTCTCTTCGGAAGCCACCGCCACCGAGGTGGCCCACAGGGGAAGGCCGTAGGCGAAGTTGGTGGTGCCGTCGATCGGATCGATCGCCCAGCGGTATCCGGTGGATCCGGGGCTGGAGCCTTCCTCCTCGCCGAGGATCCCGTCGCCGGGACGCTCGCGTCCGAGCGCCTCGCGAATGGAGCGTTCGGCCGCGAGGTCGAACTCGGTCACCATGTCGGTCCCCGACGACTTGGTGCCCGCTTCGGGGACACGGTGCCCGCGCCCCTCGAGCGCGATCGCTCCCGCGGTCTCAGCCAGTCGCTCGCAGAGGGTTCGGAGTTCGGTTGCCGAGGGGGACGGACCGGCGCTCACGGGGCGTGTCCGGCACGTTCCCGGTCCTGGATCTCCCGCCACTCGCCCATCGCGCGGAGAGCGAGGACCCCGACGACGGCCATTCCGAGCGCCGCCGACGTCGCCCCGACGACGAGCCCGAGGGCGGTCGGGACGTCGCAGTCGCCGGAGCACTGGATGTCGACGAGGGAGTGCCCGATGAGTCCTCCGGCCAACCCGCCGAGAATCACGCCGACGAAGGCGACAGCTCGGGCCGTCACCGAGGGGAGCGCCGACAGACGACGTTCCTCGACGGTCGGAGTCGGACCACTCATCGACTGGAAACTATCGCCACCCCCGCGGCCGGTCGACGTGGGAGTATCGGGTCGATGACCGGTGCCGGGGAACCGCGCGTGATCCTCCATGTCGACATGGACGCCTTCTACGTGTCTGTCGAGTTGCTCAGGCGGCCCGAACTCATCGGTCTTCCGGTGGTGGTGGGCGGCGATGGCTCGCGAGGAGTGGTGGCCGCGGCGTCCTATGAGGCGCGTCGTCACGGCGTCCACTCGGCGATGGCGTCAGTCACCGCCCGGAGGCGATGCCCGGACGCGGTGTTTTTGCCGGCCGATCATCACCGCTACGCCGAGGTGAGCGCGCAGGTTCGAGCCGTCTTCGACTCGATAACGCCGCTCGTGGAACCACTGGCCCTCGACGAGGCGTTCCTCGACGTCACTGGCGCGCGCGCCTTGCTTGGTGAGCCGCTCGCCATCGCGCGGCTCGTGCGAACCCGGGTGGCCGAGGAAGTGGGGCTCGGGTGCTCGGTCGGTGTGGCGAGCAACAAGTTCGTCGCGAAGTTGGCATCGGTAGAGGCGAAACCGGTAGCGGCGACCGACGGGGTGCGCTCGGGTCGCGGCGTGGTCATCGTCGCTCCGGGTGAGGAGGCGTCCTTCGTCGCTGGTCTGCCGGTGGAGCGTCTGTGGGGCGTCGGCCCCAAGACGCTCGCTCGACTCCACGACATAGGGATCCGTCGGGTGCCCGACATCGTCGAGGCGCCGGCCGGGCTGCTCGAGGCCCGGATCGGGGTCGCGGCCGCCGCCCACCTTCGGCGACTGTCGCTCGGAATCGACGACCGTCCGGTGGAGGTCGATCGCGCGGCGAAGTCCATCGGGCAGGAGGAGACGTTCGGGTCGGATGTCTCCGAGATCGATGCTGCCCGAGCGGAACTCGTTCGTCTGGCCGATGCGGTTGCGGCGCGACTGCGCTCATCGACCTTGGCGGCCCGCACGGTGACGTTGAAGGCCAAGTTCGCCGACTTCCAGACCGTCACCCGCTCGGTCACCGACGGGGAACCCCTCGACACCGCCGTCGAGATCGTGACCCGGCTCGAGCCCGCGCTCGCCGAGGTGATGAGTCGGGGTGCCCTGCGTCTCCTCGGGGTGTCGGCATCGAATCTCGTCGAGCCGGTTCGCCAGCTCGACCTCTGGTCGGCGGAAGCTGATCAACCCGCCCACGACAGCACCGACCGGGCTCTGGACGAGATCCGGGCGCGCTTCGGTCGGTCGTCGATCGGTCGCGCCAGCGGGCTGAAGCCCCGCTCGCGTTGAGGATCCGACTTCGGGGTGCCAAGATGTGGTGCACGCGATCATCTCCGACCGCGAAACCGCGAGGTCAAGGTCATGCCCCTCTCCGAAGACGAACAGCGCATCCTCCGCCAGATCGAGCAGGAACTCGAGCAGGATCCCACCTTCGCTGAGCGCGGCTATCGGGTCTCTCGTCGCCGGCTTGCGCTTGCCGCGGTCGGTGCGATCATCGCACTCTTCGTCACCGTGATCGGTCTGGCGGTCAGCTTCCTGCTGTCGTTCGTCGGCTTCGTGGTGGTGCTGGTACTCGCCTCGGTGGTCGCCTCCGAGGTGAGGCTGATCGGGCGCGAGCGCCTGGCCGAGTCCCCGGTGGCGAACTGGCTCGCCTCCGGGTGGCCGCGCCGTGGCTGAGTCGGCGGCTGAGCCGAGCGAACAGTCGTTCAACGTCCTCGCGGTCGACCTCGGGGTCCGACATCTGGTCGCTGGCGTGGTCGGCCCCGACGGAGAGGTCGGGGTGCGGGATCGGGTGGTACCTCCGAGTCGCCAGCCATGGGTCGCCCTGACACGACTCGTCGACCGGGTGCTCGCCGCCACCCCGCCTGAGGCGCGTCCAGCGGTGTGCGGGGTGACCGGGCCAGGTCCGGTGCTGGCCGACATCGGCGAGTTCCGCTCGGTGACCGTGCACGGTTGGGAGGGGGTGCCGTTGCGTCGCCTCATGGCGGAGGCCACCGGTCTCCCAACGGTGCTCAGTTCAACCGGGCACGCGCACGCGATAGCGAACGCGCCGGATCGAGGTTCGGTGATCGGCGTTTACCTCGGTGATCAGGTCGACGGCGGCATTGTCCGCGATGGGCGTCTCGTCGCGGGCGCGAATGGTCACCTCGGTGCATTCGGTCACCTCCTGGTGGATCCCGATGGCGCGGTGTGCCCCTGCGGATCGCCGGGTTGTCTCGACCTGTACGCCGGTGCGGTGAGCCTCGAGTCGCAGTTCGGGCGGGAGGTGTCGAGGGTGCCCGAGGCCACGATCGACCGGGCTGGGATCATGCTGGCTCGCGCCTGTGCGTCCTTGGCTGCCATGCTCGACATCCATCGCATCGTGATCGGTGGTCCGGTCGTCACCGCCCTTGGTCGTCGCCTCACCGACGCCTTGAGCGTCGAACTCGACCAGCGGAGCCGCTTGGTGCACCTCGAGGAACTCCACATCCGAGCTGTGCGTCAACATGTTCTCGTCGGTGCCGCGTCGGTGGCGAGGCACCGGGTCGCCACCGGAGGCATAGATCCGGTTCCGGCGATGTCGCCGTCCTGAGCCCGAACTACGCTCAGGGCATGCGCCCCACCTACGAACCCTCCGCTGAGGCCTATCGCGAGAAAGCTCAGGCCTTCCTCGCTGAGAAGCTCCCCTCCAACTGGTCCGGCATCGGCTCGTTGGAGGGGGCAGCCCTTGAGGAGTTCGTCGCCGAATGGCGTCAGACGCTCTTCGAAGCCGGTTACCTCGCCCCCGGCTGGCCAGTCGAATACGGCGGCGCCGGGCTGTCGGCGCTCGAACAGGTGATCCTCGCCGAGGAGTTCGCGCGCGCGGGAGTGCCGACCGGAGGACCGAATGACGTGTTCGGCATCCAGATGCTCGGGAACACGCTGCTGCTCATGGGAACCGACGAGCAGAAGGAGCGCTACCTGCCGAGGATCCTCTCGGGAGAGGACACCTGGTGCCAGGGCTATAGCGAGCCGAACGCTGGTTCCGATCTCGGCAATCTCGGCCTGAAGGCCGTCCGCGACGGCGACCAGTGGATTCTCAACGGTCAGAAGATCTGGACCTCGGCCGGTCACCTCGCCGACCACATCTTCACCCTCGCCCGCACCGATCCCGATGCTCCGAAGCACAAGGGGATCTCCTTCCTGCTGGTCGACATGCGTCAACCGGGCATCGACGTGCGGCCGATCAAGATGATTTCGGGGGAGAGCGAATTCAACGAGGTCTTCTACACCGATGCCGTCTGCCCGGTCGACGAGGTGGTCGGTGGACTGAACAACGGTTGGGCGGTCGCCATGACCCTCCTCGGCTTCGAGCGCGGAGAGGCGGCTGCCACGGCACCGATCCGGTTCCAGGCGGAGGTGGATCGTCTGGTGCTGCTCGCGCGGGAGCGTGGACTCGACCGTGATCCGGTCATCCGCCAGAGGATCGCTCAGGCGTACTCGAAGGTGCAGGTCATGCGCTACAGCGGCATGCGAGTGCTCACCCAGTTCCTCGCCGGCGCGCACCCGGGTCCCGACGGCGCGATCTCGAAGCTCTTCTGGAGCGAGTACCACCTCACGGTGACCGAGTTGGCGGTCGACATCCTCGGCGCTGAGGCGATGGTCCCGTCGGGCCGGCAGCCCTCCTCGGCCTTCCAGACCGACGACGCCGGCGCTCCGAACTCCTCGGCCTCGTGGGTCGGCACATTTCTCAACGCGCGCGCCGGAACGATCTATGCCGGGTCGTCGCAGATCCAGCGCAACATCATCGGCGAGATGGTCCTCGGTCTGCCGAAGGAGCCCCGACCGGCGTGAGCCTTCGAGTCGCAGTGCGCGCGCTCGCGGCGATTCTTCTGCGCCCCGGGCTGTGGCCGAGCGCGATCCGTCAACTCGCGGTGCTTTCTCCCCCGGGGTGGTGGCGCTCTGGGGCGCGTCGGCCCGGACCCCCGATGGATTACTTGCGGTTCCGACTCGTCACCCAGTACGGAGGTGACGGATCGGGTCGGGGAGGTCGCTCAGCGGAGCCGCGGGATGTGGTGAACTATCTCGCGTGGTGTCGCGACTGGCGGAGGATGATCCGCTCACGCGAGGGCTGAGAGGCTCCGTCTGACCGATGCGGAACGTGCTCGTGCTCAATGCCTCGTACGAGCCGCTGAGCATTGTCTCGTTCCGCCGCGCCACCTGCCTCGTCCTCGACGACAAGGCGGAGATCATTGAGCACGACGGTGGAGTGCTTCGCTCGCCCTCGCTGACCGTTCCGGTGCCCTCAGTGGTTCGTCTGCGGTACATGGTGCGAGTCGCCCGCCGTCGCCAGGCGGTGCTGTCGCGGCGAGCCGTGTTCGCCCGAGATGACCACGTCTGCCAGTACTGCGGTGGACCCGCCGACTCGATCGACCATGTGCTTCCCCGATCGCGTGGTGGCGGCCATGACTGGGAGAACCTGGTGGCGGCTTGTCGTCGGTGCAATCTGGCGAAGCGCGACCGCACTCCCGAGGAGGCCGGCATGAGGCTCCGTCGACCGGGGTGCCCTCCTCGGCCGGGAAGTTGGGTCGTCGTCGGCGCATCTCGGATGCCCGATGCCTGGAAGCCGTACCTCGCTCGCGCGAGCTGAGGTTCGACCCGTCGCGCCCGGGCGTAGCGTCATCGGGGTGTCGGAGCACACCGTCGCCGAGGTCTGGAGCCCCGCGGAGTCCCTGCACGCCTGGGACCCTCCAACGAAGTCCATCCTCACCGTGCGTCGCTGCCGGCCCACCGCGCCTGCGGTGGTGCTCGGATCCCGCCAGGACGAGTCGCTGATCGATCCATGGGCGCTTGGGCAAACGGGGATGGGCCTGGTCAGTCGGAAGTCGGGTGGGGGGCTGGTCCTCGTGGACGACGCGCTCGCGATCTGGGTGGATGTGTGGATTCCCCACCGTCCCGGCACGGTGACCGCTGATGTTCGGGCCTCGATGGAGTTGGTCGGCCGGGCGTGGGCGACGGTTCTCGGAGCGGCGGATGACAACCTCGCCGGACGTCTTGAGGTGCACACCGGGGGAGTGACCCATGGCGCTTGGGCCGAACTCGTCTGCTTCGCCGGACTCGGTCCGGGGGAGGTGCTTCTCGATGGCCGGAAGCTGGTCGGCTTGAGCCAGCGGAGGTCGCGCGACTGGTCGCGTGTTCAGTGCCAGGTGCACACGGTCGACTGCGTCGCCTTCCCGATCGATCTCCTGGCTGCGGCGGTCCGGCCCGACGCCGTGGGCCCGGCAGGTATTGCCTGGCTTCCCCGGGTGACGGTGGAGTCAGCCGTGGGGGCGCTCCCCGCGGCGTTACTCGCCGGCTGAGGCGTCGATCGCCGGCCCGGCGGACGCGTGCGCCGCTCGAGCATCCCCTTGCCTGTGCGATTGCCGCGTCAGTTCGTGCCGTTGCGGAACGTGGCTTTCGATCTTGCCTCGGTGCGCCACTGGACGCCAGAGGGAACGCTTCGGGGATGTTTGGTGAAGAATGGTTGACATTGGTGAAGATTGGAGGCCATACTTCTGGAGCCGTCGGGTCCGCCTCCCGGCGTGCGGCAGAGGCAGCCACCGAAAGCGGATGACAGGAAGGCGAGGACACGGAAGGTGTTCGTCGGGGTCTACGACCGCAGCATCGACGACAACGGTCGTCTGTCGCTTCCGTCGTCGTTCCGGGGCGATCTCGGCGACCGGTGCTACGCCACCCTCGACCCGCAGGGTTGCGTGACCCTGCGGACCGCCGCCGTGTTCGAGGCCGAGGCGGCCGAGGTGATCGAGGCCGTGAAGCGCGATGAGGCCGCGCCCGGCGTCAGGCGGTCACTCGCCACCAACACCACATCGGTCGCCGTCGACAAGCAGGGTCGGCTGACCCTCGATGACAAAGCCCGCGAGTTCGCCGGGCTCACCGAGGCCGGCACGGCGATGATCGTCGGCAACCTCAACACGATCGAGCTCTGGCGCCCCTCCCGCTACGAGACCATCTCGGCCGAGGACGACTACGAGGTCGCCCCGCGGGTGTGGAGGGACGAGTGAGCAGCGCCGAGCGTTTCGAGCACGAGCCGGTCATGCGCGAGGAGATCGTGGAGGTCTTCGCCGATGTGCCGCCGGGCGTCGTCCTCGATGCCACGCTCGGCGGGGGAGGGCATGCCGAGGCGATCCTCGAATCTCGCGCCGATCTTCAAGTCCTCGGCCTTGACCGCGATCGAGCCGC
This sequence comes from Ilumatobacteraceae bacterium, assembly GCA_038136655.1. Taxonomy (GTDB): domain Bacteria; phylum Actinomycetota; class Acidimicrobiia; order Acidimicrobiales; family Ilumatobacteraceae; genus Casp-actino5. Next base: position 19,416 of record JAYQAE010000001.1, read on the forward strand.
CCTCGAGGCGGCCGGAGCCCGTTTGGAGCGTTTCGGAAGCAGGTTCAGCTCCGCGCACGCCCGGTTCGACGCGCTGCGAGAGGTGATGGACGAGCGAGAGGTGCGGGAGTTGAGCGGAGCGCTTTTCGACCTCGGTGTCTCGAGTCACCAGCTCGACAGCGCCGATCGCGGCTTCTCCTATCGGCACGACGGTCCGGTCGATATGCGCATGGACGCCTCGGCGGAATGGTCGGCCGACGACGTCGTGAACGGATACGACGAGGCCCGGTTGGCCGATGTGATCGAGCGCCACGGCGATGAGCGTTTCGCTCGGCGTATCGCGCGGGCGATCGTCGCCGCCCGCCCGATCGAACGCACCACTGACCTCGCGGCGGTGGTGACCGCGGCCATTCCCGCCCCAGCCCGACGCACCGGGGGGCATCCCGCCAAGCGGACCTTCCAGGCCATCCGCATCGAGGTGAACGGGGAACTCGACATCCTCCCCGAGGCGATCGATCAGGCCGTCGACGCCGTGGCCCCCGGAGGCCGCGTGGCAGTGCTGACTTACCACTCCGGCGAGGACCGCGTCGTCAAGGACCGGTTCCGAGCCGCGGTCGACCGCTGCCTGTGCCCACCTGAGTTGCCCTGCGTCTGCGGAGCCGTCCAGACGGTCCGTCTGGTGCGAGGGCACCGCAAGCGGCCCTCGGACACTGAGGTATCGCGGAACCGCCGCGCCTCCTCGGCCCGGCTCCGAGTGGTCGAGCGGGTCGCCGCTGAGAGCGGGGAGCGCTGATGGCGCTTCCGCTCATCGATCTGGCTCGGGCCAAGCGGCCCCAGGGCCGACCGAAGCTGAGCCTCGTCCAAACCAGAGGGCGGGCCGCGCGGGTGATCATCGTCGCCTTCGCCGCCGCGGCACTCGGCATGGCACTCATCGCCGTCCTCCACACGCAGATTGCCGCTCGCCAGTTCCAGATCGACCAACTCGACCGTCGCATCGCGGCAGCGAATGAGGACTTCGACGCCCTTCGCAGTATCCGCGCTGAGCTCCGGTCGCCGACCCGCCTCGACACCGAAGGGCGCCTCCTCGGCATGGAGCCCGCGTCCTCGAGTCGATTCCTGCCGATCGACCCGCAGGTCCTCGCCATCACGATCGCCCGCACCGGCATGTCCCCCGAGATCTCTCAGGCGCCCGACAACCTCGGGCCGCTCGACCAGTTCCGACTGGTGAAGCGCGTGGGAGGGATGCAGCGATGAGCCGCCGCACCCCGCCGCCTCCTGCGGTGCGGCGCCGCACGCCGACGGTCGCCCCGCGGAGCGGACCCAAGCGCAGGCCCGGCGTGACGGTTCCGTCGAGCCACCGCGCCCGTCGTCCGGCCGAGACGGGTCCGCGCCGCCGCAACGTGCGCACCACCAGGCCGGCCGCCACGCTCACCGGCGGGGATGCCCGTCGTCGCATGAGGTTCGTCACCCTCGCGATCTGCGGCCTCCTCCTCATCGTCGTCCTGAAGATCGTCGAACTCCAGACCGCCGGGGGAGCGCCGCTTCGAGCGGCTGCCACCGACCAGTGGACCCGGACCGCCACCATCACCGCCGATCGGGGCACCATCTTCGACCGCAACGGCGAGGAGCTCGCCGTGTCCATCCCCGCCAGCACCATCAGCATCAATCCGAAACTCATCGACGACCCTTCGTCGACCCTCGCGGTGTTGACCTCGGTGCTCGGGCTCGACGCGGGCGAGCAGGAGCGACTCTGGGGAGAGATGATCGCGAAGGAGCGCGGGTTCGTTTACGTGCGTCGGCAGGTCGACGATGCTCTCGGGGAGCAACTCGCCGAGCTCCGTCTCTCGGGGGTCAACGTCGACGCCGAACCGCGCCGAGTGCTACCCGGCGGTGATACCGGACGCTCGGTTATCGGTCTGACTGACATCGACGGCATCGGCATCGCGGGACTCGAGATGCAGTTCGACTCGATGCTCACCGGCGTGTCGGGGGGGCGCCAGCGCGAGGTCGCACCGGGTGGTCGGTCGATCCCGGGAAGCGAGGTCGTGATCTCGGCTCCCGTTCCCGGTGACGACCTGATCCTGACCATCGATCGCTCGATCCAGCACGCCTGCGAGTCTGCGCTCACCGCCCAGGTGAACCAGATCGGCGCAAAGGCCGGCCAGTGCATCGTCATGGACACCGATACCGGTGATCTGCTCGCTATGGCGACGGTCAAGCGCGAGGCCGAGTCGGGTGAGGTGCGGATCACTTCGGGCAACCTGGCCGCGGTCGACTCCTACGAGCCCGGCTCGGTCGCCAAGGTCATCACCGTCGCTGCCGGTCTGAACGAGGGCGCGGTCACGGAGGACACGACCTTCACCGTCCCGTGGAGGCGGGAGTACGGCGAGGACCTCCTGAAGGACTCTCATGAGCACCCAGATGAGGAGATGAGCGTTCGCCGGATCCTTGTCGAGTCGTCGAACATCGGCACGATCGATATCCAGCAGGCGACCGGTCGACCCACCCACTGGGACTACATGAGGCTGTTCGGCCTCGGTTCCGTGTCGGCTCTCGGGTTCCCCGGCGAGTCGGCGGGGATCCTCCACCACTGGACCGAGTTGCAAGGGTCCGAGCAGGTCACCGTCAGCTACGGGCAGGGCGTGGCGAGCACCGGCATCCAGTTGGTGTCGGCCGTCAACGTGATCGCGAACGACGGTCTCTACGTCGCGCCCCGGCTGGTGCGCGCCACCGTTGATCGGGGTGGGGCCATCGAGCCAACCGCGGCATCGGCCACCCACGAGGTCGTCACCCCCGCGGTCGCTGAGACCGTGCAGTCGATGATGGTCGACGTGATCTGCGCCGGTACCGGGTCGCGCGCCCGGGTCGACTCCTTCAATGTGGCTGGGAAGACCGGCACCGGGCTGAAGGCGCAGCCGAACGGCGGCTACCTCGACGAGAACGGCCGCTACGCCTACTACTCGAGCTTCGTCGGGTTCTTCCCCGCTGAGGACCCGCAGATCACGGTGCTCATCAGCATCGACGAGCCGCCAGCGGGCACGATCAACCGCTTCGGAGGCACGGCGGCGGCGCCGGTGTTCTCGAGACTCGTGCCGACCGTCGCCCACGAGCTCGGCATGCAGCCCCCCGATACCCCGCCCACCTGCGAGCAGGCGTGATCGCCGTGGCGACCGGTCTCGGTCTCGACGTGGTCGCCGGACGGATCCCGTCCCGACTGCTGCTCACCGTGGAGAGCGCGGGTCTCGCGCTCGACGCGGCCTCCGTCGTGGTTTCGGACGTGCACCACGACTCGCGGGAGGTCACCAAGGGCTCCCTCTTCGCCTGCCTCGTCGGCGCGCGTCACGACGGTCACGACCACGCGGCGGAAGCGGTCGAGCGCGGCGCTGTCGCGTTACTGGTCGAGCGGCCCCTCGAGGTCGAGGTCCCTCAGATCGTGGTCGCCGACGCGCGCGAGGCGATGGCGCACGCCGCGGTCGCTGTCCACGGCGATCCGGCGACGGGGTTGCTCATGGTCGGAATCACCGGCACGAACGGCAAGACGACGATCGCCCAACTCCTCGGTCAGGTCCTCTCAGCCGCCGGGCACGACGTCGAGGTGATCGGCACTTTGAGCGGGCCTCGGACCACTCCGGAGTCACCTGATCTCCAGCGGGGCCTCGCTCGTTCGGTCAGCGACGGCCGTACCGCGGTGGTGATGGAGGTCTCCTCGCACGCGTTGGTGCTCGACCGGGTCACCGGTGTTCGGTTCGACCTCGCCGTGTTCACCAACCTCGGTCGCGATCACCTCGACCTGCACGGCACGACCGAGGAGTACTTCCGGGCGAAAGCCCGGCTCTTCTCCTCAGAGCTGTGCCAACGCGCTCTCGTCAACGCCGACGACATCCACGGCCGGCTGCTCATCGACGGGGCGGAGGTGCCGACACAGGCGTACGCGTCAGCGGAGGCGGACGACGTGCGGCTCGGTGTCACTTCCGTGTCGTTCACCTGGCGAGGGCATCGCGTCGATCTCCCGATGGGAGGAGCGGTCAATGTGCTCAACGCCCTCGCCGTGCTCGACGCGGCAGTCCTTCTCGGCGTAGACGAGGCGGCGGCTGTCGCTGCCCTTCGCGGGTGCGCGCCGGTTCCCGGCCGATTTGAGCCGGTGACGTCAACCGATCCCTCGGCCCCCCTCGTCGTGGTCGATTACGCCCACACACCGGATGCGCTCGCGAGGCTCATCGAGGGAGCGAGGGAGGCTGCCCCGACGGCTCGATGCACGGTCGTCATCGGATGCGGAGGGGAACGCGACCGTGAAAAGCGACCCGAGATGGGTCGCGCCGCTCTCGCCGCCGACCGCGTGGTGCTGACCTCGGACAACCCGAGGGGTGAACGGCCCGAGGCGATCCTGTCGGACATGCTCTCGGGTATGTCGGAGTCCGAGCGTGCCGACGTGGTGGTGGAGGTCGACCGCGAGTTGGCGATCCGCCGCGCCATCGACGAGGCCGGTGCTGGTGAGATCGTGCTGATCGCCGGCAAGGGCCACGAGACGACCCAGGAGAGCGGTGGCGAGATCCGGCACTTCGACGACCGGGAGATCGCGCGCGCCGCGCTCGGGGTGGACGCATGATCGCGATCATGATCGCCGGGGCCGTGTCGGCGCTGGTGTCACTCCTCGGAACGCGATTCCTGATCGTCTTCTTCCAGGCGCGTGGACAGGGCCAACCGATCCTCGTGGAGGACGACCGGACCCTCGGACTCGAGCACCACATGCCGAAACAGGGCACCCCGACGATGGGGGGCCTCGCCATCATTGGCGCGGCGCTCATCGGCTGGATCGTCGCCCACGTGCGCGACCTTCCATTCTCCGACCAGGCGATGATCGTGTGGGTCGGTGTGCTCGCGATGGCCGCGATGGGGTTCGCCGACGACTGGATCAAGGTTCGCAAACGCCACAACCGAGGCATCTTCTGGAAGCAGAAGAACTACCTCACCATGTTGATGAGTTTCGGCATGGCGTGGTGGCTCGTCGCATCGACCGGCATCTCCGAGACGATCAGCCTGACGCGCGCCGGCGACCTCGGCTTTGAGGTTCCCCAGTTCGTGTGGATCCTGTGGGCGGGACTGCTGATCTGGGCGACGACGAACGCGGTGAACGTGACCGACGGACTCGACGGCCTCGCCGGAGGCTCGGCCCTGATGGGGTTCGGCGCGTTCACCATCATCGGGTACTGGGCATTCAGGAACCCCGACATCTACGAGGTGGTCAACCCACTCGACATGGGGGTGCTCGCGGCCGCATTTGCCGGGGCTTGCCTCGGGTTCCTCTGGTGGAACGCGGCTCCGGCGCGAATCTTCATGGGCGACGTCGGCGCCCTCGGAATCGGCTCGGCCCTGGCCTTTTCGGCGCTGACCATGAACACCCATCTCCTCCTCGTCCTCATCTGTGGGATCAACGTGGTGGAGGCCGGTTCGGTCGCGGTGCAGATGGCGGTGTTCAAGGCATCGGGCCGTCGACGCCGGCTCTTCCGCATGTCACCGATCCACCACCACTTCGAACTCGGGGGATGGCCGGAGACCACGGTGATCATCCGGTTCTGGCTGTTGGCCGCCGTCTCGGTAGCCCTAGCGCTCGCGATCTTCATCGGCGACTTCACGAGGATCGCCGCGCGATGACGATCACCTCCCTCGTCCATGGCCTTGGCATCGCGGGAGCGGCGACGGTCCGGGCGATGCAACGCCTCGGCCACCAAGTGGTTGTCACCGATGACGCCATCGACGACGCGAAGGTCGCGCAGGCCGCTCGGCTCGGTCTCGAGATCGAACAACCACCCGCCGACCTCGACGGGTTCGTGCGGGCTTTCGATCTGATCTCGCCGGCGCCCGGGGTCGCCGAGTCGCATCCGCTCATCCGAGCGGCGAGAGCGGCGGACCGGCGTATCGCCAGCGAGATCGAATTGGCTTGGATGTGGGAGCGGGAGCGCACCGGAGGGGCGCGTCCGATGGTCGCGGTCACCGGTACCGATGGGAAGACGACGACGGTCTCGATGATCACCGCGATGCTCGAGTCGGCTGGCAGGAGGACCGTCGCTTGCGGCAACACCGACACCCCGCTCCTCGACGCCCTCGAGATGGACGTTGACGTCTACGTGGTGGAGTGCTCGAGTTTCCGACTCGCGTTCACCGAGGGCTTTCGCGCCGAGGCGGCGATCTGGCTCAACCTCGCGCCGGACCATCTCAACTGGCACGACTCCATGGCCACCTACGAGGCGGCGAAGGCGCGGATCTTCAGTCAGCAGACCCCCGAGGATGTGTCGATCGGCAACATCGACGACCCGATCGTTCGGCGTCATCTCTCCGATTCGCCGGCTCGACGCGTCTCGGTCGGGGAGAGCGGTGAGTACCGGTTCGTCAATGGTGCTCTGGTGTCACCCTCCGGCGTCATCATCGAAGCGGGGGACATGCGTCGCAGCCTTCCGCACGACATCTCGAACGGCCTCGCCGCAGCCGCCTCGGTGATCGAGACCGGGCTCGCCACCGTGTCTGAGGTGGCGGGAGCGCTCGCCGATTTCGAGGCGCCGGCGCATCGCATCTCGCTCGTCGGACGGGTCGACGGAGTCGACTGCTTCAACGACTCCAAGGCCACCACCCCGCACGCCGCTCTCGCCGCGATCCGCTCCTTCCCGAGTGTCGTGCTGATCGCCGGCGGGCGCAATAAGGATCTCGACCTCGGCGTGCTCGCCGAAGCCGGCTCGCACATTCGCGGGGTCATCGCGATCGGTGAGGCCGCCGCCGAGATCGAGGCGGTGTTCGCCCCCAACGTGCCGGTGCGTCATGCCGGTTCGATGGAGTCCGCCGTTCGAGCGGCGGTCGAGGAGGCCTGCGAGGGCGATGTCGTTCTTCTCTCGCCGGCCTGCGCGAGTTTCGACTGGTATCCGGCCGGTGGATACGCCGCCCGGGGGGAGCACTTCGCTCGCGTGGTCGATGACCTCGCGCGGAGCGGAGCCATGGTGAAGGGAGCATGACATGGGTCTCGCGCTGATCAAGGGGGACGACCTCGCCCGACGACGCCAAGCTGCGGTCGAGAAGGGGCGCGAGAGCGGCCGGGGCAGCCGACGTCATCAGGATTCGCGCAGTCGGGAGGGGCTGGCGGGCGCCTTTCGACGCGAGCAACTCGACACGGCTCCGCTCTCGTATTACGCGATCATGGTCGTTGTCGCCGTCCTCGTCCTCCTCGGATTGGTGATGCTCCTGTCGGCCTCGGCGGCCAAGAACGTCGGCGGAGACGCCTCGCCCTACTCGATGGTGCTGAAACAGGTGATGTGGACCGCGCTCGGGATCCTCGGGATGCTCATCGCGATGAGGGTGCCCTACCGATCGATCAGGCCGATCGCGCTCCCGGCCGCGATTCTCGGCTTCGCGATGATGGGTCTCCCGTTCGTCGACGGCGTTGGCAAGGAGGTCAACGACGCTCGGTCGTGGGTGAACCTCGGGCCGATCGGGTTCCAGCCCTCGGAGATCTTGAAGATCTTGGTGATCGTGCTCGCGGCCGACATGGTCGCCCGACGTGAGCGGTCGGTCGGCGACTGGAGGGTGATGGCGGTCCCGGTCGCCGGACTCGGTGGTCTCGCCTCGGCGGCCTGCATGGCCCAAGGTGACGTCGGTTCGGCCGTCGTGCTCATGGCCGTCGTGATGACCATGCTGCTGTTCTCCGGAGCTCCGCTGCGCCACATCGGGGCCATCGCCGGTGCCAGCGCCTTTGTGCTCCTACTGGTCATCGTCGCCACGCCGAGGCGCTTCAACCGATTCGTCGCCTTCCTCGACGTGGAGGGCAACAAGGACTACCTCGCCTATCAGTCCTGGCAGGGTCTGCTGTCGATCGCCAATGGCGGTCTGACGGGGTCGGGTATCGGGGGCAGCCGGTCGAAGCTCGGCTACCTGCCGCTCGCGCACAGTGACTTCATCTTCGCCATCGTCGCCGATGAGCTCGGCATCGTCGGATCGATCGCCGTCATCGGCGGGTTCGGCATGCTCGTCTGGTTCGGGATCCAGGCGGCGCTCGCGGCCCCGGACCGGTTCGGGCAGATGCTCGCCGCGGGAATCGCGTCATGGTTCGGTCTGCAGACCCTGGTGAACGTCGGCGGAGTCGTCGCGATCATGCCGGTGACCGGCATCACCCTTCCGTTCTTCTCCTACGGCGGATCGTCGATGTCGACCTCGCTCGTCGCCGCCGGTTTGTTGCTCAATGTGGCGCGTCGCGGCGTGTCGGAACGCTCGACGGTCTCGGCGCCCGGACGGCGTCGTACCACGAAAGCCCGCTGAGTAAGGGACGCGTGGTGGCCGGGATCCGACTGCTGGTCGCCGGGGGCGGCACGGCTGGCCACGTGCTGCCCGCGATCTCGGTGTTGGAGGCCGCGATGGCCAACGGGTACGAGCCCGACGAACTGCACTACGTCGGATCCACCCGAGGCGTCGAGGGGGAGATGGTCCCGCCGCTCGGGGTCCCCTTCACCCTGCTCCGCGTGGTCGGGCTGCAGCGCCGCGTCACCGCTTCCAACCTGCTCTTTGCGCCCCTCATGGTGGCGGCGGTCCTCTCGTCGCTCGGGCTGCTTCGTCGGCGTCGACCAGCGGTCGTGGTGTCGGTCGGGGGATACGCCAGCCTCCCCCCGGTTCTCGCCGCCCGGCTGCTCCGAATCCCTGTCGTTGTGGTCAGCTACGACCGCCGTCCTGGTCGGGCGAGCGCGCTCAGCGCCCGATTCGCCGCCGCCTCCGCTGTCGCGTTTCCGGACTCAGCGCTCCCTCGGGCGACCTTCACCGGCGCCCCGCTCAGGCGTGCGATCCTCACCGCTGACCGGGCGGGTGGCCGTGGCCCAGCTCGAGCTCGCCTCGGCATCGACGAGGACCGTTTCCTCGTGGTCGCTCTCGGCGGCTCACTCGGTTCGGCTGCCCTGAACGCCGCCGTCGTCCGCCTCGTGGAGGAGCGCGCCGACGATCGCGGACTGGCGGTCGTCCACCTCGCCGGTCGTCGCTTCGTGGATGACCTGCCAGAGGCGCTCGACGGCTTCTCGGGGGTCTCCTATGCGCCCTCGGGCTTCAGTGAGGACATGTCGACCCTGTACGAGGCGGCCGATCTGGTGATCGGTCGAGGTGGCGCCAGCACGGTCCACGAGGTCGCCGCGGTCGGCGTCCCGTCGGTACTGGTTCCCTGGGACGGAGCGGCCGAAGACCACCAACGGGAGAACGTCCGCTGGCTGGCCGATGGCGGGGGAGCGATCGCGTTGGCCGAGTCCGAACTCGGATCGCTCGGATCCGTGATCGATGGATTGCGGAGCGACCGCGCCCGACTCGATGACATCGCGCATCGTGCCCGCGAGATGGGTGCGGTCAGTCGGTCGGGGCGGCTCGCCGAACTGATCGACGCTGTGGCGGATGGCGACACCTAACGTGACCGAAGTGATCGAGCAGCGCCTGCCGACGGTGATCCCCGACCTCGCTGAGCCGCGTCGCATCCACGTCGTCGGCGTCGGTGGACCCGGGATGAGCGCGGTCGCGATCGCGCTCGCCGGCATGGGCCACGACGTGTCGGGTAGCGACATCCGAGGGCGCCAAGTGCTCGAGCGGCTCCGGGCGGCGGGGGTTCGCGTGCACATCGGTCATGACCGTCGCCATGTGCACGGCTGTGATGTCGTCACCGCGTCAACGGCCATCCCTGTCGATCTCAACGAGTTGGATGAGGCGCGCCGGCGGGGTATCGCCGTGACCTCGCGGGCCGGCATCCTCGCTGCGATCTGCGCGAGGACCGGAGCGCTCGCCGTCGCTGGCACCCACGGCAAGACGACCACCTCGTCGATGCTCATGCTCATGCTCGCCGCGGCGGGCCGTCGGCCCGGATTCATCATTGGCGGCGATGTGGCTGATGTCGGCACTGGTGCCGAGTGGACCGGCTCGGACTGGTTCGTCGTCGAGGCCGATGAGAGCGATGGCACGCACAGTCATCTGCCCCTCGTCGGCACCGTCCTCACTAACATCGACCGCGACCATCTCGATCACTTCGGGTCCTTCGCCGCCCTCGTCGAGAGTTTCTCGGACTACCTCGACCGGGTGGAGGGGCCGCGCGTGGTCTGCCTCGATGACCCGGTCGCCGCGCCGCTCGCTCGCCGCCCCGACTGCGTCTCCTACGGGCTCCACCCCGAGTCGCGCTACCGAGTCGTCGACGTGGTCGCCGCCGAAGGTCGACAGGACTTCGCCGTGGAGCACCCGGGAGGTCGTACGCAGGTGCGCCTGCCCCTCCGAGGAGTCCACAACGCAGTGAACGCGACGGGGGCGCTCGCTCTTGCGGTGGAGATCGGGGTCGATCCCGATGTCGCGGCCCGCGCTCTCGGTGCCTTCGGTGGGGTGGCCCGACGGTTCGACATCCGAGCGGTCGATGGGGGAGCGACCTTCGTGGACGACTATGCCCATCTGCCTGCCGAGATCGCCGCTGTGCTCGCCGCGGCGCGTCACTCGGGCGATGGCTGGCGGCGGGTGATCGCGGTCTTTCAACCGAACCGTTTCAACCGGATGTCGGAGATCTGGCGCGATTACGCCGAGTGCTTCGCCGATGCGGACCTGGTGGTCCTGACCGACATCTACTCCTCGGGTACGACACCGATTCCCGGGGTGACCGGGAAGCTCGTCGTCAATGCCGTCACCGAGGCCGATCCGACGCGCCGGGTGGTCTGGATGCGTCAGCGGGAGGACCTGATCCGCTTCCTCGCCGCTGAGGTCGGCGAGGGGGATGTCTGCATCTCGATGGGCTGTGGAGACATCGCTTCCCTGCCCGATGAAGTGGTCGAGGCCCGGATGCGCGGCGGGCGAGGCTCCGCAGCGTGATGGACGCGGCTGCGCTCGCCTCCGCGCTCGGCGCCGTGGAAGGAGTGACGGTCGAGCGGGACAGCCCACTCGGCGAGTTGACGACATATCGCATCGGGGGAACGGCCGCGCTCATGGTCAGCGTCGGCCACTCCGTGGCCCTGATCGAGGTAGGCCGGATTCTCAGCGAGACCGGCGCTCCGGTGGTGGTTCTCGGGCGGGGATCCAACGTGCTGGTTGCCGACACCGGTTTCGACGGCGTCGTGCTTCGACTGGTCGCGGACTTCGAGGCGATCTCGATCCCGCCCGTCGAAGCGGCCACGCTCGTCGAGGTGAGCGCCGGCTCAGCCGCGCCCCTGCCGGTGGTGGCTCGGCGCACGGCGGCCGCTGGGCTCGGGGGCTTCGAGTGGGCGGTGGGTGTGCCGGGCACGATTGGTGGAGCCGTTCGGATGAACGCCGGGGGGCACGGGTCCGATATGGCGGCATCGATCTCGGGTGCGACGATTCTGACCCTCGGAGGTTCTCCCCGCCGGGTTGATGTCGATGGTCTCGGCTTCGGATTCCGCAGTTCGGGCATCGCAGCGGAAGATGTCGTTCTCGACGCCACGCTGGCACTGCGACCCTGCGAGGTGGAACGCTCGGAGGCTGAGATCGACGAGATCGTTCGGTGGCGTCGAGAGCACCAACCGGGTGGCCAAAACTGCGGGTCGGTCTTCGTCAACCCGGTTCCCGGGGAGATCTCGGCGGGCGCGCTCATCGACGCGCTCGGCCTGCGTGGATGTCGGGACGGAACTGCTTCGGTATCGGACAAGCACGCCAACTTCATCCTCTCCGAGCCCGGTGGCGCCGCGTCCGACGTGGTGCGTCTCATGGGTCGCGTCCGTGCGGAGGTGTTGGAAAGCACCGGTCACGACTTGCGCTCGGAGGTGCGCCTGCTCGGGTTCGACGACGAGGTCGCCGAGGCCGCCGGTGCCCGACCGGCCACCTCGGCGGGTCACTAGGTTTCGCTCATGGCCGATCGGGATCCCGACCAGCCCACTGGGTTGCGACGAGTGCTCTCCATCGTCGACGACGATGGCCCTGACTCGGTGTACCTCGACGGCGATCTCGACCCAGGGGGAGCCCGTCACCGAGTGGTCATCGTGGACGACGCCGGTGACGGTCAACCGCGAGCGACTCGTTCAGCTGCCGAGACCCGGCTGAGAGCCCGGCGCATCGCGGTCAATCGCCAAGCGGGGCGTCGCCGCCTTCGGCGTCTTGTCGTCCTTGCCGCCCTGCTGCTCGTAGCGGTCGGCCTGCTCGCCTCCCTCGGCTCCTCGTCGTTCGGGGTGCGCGAGGCTGATGTCCGGGTGTCGGGCAACGTGTACACCAACCAGGTTGCGCTCCGCGCGGCGATCGATTCGGTGATCGGCACCCCGGTCATCCTCGTTGACACCGAAGCGCTCGAGGCCGAGATTGAGGCGATCCCGTGGGTCGACGAGGCGAGCGTTCGCACCGATCTGCCCTACGGGCTGGTGATCGATATCTCCGAGCGAGAGCCGGTGCTCTCCTACCCGGGCCCCGATGACCTGTTCCGAGTGCTCGACGGGGAAGGACGCGTCCTCGACGTGATCGATGGATGGCCCTTCGAGTACCTCCTCCTCGTCGGGGTGGAGCCCCCGGCGCTCGCCGCCGGCGAGTTCGCGCCCCCCGGCTACGTCGGCGCGGCGACGCTCGGGCGCACGCTGACGGGCGCGATCCTCGATCGGGTCTCCCTCATCCAGGTCGATGAGGCGGGCAACGACCTCGTGGTCGTGCTCGATGACGACACCGAGATCCGCTTCGGTGCCGCTCGAGACCTGTTCGCCAAGCTCGTTCGGCTCGAGACGGTGTACGCGTCGGGGGCCGCCTCCTCGGCTGTGGTGATCGACGTCTCCACCGACGAGGTGACGATCCGCTGACCTGCGCTAGCATCCGTCCAGCCCCGGAGAGGTCCGCGCCAGCGGAGCCGACACGAGAAGATTTATCGCCGGGAACCAAAGACTGATGAGACGACTTCGCGAGAGCAACCCGCTGACCATGATGGGTCGCGCGATGGAAGGGACCCTGAGATGAACGGTGCGCCTCAGAACTACCTGGCAGTGATCAAGGTGATCGGTGTCGGTGGCGGCGGAGTCAACGCCGTGAACCGAATGATCGATGCCGGCCTGCGAGGTGTCGAGTTCATCGCTGTCAACACCGACGCCCAAGCCCTGCTGATGAGCGACGCTGATGTGAAGCTTGATATCGGTCGCGAGTTGACGAGGGGTCTCGGCGCGGGCAGCGATCCTGAGGTTGGCCGTAGCGCGGCTGAGGCGCATGCCGACGAGATCGCTGAGATGGTCAAGGGCGCCGACATGGTGTTCATCACCGCGGGTGAGGGCGGTGGCACCGGCACCGGCGCTTCCCCGGTGATCGCTGAGATCGCTCGCGAGGCCGGAGCACTGACCATCGGTGTGGTCACACGTCCGTTCTCCTTCGAGGGACGTCGCCGCTCGGTGACCGCCGATGCCGGCGTGCAGCGGCTGAAGGAGAAGGTCGACACGCTGATCGTCATCCCTAACGACCGTTTGCTCTCCGTGGCCAACGAGAAGACGAGTGTGACCGCGGCGTTCAACATCGCCAATGAGGTGCTCCTCCAAGGCGTCTCGGGTATCACCAACCTGCTGACCATCCCAGGCCTCATCAACACCGACTTCGCCGATGTGAAGATGGTGCTCGCCAACGCCGGGTCGGCCCTCATGGGCATCGGGGAGGCCTCGGGCGAGGACCGCGCAGTCAGCGCCGCCAAGTCCGCCATCTCCTCGCCGCTCCTCGAGTCGGCCATCGACGGCGCGCGCGGGGTGCTCCTCAACATCACGGGCCCGTCCAGCATGGGTCTCTTCGAGATGAACGCCGCCGCCGAGATCATTCACGGTGTCGCCCATCCCGATGCGAACATCATCTTCGGAACGGTGATCGACGACGAGATCGGCGATTCTCTCCGGATCACCGTGATCGCCGCCGGTTTCGACCGTGTAGAGGCCGCCGCGTCATCGAGCGAGCGTCCATCCTCGCGTCTCTCCGACCTCTTCGGGCCGGATGGCGACGATGAGGACGACGACGGATTCGACGTCCCCGAATTCCTGCGCTGACGTCGTGACCCCCGGTTCCGCGCCGGTTGATCCCGCGGGGGTCGCCGAGCGCCTCCGCGAGGTCAGAGAGCGGATCGCGCTCGCCGGTGGCTCCGACGTCGCCGTCGTGGCGGTCACCAAGTCATTTTCCGCCGAGGCGGTACTCGCGGCTGTGGCCGCGGGTGCCGACGGCATCGGTGAGAACTACGCCCAGGAACTCGACGCCAAGGCATCGGCGGTGGCCGAGGCAGCCGCGAGTGGCTGCCCCGTCCATTTCATCGGACAACTGCAGTCCAACAAGGTCCGCGTGGTCGCGCGCCACGCCCAGGTCATCCAGTCAGTGGACCGACCCTCGCTGCTCACCGAGATCGCGCGGCGCGCCTCGGGACTGTCGGTGATGATCCAGGTGTCGTCGGCCGACGAACCCGGCAAGGGGGGCTGCGACCCGGCGGAGGTTCCGGCTCTCGTCGAGAGCGCCCGCCAGATGGGACTCGAGGTGCTTGGGCTCATGTGCGTGGCGCCGACCTCGGGTGGGGTGGAGGCGGCGGGCCCGCACTTCGCGATGACGCGCGCACTGGTCGATCATCTCGGTCTCGAGCACTGCTCGATGGGGATGTCGGGTGACCTGGAGGCTGCTGTGCGCGAGGGCTCAACCATGGTGCGCATCGGTTCGGCCCTCTTCGGCGCGCGCAGCTGAGCGAGGGTGCCCGGTCCGCTCGGTGCCCGTGAACTAGCGTTCGATCCGAGGAGGAGCGCGACATGTCGGTGTGGAAGAAGACGATGGACTACCTCGGGCTCGGCCCCGACGACGCCTACGACGACTACGACGACGTCGAGGATGTCGAGCGCGACGAGTTCGACCTCGAGGACGAGGAAGAGGTGGTGGCGCCGAACCGGCCAGTGTTCCCCTCGCGCGGCGACACCGGACCTATCCGCCGGCCCAGCAGTGACGATCCCTCGGTCAAGGTGCGCACCGTGCGGCCCTCGGCCCGCAACGCGGATCCGGTGACCGTCCGGCCACGAGGCTTCGAGCAGGCGCAAGAAGTGGCGGACGCGTTCAAGGTCGGTCAGCCCGTCATCATGAATCTCGAGGGTTCCGATCGCGAGATCGCGCGACGCCTCATCGACTTCGCGAGCGGCCTCTGCTACGCGCTCGACGGGACGATGGAGAAGATCGCCAACGGCGTCTACCTGTTGAAGCCGTCGAATCATCCAGGCAGCGCCTGAGTCGAGTCCCGGGAGCGGGTGTCGAACCCACCGGTAGCATTCGGCGGGCCGTAACGACGGCCGAATGAGCGATCAACGTGAAGTACCCCGACGTCCCCCCACAGCCCGACCTGCCCTCCCTCGAGAGCGAGGTGATCACTGGTTGGGAGCGCGACGACACCTTCCGACGCTCGGTCGCGGCCCGCGACGCAGGCGCCGACGGGGCCAACGAGTTCGTGTTCTACGACGGCCCACCCTTCGCCAACGGACTCCCTCACTACGGCCATCTGCTCACCGGGTACGTCAAGGACGCGGTGCCGAGATTCCAGACAATGCGCGGTCGAAGGGTGGAGCGACGATTCGGCTGGGACTGCCATGGCCTGCCGGCCGAGGTGCAGGCCGAAAAGGAGCTCGGTATCTCGGGTCACCCTGAGATCTCGGCGTTCGGTATCGACCGGTTCAACGATGCCTGCCGCACCAGCGTGCTGCAGTACACCAACGAGTGGCGCGCCTACGTCAACCGCCAGGCGCGGTGGGTGGACTTCGACAACGACTACAAGACCCTCGACCTCGACTACATGGAGAGCGTCATGTGGGCCTTCCGTCAACTCTGGGACAAGGGCCTCATCTATGAGGGGTTCCGGGTTCTGGCGTACTGCTGGCGTTGTGAGACGCCGCTCAGTAATACCGAGACCCGGATGGACGACGTGTACCGCGACCGGCAGGATCCCGCTGTCACGGTCTGGTTCCGCCTCGACACCGGCGAGCGGATCCTCGCGTGGACGACGACACCTTGGACGCTGCCCTCCAACCTCGCGCTCGCGGTAGGGCCAGACATCGAGTACTCCGTCGTCGCGCTCGAAGGGGAGCGGTACATCATCGCCTCCGCCCGACTCGAGGCCTACTCCGCCCAACTCGAGGGTGGGGAGGTGGTCGCCACCGTGCTCGGCTCCGAACTCGTCGGGCGCACCTATAGCCCGGTGTTCGACTTCCTCGCCGGCACCGACAACGCCTTTCAGGTGCTCCCGGGTGACTTCGTCACGACCGAGGATGGCACCGGTGTGGTTCACATGGCGCCGGGCTTCGGTGAGGAGGACCAGGCCGCCTGCTCGGCCGCTGGCATCCCGACGATCTGCCCGATGGACGAGCGCGGTCGCTACACATCAGAGATCTCGCGTTGGGCGGGCACCCATGTCTTCGAGGCGAACCCCGAGGTGATCCGCGCGCTCAAGGAGATCGGCGCGCTCGTGCGGCACGACAGTTACGACCACGCCTATCCGCACTGCTGGCGTTGCGCTGAGCCACTGGTCTACCGCGCAATTTCATCGTGGTTCGTCGAGGTGACCCGGATCCGAGACCGCATGGTCGAGTTGAACGGCGACATCAACTGGGTGCCCTCCCATGTGAAGGAAGGCAGTTTCGGCAAGTGGCTGGCGAACGCCCGCGACTGGTCGATCTCCCGGAACCGATTCTGGGGATCCCCGATTCCGGTCTGGGTGAGCGACGATCCCGAGTACCCGCGAACCGACGTGTACGGGTCGATCGCCGAGCTCGAGGCGGATTTCGGCGTCCCCGTCACCGACTTGCATCGCCCTGCCATCGACGACTTGGTGCGTCCGAACCCCGACGATCCGACGGGTCGGTCGATGATGCGTCGGGTCCCCGAGGTGTTGGACTGCTGGTTTGAGTCTGGGTCAATGCCGTTCGCCCAGGTGCACTATCCGTTCGAGAACGCTGAGTGGTTCGAGCATCACTATCCGGGGGACTTCATCGTGGAGTACCTCGGTCAGACGCGCGGCTGGTTCTACACGATGCACGTTCTGGCCACCGCGCTCTTCGACCGTCCGGCATTCGAGAACTGTGTGAGCCATGGGATCGTGCTCGGGGACGACGGCTCGAAGATGTCGAAGTCGCTTCGCAACTATCCGGACCCGAACGAGATGTTCGACGCGCACGGCTCGGATGCGATGCGTTGGTATCTGCTGTCCTCGCCGATCCTCAGAGGTCTCGACTTCTCCGTGTCGGAGACCGGCATCCGCGACACCGTCAGGCGGGTCGTTCTGCCGTTCTGGAACGCCTACTACTTCTTGACGCTCTACGCCCGCGCGGCTGGGCGCGAGGGTGTGGAGCGCACCGATCAGACCGATGTCCTCGACCGGTACCTGCTCGGCGAGTTGAACCGCCTGGTCTCGGACTCCACCGCGGCGATGGACGCCTACGACCTGTACGGGGCGTGCGAGACCGTGGAGCGCTTCCTCGACACGCTGACCAACTGGTACATCCGTCGAAGCCGTGAGCGCTTCTGGGAGGGCGACCAGGACGCGATCGACACCCTTCACACGGCGATGGTGACGCTCTGTCGGGTGAGCGCGCCGCTGCTCCCGCTCTTGAGCGAGCACATCCACACCGGCCTCACCGGCGAGGGGAGCGTGCATCTTCTCGACTGGCCGAGCGCCGAGGCCTTCCCGGTCGACTCTGACCTCGCTCGGGGTATGGCGCTCGTGCGCGACGCCTGCTCGACCCTGCTGTCGCTTCGCAAAGCTGAAGGTCTCCGGGTCCGCCTGCCGCTGGCGTCGGCGACCGTGGCTACCCCGGACGCCGACGTACTCCGCCCTCATCTCGGAATCATCCGCGACGAGCTCAACCTGAAGGACATCGTCCTCACCGACGACCTCGCCGCGCATGGGCGCAAAGAGCTCGTTCTCAACCCGAAAGCGCTCGGTCCGCGGCTCGGAGGAGCCACGCAGGAGGTCATCGTGGCTCACAAGCGCGGGGACTGGTCGGAGACGGCGTCGGGTGTCCGGGTCGGCGAGCACGATCTCGAGCCGGGCGAGTTCGATTTCCGGTTGGTGTCGGCGGCCGAGGGAGCGGCAGCGACCCTGCCTCGCGATGGCGGCATCGTCGTGCTCGACACTCGGGTCACCCCGGAACTGGAGATTGAGGGGGTGGCGCGGGACCTCATCCGCAGAGTCCAGCAGGAGCGCCGAGATGCGGGGCTGGATGTGAGCGATCGGATCAGGCTGAGGGTCGGCGGACCCGATGACGTCATCCGTGCCCTCGATGCCCACCGCGACCTGATCGCCGGTGAGACCCTCGCGCTTGACGTGGTGGTGACCGGTTCAGCGGCCGAGGCCGAGGTCGCCGTGGAGCGGATGTCTGCTGGGTGATCCCCGTGGTCCGCTTGGTGACGGGCGATAGTGTTCCCCGACCAACGACGGGAGGTCCCCCATGGCCGCGAAGAAGTCAGCCGCGAAGAAATCGGTAGCGAAGAAGGCGGCGCCGAAGAAGGCAGCGCCAACGAAGACGGCAGCGAAGAAGGCGGCGAAGAAGAAGGCGGCACCGAAGAAGGCCGCGCCAAAGAAGTCCGCGCCAAAGAAGGCTGCCCCAAAGAAGACGGCGCCAAAGAAGACCGCGCCAAAGAAGGCTGCCCCCAAGAAGTCGGTTGCGAAGAAGGCTGCGCCAAAGAAGTCGGTTGCGAAGCCGGCGCCGAAGAAGGCCGCGCCCAAGAAGACCGCGCCGAAGAAGGCTGTTGCGAAGCCGGCGCCGAAGAAGGCTGCGCCCAAGAAGACCGCGCCCAAGAAGACCGCGCCCAAGAAGACCGCGCCAAAGAAGGCCGCGCTAAAAAAGACTGTCGCGAAGCCGGCACCGAAGAAGCCGGAAGCGAAGAAGGTCGCACCGAAGAAGGCCGTTGCCAAGCCGGCACCGCCGAAGAAAGTCGGTCCCGAATTCCCCAAGCCTCGAGGCACCTCGAAGGATGGAATCGCCTACACCAAGGAGTTCGACGTCCGATTCCTGAAGGCTCAGCGCGCTCTGCTCCTCGAGGAGCGAGAGCGGCTCGTCGGACAAGCCGATCGCCTTGAGCACGACGCCCAGGAACTCATCGACGAGGCCGAGATGGGCGATGTGCAGTTCGACGATGAGGGCGGGGAGGGCGACACCATGGTGGTGGAGCGCGAACGTGATCTCGCGCTGAGCGCCCAGGCCCGCGAAGCCGTTGCTGAGATCGACGCCGCACTCGAGCGCATCACTTCGGGTCGGTACGGGTTCTCGCTCATCTCCGCGAGACCGATTCCAAGGGAGCGGCTGGAAGCGATTCCCTGGGCGACCGAACTCGTCGAGGAGAAGGTCGGCGGTATCGGGCGGTGAGCCGAGACGGGCGGGCCGGTCGTCGCCTCGCCCTGCCGATCGGCGCGGCGGTGATCGTCGTCGACCAGGGCACCAAAGAATGGGCGCTCGGACGCCTGAGCGGAGGTCGCACCATCGACCTTGTGTGGACCCTGCGCTTCCGCCTCACGTTCAATGAGGGGATGGCCTTCGGAGCCGGCCAAGGTCTCGGAGTCGTGATCGGGCTTCTTGCCGCGGTGATCATCGCCTTGCTGATCCGCCAGACGGCCCGCGTGATGCCGCCGACTCAAGCCATAGCGCTCGGCCTCATCATGGGGGGTGCCGCGGGCAACCTGATCGACCGGCTCCTGCGCGATGACGGACTGCTGAGGGGCGCCGTCGTCGACTTCATCGACCTCCAGTGGTTCCCCGTTTTCAACGTGGCCGACGCCGCGATCAACATCGGCGCCATTCTCTTGGTGCTCGCCGTCCTCATGGAGTCGCGGTCCACCGGCAGCGGGCGGGAGCCATGATTGAAGAGGACGTGCCTGCGGCGCTCGCCGGGGAGCGCCTCGATCGGATCGTGGCGCTCATGCTCGACGTGTCCCGCTCGGCCGCTCAGAGCGTCGTCGACTCAGGAGGCGTGTCCGTCGATGGTCACCTCGAGACGACCGGACGCCTTCGGCTCGAGGAGGGGCAGCGGGTGAGCGTCGATGAGTCGCGGCTTCCCGCTGCGGATCTGCCCACCGCTGATCCGGCGGTCGAGTTTGGCGTGATCCATGCCGATGACTGGATCATCGTCGTCGACAAACCAGCGGGTCTGGTGGTGCACCCGGGTGCGGGAAACCCCGACGGGACGCTCGTCAACGGACTCCTCGCCGCATATCCCGATCTGGAAGGGATCGGCGATCCGGTGAGGCCGGGCATCGTCCATCGTCTCGACGCTGGGAGCACCGGCCTGCTCGTGGTTGCCCGCAGCGAGGCGGCTCGTGAGGCGCTGATCGAGCAGTTCGTCGACCACTCCGCCGGCCGCACGTATGTCGCGCTGGTATGGGGCCTGCCCGAGGCGCCCCACGGGGTGATCGACGCGCCGATCGGCCGATCGCAGCGCGATCCGATGCGGATGGCGGTGGTCGCCGACGGCCGTGACGCCCGTACCGAGTACGAGGTGTTGCAGGCCTACGAGGACCGTGGTCATCCCACCCTGCTCGAGTGCCGTCTCGAGACTGGGCGCACCCATCAGATCCGCGTTCATCTCTCCTCCATCGGTCACCCGCTGATCGGCGACCCCTGGTACGGGCAGCGTCGTCCGACTCTTGGCCTCGATCGTCCGTTCCTACACGCGAGCCGCCTCGAACTGACCCACCCGGGCTCGGGAGAGCGCGTGTCGTTCGAGAGCCCGATTCCCGCCGACCTGCGCGGCGTCCTCGACTCGTTGACTCCGGCCTGAGGGGGGCTCAGTCCGCTGTCGTCGGCCAGGTCGCCGCTCCGCGCGCCATGTCGACGATCGCGGCCAGGGTGTAGCCCTCGAGGTGTGAGCGCATGGTCTCACCAGCGACCTGCCAGATCGACAAGAGCACGCACTGACCCTCGTGGTCGCAGGCTCCGTCGGCGTGCGGTTCGCCGAAGTCACCCAGGGTGATCGGACCGTCCACCGCCGACAGAATTTCGCTGAGCCGAATCGCCTCCGGATCGCGGGCGAGCACATAGCCACCACCGACCCCGCGCTTCGACCGCACGATCCCGGCTCCCTTCAACGCGAGCAGGATTTGCTCGAGATACGGCTGGGGGAGGGCGGTCCGCTCAGCGATGTCGCGCACCGAGGTCGGGCACGAGAGGTCATCACGCAGAGCCAAGGACAGCAGGGCCCGACACGCGTAATCACCTCGTGTCGAGACTCGCACGAGGCCATCGTAGGAGGTCGGCGGCGGTACCGTTGTCACGCGTCGGGATACCTCACCGACCGTGTCCGAGCCATGAGTACCCCCGCGACTCCCGTCCTCCCCGACTATGGCGGCGCCTGCCTCGACGGCCTCATGCCCGCGTTGACCGGATCGGCCCCGCGTCCCGACTGGATGCCGGCAGCGCTCGATGGGGCGCGCGCGGTGGTGCTGCTCGTTCTCGACGGACTGGGCTGGCTGCAATTGGAGGAGCGCCGAAGCGCCCTGCCGAACCTGGCCTCCCTTGATGGCTCGTTCATCACGTCGGTCGCGCCGAGCACCACGGCCACAGCGCTCACCACGATCGCCACAGGATTGACCCCGGGGGAGCACGGCATTGTCGGCTACCGAATGATGGTGGGTGGATCGATCCTCAACTCGCTCCGCTGGCACGGACCCTCAGGAGACCGCCGCTTCGACGCTCCGCCTTCCGAAATCCAGCCGCACCCCCCGTTCCTCGGATCGCGGGTGCCAATCGTGACCCCGTCGGAACTGATCGGTTCCGCGTTCTCCGAGGCGCATCTGCGGGGAGGGCAACCGGTGGGGTGGAGAGCCTCCTCATCAATTCCGGTGCTCGTGCGCGCTTTGCTCGACGAGGGCCGACCCCTCGTGTACGCCTACTACGCCGGAGTCGACAAGATCGCGCACGAGCGCGGTCTCGGAGCGTTCTACGACGCCGAACTACGCGACGCGGATCGCTTGGTCGGTGACCTTCTCGATGTGGTCGATACCGACACGGCGCTTGTGGTGACGGCCGATCACGGTCAGGTCGAGGTGGGCGACCGCATCATCGAGCCCTCCGGCGAGCTACTCGCGCTCACTAGCGGCCAGTCAGGCGAGGGTCGCATGCGCTGGTTTCACGCAAGGCGCGGAGCGACCAGCGACCTGTACGACGCGGTCGAATCGGAGCTCGGCAGCACGGGTTGGGTGCGCACCCTCGAGGAGGTGCTCGACGAGCGGTGGTTCGGCCTGAGGGTTCCACCTCCGGTGCGAGCGCGCCTCGGTGACGTCGTCATCGCGGCCCGCGATCCCGTGAGTTACCACGACACGGATGACAGCGGCCCGTTCGAGTTGATCTGCCGGCACGGTTCACTCACCGCCGAGGAGATGCTCGTACCGTTGGTGGCCGCCCGAGGTCGGGCCTGAGCGCGCAGGAAGGGAGCAGTCGATGAGCGAGAACGGAAACGACGCCGGAGCGGAGCTCGTGTCGGGCGGGGGAGAGGAATCCGATCAGGCCATGGCCGGATCGGTGACCGAACCCGCCAAGGTCATGCGCATCGGCTCAATGGTGAAGCAGCTCCTCGAGGAGGTGCGGCAGTCGCCCCTCGACGAGGCAAGTCGCGAGCGACTGGCCGAGGTGTACGAGCGCTCAATCATCGAGCTGTCCGAGGCGCTGTCTCCTGATCTGCAGGACGAACTGCGCATCCTGACGCTGCCCTTCGAGGACGGGGAGGTCCCGTCTGAGGGTGAGCTCCGTGTGGCGCAGGCCCAACTCGTCGGTTGGCTCGAGGGCCTGTTCCACGGGATCCAGGCGACCCTCTTCGCCCAGCAACTCGCCGCTCGGCAGCAACTCGATCAGATTCGGCAACTTCCTCAGGGCCCCGCGGAGCGTCCCGGTACATACCTCTGAAGGTGGGCTCGGTCGCCGGATGGCGGTGTGGACGGCTCTGGTAGGTTCGACGAACCACATCAATGTGATTCGTTCCGCCCGCTCCGAAGATCCGCAACCGATACGTGCCTGACTCCTTCACCCATCTCCATGTCCACACCGAGTTCTCGATGCTCGATGGTGCCTCGCGGATCGACGATGTCGTCGCGAAGGCGCTCGACGATGGCCAGCCGGCCCTCGGCATCACGGATCACGGCAACATGTACGGAACCCTCGAGTTCTACAAGGAGTGCCGCAACCGCGGCATCAAGCCGATCATCGGCACCGAGGCCTACATGGCCCATGACAGTCGCCATGAACGGCCGGCTCGTCGTGGCCGCATGGACGACTCCGGAGGCGACACCGACGGCGGTCACAAGCTCTATTACCACCTGACGCTGTTGGCCGAGAACGACGTCGGCTACCGCAATTTGATCCAACTCTCGAGCCTCGCGTTCCTCGAGGGCTACTACTACAAGCCCCGAATCGACTGGGAGCTGCTCGAGAAATTCTCCGACGGGCTCATCGCCACCACCGGATGCCTCGGAGGGCAGGTGCTGCAGACCCTGATGCGCGGCGACTACGACGGGGCGCTCGCCAAGGCAGCGCGGCTCCAGGACATTTTCGGTCGCGACAACCTCTTCGTCGAGCTCCAGGACCACGGCATCCCCGAGCAGCACGAGACGAACCCACAGCTGATCGAGATCGCCAAGGCGATCGGCGCCCCGCTCCTCGCGACGAACGACTCGCATTACACCCATGCCCACGACCACGAGGCGCACGACGCGCTGCTCTGCGTCCAGACCAGCTCGCTGCTCTCTGATCAGGATCGCTTCAAGTTCAAGGGTGAGGGCAGCCACTATCTGAAGACGGCGGCCGAGATGCGGTACCTGTTCCGCGAGGTGCCCGATGCCTGTGACAACACGTTGTGGATCGCCGAGCGGGCCGAGCTCGACATCACGTTCGGCGACGCGCTGCTTCCCGACTTCCCTCTGCCTGAGGGGTTCGCTGACGATCGGGCCTACCTCGAGCACCTCACCTGGGAGGGAGCGAAGCGTCGCTGGGGGAGCGACCTGCCCCCGGCAGCGGTCGAGCGCCTCTCCTATGAGCTTGAGGTCATCGCCTCGATGGGTTTCTCCTCCTACTTCCTGATCGTCTGGGATCTCATCCGCCACGCTCGCGACTCAGGCATCCGCGTCGGACCGGGCCGAGGGTCAGCGGCGGGCTGCGCCGTTGCCTACTGCCTGTGGATCACCGATCTCGACCCGATCCGCTACGACCTGCTCTTCGAACGGTTCTTGAATCCGTCGCGTATCTCGATGCCCGACATCGACATGGACTTCGACTCGAGGTACCGCGACGAGATGATCCGTTACGCGGCCGACAAGTACGGCCGCGATCACGTCGCGCAGATCATCACGTTCGGCACCATCAAGGCGCGCAACGCGGTGCGCGACGCCGCCCGGGTGCTCGGCCTGCCGTATGCCGCCGGCGATCGCGTGGCCAAGGCGATGCCGCCGCTCGTGATGGGGCGCGATACGCCGTTGCGCTACTGCTTCGAGGAAGACGAGAAGTATCGCGACGGCTACAAGGCCGCGGGAGAGTTGCGCGACATGTACGAGGCCGACCCCGATGTGCGTCGCATCGTCGACGTCGCCAAGGGGCTCGAGGGCCTGAAGCGCTCGGATGGCATCCATGCGGCGGCCGTGGTCATCACGAAGGACCCGGTCACCGAGTACCTGCCGGTGCAGCGCAAGCCGGAGTCCAACCAGAACCCCGAGGACGCCCCGCTCGTCACCCAGTTCGAGATGCACGGCGTCGAGGAGCTCGGCCTCCTCAAGATGGACTTCCTCGGCCTGCGCAACCTCGATGTCATCACCGACACCCAGGAAATGGTGCGAGCCGGCGGGCAGGCGGACTTCGACATCGATCAGGTGCCACTCGATGACTCCGCGACCTTCGAATTGCTGTCGCGCGGCGACACCATCGGCGTGTTCCAGCTCGAGTCGCCGCCGATGCGCCAGTTGCTGAAAGCCCTCGCCCCAAACTCCTTCGAGGATGTGTCGGCGGTGTTGGCGCTCTATCGACCCGGGCCGATGAGCGTCAACATGCACTACGACTACGCCGATCGCAAGAACGGGCGCAAGCCGGTGGAGTACTTCCACCCCGATGCCGTCGAGGTCCTCGATGACACCTTCGGGCTGATGATCTACCAGGAGAGCGTCATGCGGGTCGCCCAGCGATTCGCCGGCTACGACCTCGCGCAGGCGGACAACCTCCGCAAAGCCTGCGGCAAAAAGCAGCGCGACCTCATGGAGGCCGAGCGCGCGATGTTCGAGGCGGGCTGCGTGCAGACCGGCTACGGGGAGAAACTCGGCCGAGAGTTGTTCGATGTCATCGAGCGATTCGCCGACTACGCCTTCAACAAGAGCCACACGTTCGGGTATGGGCTCGTCACCTACCAGACCGCCTACCTGAAAGCCCATCATCCGGTCGAGTACATGGCGGCGCTGTTAACGAGTGTGAAGGACAAGCTCGACAAGGCAGCGGTGTACCTGGCCGATTGCCGATCGGCGGGCATCCCAGTCCTCACCCCCGACATCAACCGGGCCGAGACCGACTTCACGGCCCTGCCGGTCGACCGGGTGCCTCCCGGCGTCGAACTGCCTCACGGCTGCCCCGGTGTCATCGTGTTCGGGCTGTCCGCGGTGCGCAACGTGGGTGTCGGCCTGATGGAGCAGCTCCTCGAGGAGCGGCGCGAGAACGGTCCCTACGAGTCGTTCCATGATTTCGCCGAGCGGGCACCCGAACCGGTGCTGCATCGGCGCACCGTCGAGTCGTTGATCAGGGCGGGTGCCTTCGACGGCCTCGGTCATACGCGCCTCGGTCTGCTCGCCGTCTTCGAGCAGATCATCGACACGACCCTCACCCGACGACGTGAGCGATCTCAAGGGGTGATGAGCCTCTTCGGTGACTGGGGAGACGACGACGCGGATCCGGTGTTCTCCGAGACCGTCGAGATTCCGGACCGCGAGTTCGACAAGTCGGAGCGTCTTCGCGTCGAGAAGGAGATGCTCGGCCTCTACGTCTCCGATCATCCGCTTCGAGGGGCCGAGTCGGCGCTTAGGCGCAGGGTGGAGCGCTCGGTCAGCGATCTCGAGACCATGGACGACGGATCGATCGTGGTGGTCGGTGGCGTGGTGACGTCCCTCGCCCGCAAGTACACGCGGGCCGGCGATCAGATGGCCACCTTCGTGCTCGAGGATCTCGCGGCCTCCATTGAGGTCACCGTGTTCCCGAAAATGCTCGCGAGTCAGGGGCACAAACTCCAAGACGACGTCATCGTCGCCGTGAAGGCCCGGTTGGACCGACGCGACGAGTCCCGATTCGGCCTCATCGCGATGGAGATCTCGGTGCTCGATGGATTGAGCGACGGTCCGGCGTCGTTGCTGACCGTGCGACTGAGCGCCAACCAACTCGACGCCGGAGGGATCGACCGCCTTCGAGAGATCATCAGCGAACACCCCGGTCAGACACCGGTCGAGATCGAGGTGCCGCCCGGCCAGATCGTTCGACTCCCGGATGACTATCGGGTCGATGTCGATCGAGTGATCGGCGAGATTCGCGTCGCCTTCGGTCACGACGCGGTCAGGCTCTGAGCGCTGACTTGTCGCGCCGTCGTGTCGAGATGGCACAATAGGGGGGTACGCCTACCGTGGGAGAAGGGTTATGTCGGTAGAAGTGGTGACGAACGACGCCAGTGCGGTCACCGACTCGCAACTGGATGAGATGGCCTCCATGGGGGGCTCTTTCGACATCGGCGCGATCTCGAAAGCCCGTGAGGAGTGGGTCCTGTCGACCACGGCGCGGATCGGGACGACGCTGCACGGGTTCACCTTCTCGACCCTCGAGCGCATCGGGGGCACGCCGTGTGTGCTCATCGGCATGATGAGCACGAAACGCCACGCCAAGCGCGAGACCGTGCTGAGGGGGCTCATGAAAGAGGCGTTCCACCGCGCTCTGATGGCCTTTCCCGACGAAGACGTCGTGGTCGGCTCTCGTTTCGTGTCGGCCGACGCGATGGTGATCCTGAAAGACCTTGACGATGTCACGCCGCGTCCGGGAGCGCGCGCGGTCGGTGAGGAGCGCGCCTGGGGACGGCGACTCGCCAAGCGCTTCGGCGTTGACTCCACCTACGAGGCGGAGTCCTTCACCGTCGCCGCTGACGGTCGCGGCGGATTCATCGACCACGAGGCCCTCAAGCCAGAGAAGGTCGCGGCGGCGCAGCGCAAACTTTTCTCGGCGGTCGACGACAAGCGCGGCGGCGTCCTGATCGCCTACGGCTGGACGATGGCCGAGGACCTGGTCAAGCTCGGCGCCCGCTGAGATGGGCGACCTCGCCGAGGTCGTCCGCAACCGGCGAATGAGCCGGGCCTTCACCGGCGCTCCGGTCGATCCGGAGATCATCGACCGCATGGTGGATCTCGCCAGCCGAGCCCCGAGTGCGGGCAAGACCCAGGGGTGGCATCTCGTCGTGTTGTACGGGGAGGACACCGCTCGCTACTGGGACGCGACCCTCCCCGAGGAGCGTCGAGCCGGATTCGCGTGGCCCGGCCTGCTGCTCGCACCGGTGGTGATGGTCGTCGTGGCCGATCCCGAGGCCTACCTGTCTCGCTACGCCGAGCCCGATAAGGCGCACACGGGTCTTGGCGAGTCCCGCGAGGCTTGGCCCGTGGCGTATTGGACGGTCGACGCCTCGATGGCGGCGATGGTGCTGCTTCTCGCCGCCGAGGACGAGGGGCTCGGCGCGCTGTTCTTCGGCCCGTTCGGAGCGACCGAGCAGGTGAGAACGGCGCTCGGGATCCCCGATCAGATGGAGATCGTGGCGACCATCGCCCTCGGTGAGGCCGAGGTGGGGGCGACGCACCGGGGCCGCAGCGCGGGTCGGGCCCGCCGCGCGGTCGATGCGATCGTGCATCGCTCGCGTTGGTGATCAGCTTCGGCCGGTGAGCTGCGCGAGCAGCGACTCGGGGGAGTCGGCGGGGAGATCGCAGACCCGGTCGCGGCAGACGTAGGCGAAGCCCGGCTCTCTGCCCTCCCAGAGCGGAGAATCGAATCGCTCACCCCAGGCGAGCACCATGTCGGGCCGCCACACCGCCTTGGCCACCCTGACGAGTTCGGGGTGTTCGCCGGGGATGACGACCTCGGTGATCCCTCGGTGCCTGACCTCGAGGGCGGCGAGTGCGTTGGAGAAGGCCGTCGGAGCCCGTTCGATGAGGGCTCCGAGCAGCATGAGGATGCGATCGGCATGGTTCGCGTAGCGCTGGTCGCCGGTCAACGCTCCGAGCCGGATGAGCGCGAGGGCCGCGGTTGAGTTGGCCGACGGTACGGCCTGGTCGTGCACGTCCTTTTGCCTCACCACGAGTTGCTCGGCATCGTTAGCGGTGGTGAAGAGACCCCCGTTCTCGGGATCCCAGAACTGATCGAGCATCGTGTCAGCGGTCTCGATGGCGAGACGGGTCCACTCGGCCCGGCCGGTCGCCTCCCCGAGCCGGGTGAAGGCGTCGACGAGCGCTGCGTGGTCGGCGGCGATCGCGTCATGGCGCGCCCGCGGCTGTCCATCCGCTTGCCAGGAGCGGAGCCATCGGCCGTCCTCGGCGCGCAGTTCGCTGACGAGGAAGCGGCCGATGCGCTCGGCTTCCTCCACCCAATCTGGTCGATCGAGGGCGGTAGCGGCATCGAGCAACGCCGAGACGAACAAGGCGTTCCATTCGGTGAGCACCTTGTCGTCGCGGCCGGGCCGCGGACGTCGCGAGCGGGCCTCAAGCAGCCGGCGCCGCCCGTCTTCGATGGCGGGAGGACGCTGGAGCGATCCGCGGGCGTGGAGGCGGTTCGGGATGCTCCGCCCCTCGAAGTTGCCGCCCTCGTCGATGCCGAACCACTCGAGGAGGGCATCGGCCTCGTCGCCGAGGACCGCTCGCACCTCCTCGGGTGTCCAGGTGTAGAACCAGCCCTCCACCGAGGTGCCGTCGGGGGCGAGGGAGTCGGCGTCCTCAGCCGAGTGGATTCCGCCGGCGGGGTCGGCGAGCGTGCCGAGGACGTACTCGACGGTCTCCTCCACCACGAGGCGCCAGTCGTCGCGGCGGAAGAGCGACCACCCCTGTCGGTAGGCGCGGATCAGTAGGGCTTGGTCGTAGAGCATCTTCTCGAAGTGTGGGACCAGCCACTCGCGGTCGACGGAGTACCGCGCGAAGCCGCCACCGAGGTGGTCGTACATGCCGCCGGAGGCCATCGCGTCGAGGGTGGTGGTGGCCACCGTCGCGGCGCCCTCGCCTCCGTTGGTCATGTACGCCCGCATGATCAACTCGAGGTGGAAGGTGGACGGAAACTTCGGTGCCTGTCCGAAGCCACCCCAGTCAGCGTCGAAGGCGCCCGCGAGTCGGTTGAGTACCTCGTTCACCACCTCGAGCCCGGGAAGTCCGTCGCTCGGGGATACCGCGGAGGTGGCATCGACAGCGGCAACGAGGGCCGTGGCGTTGGCGTCCAACTCGTCCCGCCGGTCTCGCCATACCTCGCCGAGGGCGCGAAGCAAGTTGAGGAACGCCGGCTTCGGGTAGTAGGTCCCGCCCCAGAACGGCCGTGCGTCGTGATCGAGCACCACGGTGAGCGGCCAGCCCCCGCGACCGGTGAGGGCGACGACGGCATCCATGTAGATCGAGTCGACGTCGGGTCGCTCCTCTCGGTCGACCTTGATGTTGACGAAACCTGAGTTCATCGCCTCGGCGACTTCCTGATCCTCGAAACATTCGTGCGCCATGACATGGCACCAGTGGCACGCCGAATAGCCAACGCTCAGCAGGACGGGGACGTCGCGCCGTCGGGCCTCCTCGAAGGCCTCCGGTGACCAGGGGTACCAGTCGACCGGGTTATCCCGGTGCTGGCGGAGGTAGGGGGAGGTCTCCCCGCCGAGACGGTTCACGTCCCCGACCCTAGGGGCCGCCAAGGAGCTCAGCTGGACGGGCCGCGCAACATGGTCGGGGTAGGACGGGCAAGGCAAGACGGTCCGCGCCGACCGCCGGTACCCTCGCCGCGTGACGTCGCCCGCCGACAAACTCCCCATCAAGATGCTCAACGACCGCCTACTGGTGCGGATCGGCCGCGATGACGGGGAGCGCCGCTCATCGGGGGGCATCCTCATTCCGGCGACGGCGCAGATGGCCAAACGGCTCATCTGGGCGGAAGTGGTCGCCCTTGGGCAGAACGTTCGAGCCGCTGAGGTGGGCGATCTCGTGCTCTTCTCGCCGGACGACCGCTACGAGGTCGAGGTGCAGGGTGAGGACCTGATCATGTTGCGCGAGCGCGATCTGCACGCGGTGGCCGCTGAGCGGATTGAGGCGTCGACCGGCCTGTACCTCTAGCGGCTCCCTAGGCTGGACCCGTGGAGCACGGCACGACTTGGACCCCGGTGACGGCCACCGACGATCTGCTCGCCACGGTCCGTTTCGATGATCGCGGGCTGGTGCCCGCCATCGCGCAGGATGTGGACTCCGGCGAGGTGCTCATGCTGGCCTGGATGAACGCCGAGTCGCTCTCGATGACCCTCAGTGAGGGCCGCATGGTCTACTGGTCGCGCAGCCGTTCGGAGTTGTGGCGCAAGGGCGACACCAGCGGCGATCACCAGGAGGTCCGGTGGGCGCGCTACGACTGCGATGGCGACACCTTGCTGTTCGGCGTGGTTCAGCACGGTCGAGGGGCCTGCCACACAGGTGAGCGGACCTGTTTCTTCCGCCCACTGGCGCCATGAAGCTCCATCCCGACCCGGAAACCTTCCTCGAACTCGCCACCGAACACACGGTGGTGCCGGTGTGGACCGAGGTACTGGCCGATCTGGAGACCCCGGTCTCAGCTTTCATGAAGCTCGTCGGCGACGATCCCGGTTTCGTCTTCGAGTCAGTCGAGCACGGTGAGCGTTGGAGCAGGTTCTCCTTCATCGGCCGTGATCCAGTGGCAACCCTCGTGTTGCGCGACGGCCGGGTGACGATCTCCGGCGACCCCGGCGTCGACCTTCCCACCGATCAAGGAATGCTCGTCGCCCTCGAGCAACTCCTCGCCGCGCACTCCTCGCCCGAGATCGAGGATCTGCCCCCGCTGTTCGGTGGCCTCGCAGGCTTCCTCGGCTACGACGTGGTGCGAGAGATCGAGCACCTGCCCGATGTTCCCGCCGACGACCACGGCATGCCCGACGCGGTCATGAGTCTGATCGGCTCCCTCGCTGTCTTCGATCATTGGCGTCAGCGGATCCTGCTCATCGAGTCGGTCATGACGGGAGGTCTCGATCGGGACGGCCTGCTCGCCGCCCGGGAGGCCGCAGGACGGGCGGTCGCTGAGGCGGCGTCCCGGCTCGCCGAACCCCTCACCCAGCCGCCGGCCGAACCTCCCGACCCATCCGAACCGAATCCGGATGTGACCTCACCGACGGGTGCTGGTGATTACCGGCGGGCGGTGGAGGTGGCGAAGGAGCACATCCTCGCTGGCGACATCTTCCAGGTGGTGCTCAGCCAGCGGTTCGACCTGGAACTCGGTGCTGATCCCTTCGACGTGTACCGCGTGTTGCGACAGGTCAATCCGAGTCCCTACATGTATTTCCTGCGAACCGAGGGAGTCACCCTCGTCGGCTCGTCACCGGAGCCGATGGTGCAATTGCGCGGACGCACGGTGATCAGCCGCCCAATCGCCGGAACCCGTCGTCGCGGCGTCGATGATGAGCACGATCGACGGCTGGCGGCCGAGTTGATCGAGCATCCCAAGGAGCGTGCCGAACATGTGATGCTCGTCGATCTGGCCCGAAACGACGTCGGTCGGGTGGCTGAGTTTGGCACCGTGCGACCCGACGAGTTCATGACCCTCGAGCGCTACTCGCACGTCATGCACCTCACCTCGCAGGTGTCGGGAACCCTTCGCGAGGGACTCGGCCCGATCGATGTGCTGCGGGCGACGCTGCCGGCTGGCACGGTGAGCGGCGCGCCGAAGGTGCGGGCCATGGAGATCATCGATGCGCTCGAACCCGTCAAGCGCGGGCCGTACGCCGGCGTGGTCGGCTATCTCGATTGGTCGGGCAATCTCGATACCGCGATCTGCATCCGAACCATGTTCGTGCGCGCTGACGGCACGACCGCTTCCTTGCAGGCGGGGGCCGGAGTGGTGGCCGATTCGATCCCGGAAGATGAGGATCTCGAGTGCCACAACAAGGCGGCCGCGCTCCTCGCCGCGATCCCGGCCGCCCGTCGGATGAGACGTCGATGAGCGCGATCGATTCGTCGTATGTGGTTCCCGGGCCGAGGGACCTGATCGAGGTGACCGGACCCGACGCGGTCCGTTACCTGCACAGTCAACTCTCCCAAGACGTCGGGTCGCTCGCCACTGGCGAACGCGTGCTCAGTCTCGTGCTCGAGCCAGACGGGCGCGTCTGCGCCGCCGTTGGGGTGGCGCGAACCGCCGAGGACTGCGTCATTCTCGATGTCGACCCAGGCTTCGGGGAGGCGGTGGTCGCACGTCTGTTGCGTTTCCGTTTGCGGACGGAGGCTGAGTTCACGATCACCGCGGCCGAGCGCGTACGTGACAGCAGCGAGGAGCAGTCGCGGATCATCGACGGATGGCCCGCGCTCGGAAGTGAGATCATCCCGGGGGAGACCCTCGCCGCCGAGACCGGGCTCACCGAGGTGGCGGTCTCGTTCACGAAGGGGTGCTACCCGGGGCAGGAACTCGTTGAGCGGATGGACTCCCGAGGAGCGGTGCCTCCCCGACGGATCGTCCGGCTCCTTGTCGATGTCGGCACTGAGGTTGGATCGCCAGTGCTGCGCGAGGGCGCCGAGGTGGGCGAGGTGACGAGCGTCGCCGGTGAGCACGCGCTCGCGCGGGTCGGTCGCGCGTTCAGCGGCTGAATCGGAGCGCCGACACCTGCGACCAGAGCAGCAGGGCCCCGACCACCACGAGTGAGCGCCACTCGGGGCTCCGCGCCGCCCAGATAATCCCCGCGGTGGTCAGCATCGCGCTGAGGCCGATCACCGCTCGTACCGCTGCCGAACCGAGGAGCGGACCGACGGCGTGGGAGAGGAGATGCCCGCCATCGAGCGGCCAGAGGGGAATGAGATTGGCCGCGCCGATCACCACTCCGGCCCACCACACGGCGGTCGCGATACCGCTCGCCGAGATCGCGTCGACGTCGAGGGGGTGGGCGGCCCACGGGAGCAGGCACAGCCATCCGACGGCAATGTGGGCGGTGGGGCCAGCGGCTGAGAGCGCCATCCGACCCGGGGTGGAGATCGGACGGCCCGGTTGGAACGAGGTGTAGCCGACCATGAATCCGAGCGAGATCGAGGCTTCCGCTCCGAGACGGCGCGCTACGAGGGCGTGACCGAGTTCGTGGATCACGGTGAACACGGCGAGGGAGATCGCGAGGACGAGACCCTCGGGACCGGGGTCGAGACCGAAGACGATCAGGAGGAAGAACCAGAACCCGGAGGTGGCCCGAACCGGGAATCCGAGGAGCGCGAGCCTGCCTTCAGCACCGGCGACCATGGCCGCACCGTACCCGCGAGACGCGCTCGAGATGATCGTTGCGACGGTGGTCTCCCCGCGGTGCCCGCTCGTAGACTCGCCAAACGTGCCTTACGTCTACGCATTCGATCACGCCCATCGCAAGCCCCCCATGTCCTACAAGGACCTTCTCGGCGGGAAGGGGGCGAACCTCGCGGAGATGACCACGGTGCTCGGTCTGCCGGTACCCCCGGGGTTCACGGTGTCGACCGACGCATGTCGCGACTACATGCACGGCGGATGGCCGGAGGGTCTCGATGCTGAGGTGACCCGTCATGTGGCCAAGCTCGAGAAGACGATGGGTCGCCGTCTCGGTGACGCCGCCGATCCGCTCCTCGTCAGTGTTCGCTCGGGCGCCAAGTTCTCGATGCCGGGCATGATGGACACCGTCCTCAACCTGGGGTTGAACGACGCGAGCGTGAAGGGTCTCGCCTCGGTGACCGGCGATGAGCGCTTCGCTTACGACTCGTACCGCCGCTTCATCGCCATGTACGGCCGCATCGTGCTCGGCGTCGACGGTGAGGTCTTCGAGCATCCCCTCGAGGCCGCCAAGGCCAAGGCCGGCACCTCGAACGACGCCGAACTCGACGCTGCCGTGCTGAAGGGCCTGGTCAAGACGTACCTGACCGCGGTTCGCCGCGCGACCGGAGCGCCGTTCCCGCAGGATCCCCGCGCCCAGCTCGACGGAGCGATCGAGGCCGTATTCCGCTCATGGAACGGCGCCCGCGCGATCGCTTATCGAGTCCGCGAGAAGATCAGCCACGAGCTCGGCACCGCGGTCAACGTGCAGACCATGGTCTTCGGCAACCGCGACGACAACTCCAGCACCGGCGTCGGGTTCACCCGCAACGCCGCGACCGGCGAGAACCGCCCCTATGGCGACTTCCTCGTGAACGCCCAGGGTGAGGACGTCGTGGCCGGTATCCGCAACACGCTCGGCCTCGACGACATGAAGCGTCTCTTCCCGAAGATCCACGCTGATCTCCTCAAGATCTTCAAGCGACTCGAGGAGCACTACACCGACATGTGCGACACCGAGTTCACCATCGAGCAGGGGCGCTTGTGGATGCTGCAGACCCGCGTCGGTAAGCGGACTGGCGCGGCGGCGCTGAAGATGGCGGTCGACATGACCAAGGGCACCGAGGGCGTGAAGCGCAAGTCCTGGAAGATCTCCCGCGAGGAGGCCGTCATGCGGGTCACCGCTGAGCACCTCGAGTCGGTGCTCCACCCGCAGTTCTCGAAGAAGACGACGGCGATCGCCAAGGGTCTTGGGGCATCCCCGGGCGCGGCCGTTGGCCGCGTCTACCTGACCGCCGACGATGCCGAGGCCGCCGCGAAGAAGGGCGAGAAGGTCATTTTGGTGCGCAGCGAGACGAGCCCCGAGGACGTCCACGGCATGATGGTCGCGCAGGGCATCTTGACCTCCCGCGGCGGGCTGGTCAGCCACGCCGCCGTGGTCGCCCGCGGCTGGGGCACCCCGGCTGTTGTCGGTGCCGAGCAGGTTCGCATCGAGGGCCGCCAGTTCAGCGTCGGGAATACCGTCGTTAAGCAGGGCGATGTGATCTCGATCGACGGTCACACCGGCGAGATCATGTTGGGCGCCCTCGAGATGGCCAACGCCAAGCCGCCGAAGGAGTACGACATCATCCTCAGCTGGGCTGACGCGATCCGCAAGGGCCGTCTCGCTGTCCGGGCCAACGCCGACACCGGTGCTGACGCCGCCGTCGCCCGCGAGAAGGGTGCCGAGGGCATTGGCCTCTGCCGTACCGAGCACATGTTCCTGGCCCCCGATCGTCTGCCGATCGTGCGCGCGATGATCCTCGCCGACACCCCGCGCAAGGAGGCCAAGGCCCTCGAGCAACTTCGCGTGGCTCAGCAGGCCGACTTCGAAGAGATCCTCGAGGCGATGGACGGTCTCCCGGTCACGGTGCGCCTCCTCGACCCGCCGTTGCACGAGTTCCTGCCCTCGGTGGAGGAGTTGAAGGTGAAGGCCGCCAAGCGCGGGCTCTCCTCGCGGGAGCAGAAACTGCTCGCCGCCGCCGAGTCCTGGGCCGAGCACAACCCGATGATCGGCACCCGCGGTGTCCGGCTCGGCGTGATCAAGCCGGGTCTCTACGCCATGCAGGTGCGCGCTCTCCTCGACGCCGCCGCCAAGCTGCGCGAGGCGGGGGGTCGCCCGATCGTCGAGATCATGATCCCGCTCACGGTCACCCGTGAGGAGCTCGCGCTCGCCCGCTCCTGGGTCCAAGAGGAGGTCGATGCCGCGCTCAAGGGCATGCGCCGGAAGCCGCACATCTCGATCGGCACCATGGTTGAGACGCCGCGGGCCGCGGTGCGCGCCGACGAGATCGCCGAGGCCGCGGACTTCTTCTCGTTCGGCACGAACGACCTCACCCAGTTGACCTTCGGGTTCAGCCGCGACGACGTCGAGAGCCGGATGATGCCCGCCTACCTCGAGCAGGGTCTGCTCAAGCGGAACCCGTTCGACACCATCGACCAGTCCGGCGTCGGCGATCTCGTCCGCCTCGGAGCCGAGCGCGGCCGGTCCACCAAGCCCGATCTGAAGCTCGGTGTGTGTGGTGAGCACGGTGGCGATCCCGAGTCGATCGAACTCTTCTACCGACTCGGTCTCGACTACGTGAGCTGCTCGCCGTTCCGTGTGCCGATCGCCCGGCTCGCCGCGGCGCAGGCCATCGTCGGCTCCAGCGACTCCCAGAAGTGATCTGAGCCACGGCCCCGAGTGGGCCGTGGCAGGATGACCCCATGGAGATCACCACCCGTCACACCCCCGCCTACGGAGTCGCCCGCCTACAGATGCAGGGAGGCGAGTCGGCTCGAGTCGAGTCGGGGGCGATGATGGCCATGTCGGCCGGGGTCGAGTTGCGATCGCGGGCTGAGGGCGGCGTGATGAAGTCGTTGAAGCGCGCTGCGCTCGGTGGCGAAAGCTTCTTCGTGTCCACCTACACGGCACCCGCAGAAGGTGGATTCGTCGATGTGGCGGCGCGCCTGCCCGGTGACATCACCGTCCACTCGGTCTCTCCCGACTCGGCGCTGTTCATCTCCAAGGGCTCCTGGTTGGCGAATGAGCAAACCATCGAGATCGACACCAAGTGGGGCGGTTTCCGAAACCTCTTCGGTTCCGAGGGTGGATTCATCCTGCGCGCAGCTGGCTCAGGGCAGGTCGTGTTCAGTTGTTACGGCGCGCTCGAGGTGTGGAATCTCGAGGCGGGCCAGCACTTCACCGTCGACACCGGCCACATGGTGGCCTACACCGAGTCGATTGGCATGCAGATCAGACAGGCGTCGGGTGGACTCGTGCAGACCGTGAAGAGCGGTGAGGGGCTCGTGTTCGATTTCACGGGACCCGGCCGAGTGTGGACGCAGACCCGCAACCCGAATGAGTTGCTCGGGTGGATCTCCGCCGCCGTCGGTGGTGGGTCCGGTCCGTCGGGTGGCGCGCTCGGTGGCCTCCTCGGCCGTCAATGACCGGTTTCCGCGGCGTTCTCGCCGCTGATGGACGCGGTGGCTGAGAACTAGATTCGGCCCATGGCAATCGCGGATGACGACATCGAGCGCATCCGCTCAGCCGCCTCGATCGTCGATGTTGTCGGAGCGCACGTTCAACTGAAGCGCGCCGGCCGAAACTGGGTCGGTCTGTGTCCGTTCCACGGCGAGAAGACGCCCTCGTTCAACGTCCGCGAGGAGACCGGTCGCTACAAATGCTTCGGCTGTGACGCTGCCGGTGACGTCTTCAACTTCGTCCAGTCGATCGAGCACACCGACTTCGTCGGGGCGGTCGAGCATCTCGCCGGTCGACTCGGCATCCAGCTGAACTACACGTCGACCGGCCAGTCCAAGGAAAGGGCCCGGCGCAAACGACTGGTGGCCACGATGGGCTCGGCTGTCGACTGGTATCACGACCGGCTGCTGAACTCAGCGGATGCTCGGCCAGCGCGCGACTATCTCCGAGCTCGTGGACTCGCCGGTGAGACCGCTCGCACCTTTCGCCTCGGGTGGGCCCCCGACGACTGGGATGTGCTCTCCGGTGCGCTCGATGCTCCTCGCGACGATCTGATTGCGACGGGCCTCGCCTTCGTTAACCGTCGCCAACGCCTCCAAGATTCGTTCCGCGCGCGGGTGATCTTCCCCATCTTCGATGAGAACGGTGAAGCGGTCGCGCTCGGTGGGCGGATCCTGCCCGGCTCCGATGATCCGGCGAAGTACAAGAACTCCTCGGAGACGCCGATCTACACGAAGTCACGCACCCTCTACGGCTTGAACTGGGCAAAGAGCGAAATCGTGCGGCAGAACCGCGCGATCGTGTGCGAGGGCTACACCGACGTGATCGGCTTCCATTCGAGCGGTCTCCCGATCGCGGTCGCCACCTGTGGCACCGCATTCACCGAGGAGCATGTGCGTCTCCTCAAGCGCTACACCTCGCGCGTGGTGCTGGCCTTCGACGCCGACGCCGCCGGCCAGGGTGCCGCCGAGCGCTTCTACGAATGGGAGCAGAAGTACGACATCGAGGTGTCGGTGGCGCGCTTTCCCGGCGGTCGCGACCCGGGAGATCTGGCGCTCGACGACCCGGAGGCGCTCGCCGCGAGCATCGACTCGGCCATGCCGTTTCTCGCTTTCCGACTCGATCGGGTGCTGCAGGCTCAGCCGGCCGACACCCCCGAGCAGCGCGTGCGGGCCGGTGAGCGAGCCATGGCGGTGGTGAACGAGCACCCGAACGTGAATGTCCGAAAGATCTACGCAGGCCAGGTCGCGACGCAACTCGGCCTCGCGGTCGGTGATCTCGTGAAGATCGCCGAGCGTGGTACCCGCCGTCCGCAGATGGAGGCTCCGAGGCCGTCAGGCACGGCACGGCACCGAGACACCGCCGAATTCGCGGTGTTGAGCGCTCTCGTCCAGTCGTGGGATGAGGTGGCGCCGATCCTCGTTGGTGAACTGTTCCTCGACGAGGTCAATCGTCGGGCCTTCGACGCGATCGCCGCCAACCCCGGCGATCTGCACGGCGCCCTTGCCGCGGCTGATCCGGAGGCCCGCGAGATCTTGGAGCGGGCCGCGATTGTCGATCTTGAGATCGATCCGGAGGTGGAGGTGCGACATCTGGCCGCCACGGCGGTTCGTCGAGCGCTGCGTGGGCCCGTCGATCCAGCGCGGATCGTGGCGGACACGGAGGCCCGACGATTGATTGAGGTGCTGCACGATCCCGACCGCGGCCGCGAGGCCCTCGATGTGCTCCTCGGCTGGCTGGCCGAGAGGGACCCAACCGGATCGATGGATTCCCCGTCGTCGCCTCAGTCTGGCGGTGCCTCGTGAGCGAGGTGTCACCGTCGGTATCCGCATCGGCGGCGGGGCCGACCCCACTGGCTGGTGTGTCCGAGGTGGAATGGAGCGAGCTCGTTGAACTGGGTCGGGCGAGCGGATCGATACAAGCCGACCGGATCGCGCACGTCTTCCGCGAGGTGGAGCTCAACGAGGACAACCTCGGGGTGATCACGGGGGCGCTCGCGGCGCTCGGCATCGAGATCGATGAGCGCGTCGATCACGATGACACTCCGTCGGGCGGGGTCGAGCCCGACGACGAACGTCTTCTTGACCGGCGCAGAACAAGTCGCCGCAGTCGACGCGGTCGCGGCGAGGAAGGCGGGGGTGACAGCGTTCGGATGTATCTCCGCGATATCGGACGCGTCGATCTGCTGACGGTCGAGGAGGAGCGTCGGCTCGCCCAACTGGTAGAGCAGGGAGCCGCGGCTGCCGCGTCGATCGATGCCGGAGTCGACGACCCAGCGGAGGTCCGTCGGCTGACCCGTCAGGTGACCATGGGGGAGCGGGCGCGGAGTGAGCTCACCCAGGCCAACTTGCGCCTGGTGGTGAGCATCGCCAAGCGGTACTCGAACCGCGGTGTGCAACTGCTCGATCTCGTGCAGGAAGGCAACCTCGGGCTGATGCGCGCGGTCGAGAAGTTCGACCACACCAAGGGTTTCAAGTTCTCCACCTACGCGACCTGGTGGATCCGCCAGGCCATCACCCGGTGCATCGCTGACCAGGCCCGCACCATCCGCATACCGGTGCACATGGTGGAGCACATCAACCGCCTGA
>JAYQAE010000002.1:0-44222 GCA_038136655.1 Ilumatobacteraceae bacterium
TTCTCGCTGATCGACGGTTCGGTCAAGTTCGGCGAGCGCAAGGGTCGCAAGATCGTCGACGTCGTCGAGGTCTGAGGCCCGCGGTCTCGACGGGCCGCCGCTCAGACGTCGATTCCCCGAGGGAGACGCTCCTCGGGCCAACCGAGCAACTCCATCGCTCGATCGCAGGCGAACCGGTCGGTCATTCCGCTGACCCAGGCCACCGCCGTTCTCACCGGATCGTGTCGACCCTCCCGCTCGGCGACAAACGCTGCCGGCAGCGCGTCGGGATGCCCCGCGTAATGCTCGACGAGGGCTCGCAGCAGCGAGATCACCGCGTCAGCTTGGACGCGTGACTCGGGGCGGAGATAGACGTTCTCGTAGTTGAATCGGCGGAACTCCGCGAGCGCCTCGGCGATCGGGCTCGTCATGCCGATCCGCCCGGTCTCAGCCGTGGCGTCGACCATGCCGCGAACGAACGCTCCGAGCTGGGACGACCGACTCAACCCGCAGCGGTCGGCGACGACGGCTGGAAGCATCTCCGGGGAGACCACGCCAGAAGCCGCCGCATCCTCGAAGTCGTGGCACACATAGGCGATGCGATCAGCCCATGACACGACCTCCCCTTCGGGGGTGCCGGGAGCGGGGCGACTCCACGAGTGGTTCCTGATGCCGTCGAGGGTCTCGGAGCACAGGTTGAGTGGCACGAGCGTCTCGTCGGCACCCCACACGGCGTGGTCGTAGCCGTCGTTGAGATAGATGCCGAAGGCGTCCTCGCTGGCATGGCCGCCCGGACCGTGACCACAGTCGTGGCCGAGGGCGATGGCCTCGGCCAAGGCGACGTTGAGTCCGAGCGCGGAGGCCACCGAGCGGGCGATCTGCGCGACCTCGAGGGCGTGGGTGAGACGGGTTCGCTGATGATCGTCGGGAAAGACGAACACCTGGGTCTTGCCGGCGAGCCTCCGGAATGCCGACGCGTGCAGGATGCGGTCGCGGTCTCGCTCGAAGCAGGTGCGGAATGGATCGGGCTCCTCCGCGCGGACTCGGTCGCCTGACCCGATGGCTCGCGTGGCGTGCGGCGCGAGATGCTCGGCTTCCGCGTCCTCGCGGGCCACGCGGTCGACAACGGTACGGGTGCCGGTGGCCGCCCACGAATCGGCGTGCGCCAGCGCTACGCCGTCGACCCGGTGCCCGGCCATGGTGGACGCCCAGCGGGCGGCCCGCTCGGCGGACTGCTCGTCGACCGGCCGTTCGACGGAGGGTGAGGGGGGTGTGGTCGAATCCACGACACCACCCTAGGGCTCGGGTGCAACGCTCCCGAGAGCACCCTCGGTAGC
This sequence comes from Ilumatobacteraceae bacterium, assembly GCA_038136655.1. Lineage (GTDB taxonomy): Bacteria > Actinomycetota > Acidimicrobiia > Acidimicrobiales > Ilumatobacteraceae > Casp-actino5. Next base: position 1,317 of record JAYQAE010000002.1, read on the forward strand.
GTGCTGCCGTGTCGGATTTCGTCGACGAGGCCCAGCTGAACGTCCGCGCCGGCGACGGCGGGGCCGGCTGTGTGTCGTTCCGCCGCGAGGGGCCGGTGGTCAACGGCGGTCCTAACGGCGGTGACGGAGGCGACGGCGGCGACGTCTGGCTGGTGGCTGATCACAACGTCGCCTCACTCCTCGCGTTCCGCGACCACCCCCACCGGCGTGCGAGCAACGGCGTGCACGGCAAAGGCAAGGACCTGCACGGTCGCCGTGGGGAGAGCCTCGAGATCACCGTTCCTGAGGGCACCGTGGTGACCGACATGTACTCCGGTGAGACCCTCGCCGAGCTCTACTCCCACGGCGACCGCTGGATGGCCGTCGCCGGCGGTCGCGGCGGTCGAGGAAACGCCCGGTTCCTGTCGAATCGACGCCGCGCGCCGACCTTCGCCGAGCAGGGCGAGCACGGCGAGGAGCGATGGCTCAAACTCGAGATCCGGCTCATGGCCGACGTCGCCCTCGTCGGCTTTCCGAACGCCGGCAAGAGCACGCTCATCAGCGTCATCTCGGCGGCGAAACCGAAGATCGCCGACTATCCGTTCACGACGCTCAGCCCGAACCTCGGTGTGGTCTCGATCGACGAGGGCACCGAGTTCGTCGTCGCCGACATCCCCGGACTCATCGAGGGCGCGAGCGAGGGTCGAGGACTCGGCCACCGCTTCCTACGCCACATCGAACGAGCCCGAGTGCTTTGCCTCATGCTCGACCTTGCCTCCGTCGAGGGCGTGAGCCCGGCCGAGCAGGAGGAGACGTTGCTCGCCGAACTCGGCGCCTATCGGCCCGAACTGCTCGAGCGTCCCCGACTGATCGTCGGCACGAAAGCCGACGCCGTGCAACCCGAGGAACTCGAGCGCCTCGGTTGGGACGGCCCGATCGTCTCGGCGGTCACCGGTGCGGGCGTGCGCGAACTCGTCGGCCGGATGGCCTCGCTGGTCCACGAGGCGCGATCCGAGTTCCCCGAGCGTGAGGGTGTCGTCGTCCTCCGGCCGGAGGCGACCGGTGCCGCGGTTGAGCGGATCGATGACGGCGAGTTTCGGCTCGTCGGTCGCGATGTTGAGCGGGTGGTGGCCCTGAACGATGTCACCACTGCGGAGGCGCTCGCCTACATCGATGAGCGCCTCGAGCGTCTCGGCGTCAACCGGATGCTGACGCGAGCCGGGGTCGCCGATGGCGACGTCATTTGGATTGGGGAGTTCAGCTTCGAGTACCGAAGCGATATCGGAGGCTCGCGATGAGGGTCGTCGCCAAGATCGGCACCTCCTCGATCACCACCGACTCTGGCAGTGTCGACCGGGATGCCATCGTCGCGCTCTGCGCTGATGTCGCCCGGCTGCGACGCGATGGGCACGATGTCGTCGTCGTGTCCTCAGGCGCTGTCGCCGCCGGTGTTCCCGCCGTTGGTCTCCCTTCCCGCCCGAGTGACATGGAGACGCTGCAGGCCGTCTCCGCGGTCGGGCAAGCCAGGCTGATGCAGGTCTACAACGAGGTGCTCGAGGGTCATGACCTCATCGGGGCGCAGGTGCTTCTCGACCCTCATGACTTCGTCGACCGCACGCAGTATCTGCACGCTCGCCAGACCCTCGGTCGTCTCCTCGAACTCGGATGTGTGCCGGTGGTCAACGAGAACGATGCGATCGCGTCCACCGAGCTCCGCTATGGCGACAACGATCGCCTCGCCGCGCTGCTCGCCCACAACCTGTCGGCTGACGTGCTGGTGCTCCTCACCGATCTCGATGGGCTTCATACCGCCGACCCTCGCGCTGATGCCTCGGCCAGTCTGGTGACACGAGTCGCCGCCGACGATCCGCTACTTGCGATCGCGACCTCATCAGGCGGGAGTGGACGTGGCTCCGGCGGTATGGCCTCGAAGTTGTCCGCTGCCCGGATCGCTTCCTGGTCGGGTGTTCGCACGGTGATCGCCCGCGCCTCGCGAGACGGGGTGCTCGTCGACGCGGTCGCCGGCACCGCGGTCGGGACCACATTCGACGCCCACGATCGCCGCCTGCCGGCCCGCAAGCTCTGGATCGCCTTCGCCGCCGAGGTGGGGGGTCGCATCACCGTCGACGACGGGGCTCGCACAGCGATCTCCACCCGCTCCACCAGCCTCCTGCCGGCTGGAGTCGTGAGCGTCACGGGGGAGTTCGAGAACGGCAGCACCGTTGAGGTGGCCGATCAGGGTGGCGTGGTGTTCGCCCGTGGCATGGTGGCCGCCTCAGCGTCCGACCTACGGGGAGTGGTCGGTCGGAGAACAGCCGACCTACCGGCTGGGATGACCCATGAGGTCATCCATCGCGACGACCTCGTCGTACTGCCCGGTTGAGGCTCTCTCGTGCGCCCGAGAAGCGAAGCAGGATGAGACCGAGGAGGTAGGCGAGGAGGCCGCCGATTCCGGCGGTCGCTGTGGCGAGCAGGCTCGCTGTCGGTGACGAGGTGTCGAGAACCCGGCTGAGAACCCAGGCCACCTCGGCGGCGAGCAGGGCGGCGAGCCCGACCCGCCACAGCGTTCCGGTCAGTTCACTGACGAGGGGACGCCCGACACGCGTGCCGAGCACGAGGAGCGCGGCGATCGCCGCCAATGCGTACGCCACCGAGTGGGCGAGCCCAAGGCCGAGGACGCCGAGTGGCCCGACGAGCAGGAGCGCGAAGACGATGTTGGCGAGGTTCTCGCCGACGTTGAGCACGAATGGGGTGCGGGTGTCGTGATGCGCGTAGTAGCCGCGAAGAGAGAAGAGGTACACGCTGAATCCGACCAAGCCGAGTGAGAGCCCAGCGAGCGCCTCGGTGGTGTTGGTGACGGCGACGTCGTCGAAGCGCCCCCGCTCCATAAGGCCGCTGATCAGCGGTTGGCGGAGCACGAAGATGAGCGCCGCGGCCGGAGCGGTCAACGCGATGATCGCTCGGAGGCCGGTCGAGAACCGCTCCGCGAAGGCGTCTCGGTCTCGTTTGGCGACCGCCGAGGCCAACTCGGGTTGGAACGTCGTCGCGACGGAGACGGCGAGGAGCCCGTGGGGGAGGACGAAGAAGGTGAAGGCGTCGAAGTAGGCCGAGGCGAGGGAGGAACCAGGTTCGGCGAGGTTCCGAACGACCACGAGGGCCACCTGGTTGGCGAGGACGAAGCCGAGCGTCCAGCCGCTCATGGCGGCGAGTCGTCGAACGGCGGGATCCCCGAGGTCGAGTCGGGGGCGCAGGCGGACCCCGGACCTCCACACCGCGGGAACCACGATCACGGCCATCGTGGCGATCCCCACGGTCGCGCCGAGACCGAGTGTCAGTCGGAGGCGACCGTCGGTGGCCACCTCGGAGAGTTGCCAGGCCCGCGAACCGGCTCCGGGCAGGGTGAGCAGGCTGACGATGATGACCAGGTTCGAGGCGACAGGCGACCAGGACGCGGCGAGGAACCTCCGGCGACTGTTCAAGAGCGCATTGGCGATCCCGGTCAGGCCATAGAAGAGGATCTGGATCAGGAAGAAGCGCGCCAGGGTGGTGCCGGTAGAGCGGAACACCTCAGGGTCGACTCCATCGCCGATGGAGAGGCTGTACAACCGGAAGATCCACGGTGCCATCGCGACGGCCAACACGGTCACAACCACGACTCCCGCGACCGCGGCGGTCACGACCGCTTCGGTGGAGCGGCGTCGCGCCGCGGGGTCCTCGCAATCAGCGGATCCCCAACCGAGGGAGGTGAAGATCGGCACCAGGGTCGCCGAGAGGACACCGCCGAGCAGGAGGTCGTAGACGATATTCGGCGTCTCGTTCGCCAACTTGTACGCATCGGCGAGCGAGGTCTGGCCGATTACGTAGGCGAAGGCGAGCACTCGGGCGAGCCCGGTCAACCTCGACAGGGCCGTTCCCGAGGCGACGACGAGGTTCGCCCGGAGCATGGTCCCCACGTCGGCGACACTACCGATCGGCCATACTCGGCCCTGTGCAGCTCAGAGACCGCGTGACGACGGCGCTCGTCAGAGCCCCCGGCCCACGCCTCGCCGAGGGAATCGTGACCCATCTCGAGCGCACCGAGATCGACCTCGAGCGGGCCCGAGCCCAGTGGGCGGCCTACGTGGCGGCTCTCAAAGGGTTCGGTTGGCGGATCATGAGCGTCGATCCGGCTGATGACTGCCCCGACGCGGTGTTCGTCGAGGACACCGCGGTGATGTTCGACCGCCTCGCCGTTCTCACCCGACCGGGAGCGCCGAGCCGCGAGCCCGAGGTTGCGGGCACGGCCATGGCACTCGGAAGGCTCGCTGCTGTCGAGACGGTTGAACTCGCATCCGGTCGCCTCGACGGTGGCGACGTGCTGAAGATCGGGAAACGCGCCTACGTCGGAATCGGGGGTCGAACCGACGCTGAGGGAGTGGACGAACTCGCTCGACTGCTCGCTCCGAGGGGATGGGAAGTGGTGGGGGTGCCGGTCAGTCGCGTCCTCCACCTCAAGTCGGCCGTGACGGCTCTGCCCGATGGGACGGTCATCGGCTTCGAGCCGCTCGTCGATGATCCGGATGCCTTCGAGCGGTTCATCGCGGTGCCTGAGGAGGACGGCGCCCATGTCGTGGTGATCGATGACCGCACGGTGCTGATGGCCCACTCCGCGCCCGAAACCGCTCGGATGCTCCGTGATCGCGGACTCAACGTGATTGAGGTGGACATCTCCGAGTTCATCCGGCTCGAGGGATGTGTCACGTGCTTGAGCATCCGCATCCGGTGAGCCGGACCTCGACCATTAGTCTCCGCTGGTGACCCTCGCAGCCCCTGCCCCGGTGATGACCCGGGCCCGGGTGCTCACCTTCGGTCTTCTCACCGCGATCATGGCTTCGGGCTACGGGGTGATGTTCACCGTGCTCGACGACTTCCGGTTCGAGTACGGGATAAGCGAGAGCCGTCTCGGGCTCATCGTCGGGATCGGGTTCGGCTCGTCGTTCCTCAGCCAGATACTCCTCGCGCCGATCGCCGATCGAGGACACGCGAGGCGGCTCGTGTTCCTCGGTCTTGTCGTCAACGTCGTCGGACTGCTCCTGCTCGGATTCGGGTCCACGCTGACGGTGCTGTTGGCCGGGCGATTCATCTCGGGAATCGGTCTCGGCATGACCATGCCGGCGATACGGCGAATCGTCATTTTGGGTGACCCGCAGCGGCTTGGGGACAATCTCGGGCTGTTGCTGGCCGCTGACGTCGCCGGTTTCGCCGCGGGACCGGCGATCTCGGCCCTGCTCGTCGGCCCGCTTGGGATCGAGGCGCCGTTCATCGTGATCTCGGTCGCGAGCCTGGCCTGTCTGCCTCTGGTTGCTCGAGTGCGGGTCGATGAGTCGGTGCCGAGCGGTCGTGAGTCGCGTCTCGCGCTCGATCTGCTCTCGATTCGACCGCTGGTGGGAGCCATGTGCATGGGCGGCGCGCTCTTCATGATGATCGGTACCTTCGACGCGCTGTGGGCGGTGGTGCTCGACGACCTCGGTGCGAGTGAGTGGCTGGCGAACCTCGGTATCACCTTGTTCGCGTTGCCGCTGATCTTCCTCGGGGAGTTCGGTGGCCGGCTTGCCCAGCGGGTTGGCCCGTTCCGGCTCGGTCCTCTTGGCCTTCTCCTCGGCGCGTTGTTCATGGCGCTCTACGGAGTCATGCCGACGGCTGTGTTGATCTTCGTGGTCTGCATGGTCCACGCGGTGAGTGACGGTCTCACCGTCTCGAGCACCGGGGTCGCCGTGGGCATGGTGACGCCCGATTCGCGGCACGCGAGCGCGCAGGGCCTTCTCGGTGGTTTCCAGACGCTCACCGCGGGAGTTGTCGCGGTGCTCGCCGGTTGGCTCTACGAGTTCCATGGTCGCCTTGTCGCGTATCTCGTCTGCGCCGTGCTCATGACGATCCTGGTCGTGGCTGCCCTGGTGCTCGCTGGACCGGAGTGGCGGGCTCGTCGCGGACCTACGGTGGCAGCGGAGCCCCCGGATCCGGTCTCGGCGGTCACCGGTCACGCCTGAGTCCGTGCGTGTCGGGGCTCGCCACTACCGTCGGCGATGTCGAGGGGGTCGCGGATGCGGCCGGGTCGCTGAGGAGTGGGTATGGATGCCGCCGGTTGGAATGAGAGATACGCCGGAACCGATCTCGTGTGGTCGGCGGGACCGAACGTGTTCATCGAGGAGATCTGCTCTCCGCTCGCGCCGGGGAGAGCGCTGGATCTCGCTGCCGGCGAGGGTCGCAACGCGCTCTGGCTCGCGGAGCGCGGCTGGGAGGTCACTGCCGTCGATTTCTCATCAGTCGGTATCGACAAGGCACGCAGGTCCGCCCAAGCGCGCGGGGTTCGACTCGAGACCGAGGTGGCGGACCTGACGAGTTATGTCCCGGCATCGGAGGGTTATGACCTGGTGTTGATCGTGTATCTGCACCTCGGGGAGGCCGAACTGCCGCTGATCATCGAGGGCGCCGCTCGCGCGGTGGCGCCGGGAGGCCGGCTCGTCGTGGTGGGTCATGACGTCGAGAACCTGGAGCGCGGCACCGGTGGACCCCAGATGGCGGAGGTGCTGACCACGGTTCCCGGTGTTCTCGCCGCTCTGGAGCCGGTGGGCTTGGCCATCGATCGGGCGGAGGTGGCTGAGCGGCCGGTTATCGCGGCGGATGGCTCCGCGGCGATCGCGCTCGACACGGTGGTTGTCGGCAGGCGCGCATGAGCGCTCTACGGGTCGGTGTGATCGGTACCGGGATGATGGGCGAGGTGCACGCCCGTTTGCTGAGCGAGCGGATCGGGTCGGCGAGGGTGGTCGCCGTGAGCGATCCCGATGCCGGTCGCCGCCGCGCGGTCGCGGAGGCGGTGGGTGCCGACGAGTTCGATGACCCGATGGGGCTCATCGCCGCTCCCGGCGTCGACGCTGTAGTCATTGCCTCCCCGGATGATTCGCACGCGGGATTCGCGGTCGCGGCGGTCCGAGCGGGCAAGCCGTGCCTGTGCGAGAAGCCGCTCGCCACCACGGTCGCCGATGCCCGATCGGTAGTCGATGCCGAGGTCGCCCACGGAGGCCGGCTGATCCAGGTGGGGTTTATGCGCGAGTTCGACGATGGGCACGCCTCGCTGGCAGCTCTCCGGCTCTCCGGAGCGCTCGGAGAGGTGGTCGCTGTGCGCTCCACGCACGTCAACCCGGCTCCGTGGGCTCCGGGGGTGTCGGCCGAACGGGTGATCACCCAGTCGATGATCCATGACATCCACTCGGCCCGCTTCCTCTCGGGGGCGGAGGTCGAGGCGGTGTCGGCGAGCGCGGTTCCCTTCGCAGCCGGATCGCCCGGGGTCGATGCGGGCGCGGTGAGGTTTGTGGCCGCGCGCCTCGACTTGACGGGAGGAGCAGTGGCGCTCCTCGACGTGAACGTGTCGTCCGCCTACGGGTATCGGGTGGTCGCCGAGGTGATCGGTTCGGAGGGTACGGCGCGAACAAGCGAGGGTTCGGCGGTCGATATGTGGTCGTCAGGCGCCCGAGTGGCGAAGGTGTCGGCGAACTGGCCCGAGCACTTCTCGGCGGCTTATCTCACCGAGTTGACGGCATGGGTCGCTGCAGCTTCGGCGGGAGGGGCCACCGGCCCGTCGGCCTGGGACGGGTTGATGGCCAATGTGGTGGCTGGGGAACTCGTCGAAGCCGTATCGCGTGGTGAGCGGGTCGAGATCCCCCGCGCGGAGCGACCGGCGCTCTACGAGCGCTGAGCGCGGCCTAGGAGCCGAGCGGTGTGGTCCGCAGATCTCGGTGCTCTCCGTCACCGATCGACGGCGTTGTGGCTCCTGCCGCCACCTGGCGATCCCGCAGCCAAAGTCCGATGAACAGCCCGACCACGGCGACCGCGCCGTAGGTGGCGCCCGATGAGAGCATGGCGAGCGCGGGCGCCGGGCAGGTTCCCGCTATCGACCAGCCCGCTCCGAAGAGGGCGCCACCGACGATGTGGTGGCGCTCGATGCGCGAGCGAGAGAGGGTCAGGCGGCCGCCGTAGACGGTCTCGACCTGTCGACGCTCGAGGATCCACAGGAGCGGCAACGAGATGCCGATGGCGAAACCCATCAGGCCGAACACGTACGGGCTCTCGAACTTGAGGGTCTCGTGGATGGTGTCGTACTCATGGAGCCGGGCTGCGGCGAGCACGAAGCCGAATCCGGCCCCGAAGAGGCCGCCGACGAGGTTCATTCGGTTTCCCATCAGAGGTCACCCCCCGTGAGAAGGGTGAGAATTCCGGTCACGACGACGGCGGTCGCCATGAAGGTCGCGGTGGACGCCCACGACGCGGGTGAGCGTTGGGCAGTTCCGCAGATGCCGTGTCCAGAGGTGCAGCCGCCGGCCATACGGGCTCCGTAGCCCATGACGATCGCTCCGGCGAGGACGACGATCGCGATGAAGATCGGTGACCAACCAGCGTTCGACATCGCGTCGTACCCGCGGCGGATCTCGATACCGGGACCGAGGATGGTGGCCAGGGCGCCCCCGACGAAGATTCCGCCGAAATACCAGACCCGCCAACTCACGGTGTCGGTGTCGCCTTTCGCTGCCTTCATCGTCTGCAGATAGGCGCCGGATGCTCCGAGGGGCTGGTTGGCGACCACGAAGAGGCCGACTACCAGGAGCCCGAGGAGGGGACCGGCGATCCAGAAGGGGAGTTGATCCGGTAGGACGTTCATGTACGGACATATTTGTCGGCCCCAGCGCCGAGCGCAAGGACCTCGTGCGAACGTGAAGGGTCTGGTCGCCCGTCGCCGATGTGCCCCCCTCCCAATAGCGTGTCGTCATGACGGGCGACGAGGCCATGGGGGAGATCCCCGCCTACGGCGGCGCGACGGGCTCCGACGACGGGCAAAAACGCGTCCGCGTCCGGCACTTCGCTCGGGCCAAGGAGCAGGGGATCCGGATCACCGGGCTGACCAGCTACGACTTCCTCACGGCCGGGATCTTCGACCGGGCCGGTATCGACTTCCTGCTCGTCGGCGACTCCGCGGGCAACATCGTGTTCGGCTACGACACGACGCTTCCGGTCACCGTCGATGAGCTCATCCCGCTGACCCGAGCGGTCGCGCGAGCGGCTCGCCGCGCCCTGGTGGTGGCCGATCTGCCCTTTGGCTCCTACGAGAACGGGCCGGAGGAGGCGCTACGGACCGCGATGCGGTTCATGAAGGAGACCTCCGCCCACGCGGTGAAGCTTGAGGGAGGCCGGCGCAGCGCCGAGCAGATCCGTCGGATCGTCACCTCGGGCATCCCGGTCATGGGTCACGTCGGATTCACCCCGCAGAGCGAGCACGGCCTCGGCGGTCATCTCATTCAGGGCCGCGGTGAGGCCGCGGCCGACCTTCTCGCCGATGCGCGCGCTGTCGAGGAGGCGGGAGCGTTCGCGGTGGTTCTCGAGATGGTGCCCTCCTCCGTGGCCGCCGAGGTGACCGCGGAGCTCTCGATTCCGACCATCAGCGTCGGCGCCGGACCGGGCTGCGACGGCCAATTGATGGTGTGGAGTGATTGGGCCGGCCTGACGACGGGGCGCATCCCTCGGTTCGTGAAGCGCTACGCCGATCTCGCCGGAACCCTGCACGAGGCGGCGGTCGCCTTCCGTCAGGACGTCGAGGCGGGTCGCTATCCGAGCGCCGAGCACGAGTACGAGGCCTGAGCGGCCCTACTCGGGTTCGTAGGCGAGCACCGGGGCGAGGATCCGCTCGGTGTCGGTGAGCGTCAGGCCCTTGCGCACGCTGTAATCCTCGACTTGCTCCCGGGTGATCCGACCGACGCCGAAGTAGACGGCATCGGGATGAGCGAGGAAGAGCCCCGAGACGGTCGACCCCGGCCACATCGCCCACGACTCCGTCAGGCTTACCCCGACGGTCCGTTCAGCGTCGAGGAGCCGCATGATCGTCTCCTTCTCGGAGTGATCGGGCTGCGCGGGATAGCCCGGGGCCGGCCGGATGCCTCGGTAGGCCTCCGAGATCAATTCGTCGGTGGTGAGGCACTCGTCGGGTGCGTATCCCCAGAGATCCCGGCGCACGAGGAGGTGCAGGTACTCCGCCCAGGCCTCGGCGAGCCGGTCGGCGAGCGCTTTCACCATGATCGACGAGTAGTCGTCGCCCTCGGCGGCGAAGCGGTCGGCGATGTCGTTCTCCTCCGGTCCGACCGTCACGACGAACGCGCCGATGTGGTCGATGACTCCGGCTTCCGCGGGCGCGATGAAGTCGGAGATGCACAGGTTCGGCCGGTGAGAGGTCGGCGACTTCTCGAGTTGCTGACGGAGGCCGTGCAGGACCTCGAGCACGGCACCGTCGTCGCCGAGTACCTCGATGTCGTCCCCCGCTGAACGGGCGGGCCAGAAGCCGACCTCCGCCACAGGGGAGAACCACGACTCGCCGATGATTCGATCGAGCATCGCCTCGGCGTCGGCCATGAGGGACCGAGCTGTTTCGCCGAGCTCTGGGTCGTCCATCACGTCGGGGTACCTGCCGCGAACCCCCCAGGTGGTGAGGAAGGGAGACCAATCGATGTAGGAGCGCAGCGTGGCGACATCGGCTCGGACCGTTCGATGACCGGTGAACGTGGGGGTGGTGATCGTGTCGGCGTTGAAGTGGAGTCGGGCGGCATTGGCTCTTGCCGAGTCGAGGTCGAGGCGGCGCCGCTCAGTCTCGGCTTGGGCGTAGCGATCGGTCACCCGCTGGTAGTCGGCTCCGAGTTCGGCGAGGAAGGCGACCCGTCGCTCGGGGTTTGCGAGCGCACTGATCACCCCGGACGCGCGACTGGCATCGGCGACGTGCACGACGGGGCCCCCGGTGTACGCCGGCGCGATGCGTAGCGCGGTGTGTAGACGGCTTGTGGTGGCTCCGCCGATGAGGAGGGGAGTGTCCATCCCTCGGCGCTCCATCTCCCGGGCGACGCCCACCATCTGATCGAGCGACGGGGTGATGAGCCCGGAGAGGCCGATGATGTCGACCTGGCGCTCCGAGGCGGTGTCGAGGATCGTCTGGGTGTCGACCATGACGCCGAGGTCGATGATCTCGTGGTCGGCGCAGCCGAGCACCACCCCGACGATGTTCTTCCCGATGTCATGGACGTCGCCGGCGACCGTGGCCAGCAGGACGCGCGCTCCGCTGCCAACCGAGCGATCCTCCTCAGTGGCATCGACCCGGGCTGCCTCGATGTACGGGGTCAGATGCGCGACGGCCTGCTTCATGACGCGGGCCGATTTCACGACCTGAGGCAGGAACATCCGTCCGGCTCCGAAGAGGTCACCCACCTCATTCATGCCGTCCATCAGCGGGCCTTCGATGACCTCGACCGGATGGGAGGCGGCGAGGCGAGCCTCCTCGACATCGGCCTCGATGTGCTCGCTGATGCCGTGACGCAGCGCGTGGGCGAGACGGGCGGCGACCGGGAGGCCACGCCACTCGGCGGCCGTCGACTCAGCCTCTCCGACCGCGGCGTCCCGGAACGAGATCGCCTCCTCGAGAAGACGCTCGGCAGCATCGGGTCGTCGGGCGAGGACGACGTCCTCGCACAGCTCGCGAAGGTGCGGGTCGAGGTCGTCATAGAGGGCGAGCTGGCCGGCGTTGACGATCGCGAGGCGCATCCCGGCGCGGATCGCGTGAACGAGGAAGACCGAGTGCATCGCCTCGCGGACCACGTTGTTGCCCTGAAAGGAGAACGACAGGTTCGATACTCCGCCGGACACATTCGACCTAGGGGCGAAGCGGAGGATCTCCGCGGTGGCTTCGATGAAGTCGAGCCCGTAGCGGTCGTGCTCGGGGATGCCGGTCGCGACGGCGAAGATGTTCGGGTCGAAGATGATGTCTTCCTCGGCGAACCCGACCTCCTCGGTGAGCAGGCGGTGGGCCCGGCGGCAGATCTCCACGCGCCGCTCGACCGTGTCGGCTTGGCCGTCCTCGTCGAAGGCCATCACGATCACGGCGGCGCCGTGATCGCGGCAGATCCGGGCTTGGTGGAGGAACTCCTCCTCGCCCGCCTTCAGCGAGATCGAGTTCACCACCGATTTGCCCTGGAGGCAGGCGAGTCCGGCCTCGATCACCTCGAAGCGCGATGAGTCGACGACGACGGGGACGCGCGCGATGTCGGGCTCGGCGGCGATGAGTCGGAGGAACGTGGTGATCTCGGCGACCGAGTCGATGAGGCCCTCGTCCATGTTGACGTCGATCGCTTGGGCGCCCGCCTCCACCTGCTGTCGCGCGATCTCGACCGCGGCGGTGTGGTCGCCGTCCTTGATCAGTCGACGGAACTTCGCGGATCCGAACACGTTGGTCCGCTCGCCGATGTTCACGAAGGGGATCTCGTCGGTCAACTCAAGCGGTTCGAGCCCCGAGAGAGTGAGGTGTTTCGTACGTTCGGGTATCTCGCGAGGAGCCGCGTCGGCCACCGCAGCCGCGATCGCGGCGATGTGGGTCGGTGTCGTGCCACAGCATCCACCCACGATGTTGACCAGTCCGCTTCCGGCGAACTCACCGAGGATGCCGGCGGTCTCAGACGGACCCTCGTCGTATCCGCCGAGGGCGTTCGGCAGACCGGCGTTCGGATAGGCGCAGATCAGGGTGTCGGCGACGGCAGCGAGATCGGCGATGTGCGGCCGCATCTCGGCGCCGCCGAGGGCGCAGTTCAATCCGATGCTCACCGGGTCGCCGTGGCGCACCGACTGCCAGAAGGCTCGTGCGGTCTGTCCAGAGAGGGTGCGTCCGGACCGGTCGGTGATGGTCCCCGAGATCATGAGCCCGGGTGCGTCGGAACGGCCGGCCAGCGCGCGACGAGCCGCGACGATCGCGGCCTTGGCGTTGAGGGTGTCGAAGACCGTCTCGATGAGCAGGAGATCGACCCCACCCTCGATGAGGGCGATGATCTGTTCGCTATACGCCGCCGTGAGCTCTGCGAAGTCGAGGGCGCGATAGCCGGGATCCTCCACCCGAGGGGACATGGACAGCGTCACGTTGGTCGGGCCGATCGCCCCGGCGACGAAGCGCGGACGATTGGCCGTTGTGATCTCGTCGGCCACGCGACGCGCGATGCGCGCCGACTCGAGGTTGAGGTCTCGTACGAGGTGGGCGAGGCCGTACTCCGCCTGCGCGACCGAGGTGGAGCTGAAGGTGTTGGTGCAGATGATGTCGGCACCGGCGTTGAGATAGGAGCGGTGGATGTCGGCGACGACGTCGGGCCTTGTGAGCGAAAGCAGGTCGTTGTTGCCGGCGAGTTGGCCCTCATGCGCTTCGAGGTCGCCGGTTCGGAAGTCCGCCTCGACGAGTCCGCGGCTCTGGACCTCGGTGCCCATCGCTCCATCGATCACGAGGATGCGCTCGGCCGCAGCCTCGCGAAGCCGAAGGGACGACAACGTCATCGCCGGCTCTCGGAGGTCTCGGTGAGGCGCTCCGCGGTCCAGATCATCACGGTGAGCCGGCCGGTGGAGCCTCCGTCGGGGCGCAGGATGTCGACTGACGGTTCGGAGCAGCCGGCCTCGGCGAGCCAGCCGTCGATCTGCTCGGTGCTAAAGCCGAGACGGCGATGGGCGTGGCGCGTTCGCATCGTCTCGTCGTTGTGGGGTGCGAGGTCGACGATCACAAGGCGTCCTCCGGGCCGAATCAGGCGCGAGATGTGGGAGAGCGATCGGTCGGGGTCATCGAGGTGGTGGAGCACCTGGTGCACGATGACGAGGTCACCGCCGTCGATCCCGGCCGGGGGGTTGTGCAGATCACCGTGGTGCAGCTCGGCGTGGTGGATGCCGGCCCGGTCGAGGTTGGCGCGCGCGACCGAGAGCATCGAGTGGTTCGCGTCGAGTCCGACGAGCCGTTTCGCTCGGTCGGCGAGGAGTTCCAGCATCCGTCCGGTACCCGTGCCCACATCGACGACCGTGTCGAAGGGTCCGTCGCCGATCGATTCCAACAGGCGCGCCTCGATGATGTCGTCCTCGACGAGGAGGGACCGTTCGGTGTCCCAGAGCGGAGCGACCGCCGCGAAGTGGTCGTGCGCGGCGGCTGCTCGCCGGACCCGGACCTCGCCGAGGCGTTCGAGATCGACTCGCAGGGTCTGGTCGTCGTGATCGGGGGTAGCGGCGGCGATCAGCGGGGCGAGGGTGGGGGAGTTGGCGAGCCGATGGAAGGCCCAGGTGCCTTCTCGATGGCGGGTGATCACCCCGGCTTCGTGGAGGAGCCGGAGGTGACGGGAGATTCGGGGTTGGGATTGTCCGAGGATCTCGCACAGGTCGGTCACCGAGCATTCCCCGTGTCTGAGCAACGCAACGATCCGGAGTCGGGTCGGTTCGGCGATCGCGCGGAGCGCGGTGATGCTCGCGTCGAAATCCGGTCGATGTTCATGATCGATGATCATGCGGAAAGAATATAAAGACTTCTTTATCTACGCAAGCAACAATTCGCATTCGCTGTGTCAAAGAGCGGGGAAGACGGGAGAATGGTGGGGTGAACACGTCCTCCGCGTCGATCGGCGTTCCCGCGGGCGCCGCGCCCGAGCGGTGGCTCGCTGAGGCGTCGACGAGCGATGGTGCACCGAGCGCGCGGAACCTGATCGTCACCCTGTTCGGCGATCTTCTCGGCACCACCGGCCGCGTGTCGGTTCGGTCCGTCGGGGCTCTGCTCGAGTCCTTCGGCGTGAACGACCGGCTCGCCCGAACCTCCCTGAGTCGCCTTGTCGGGGACGGCCTGCTGGCCGTGGAACGACGCTCGGGCCGGGCCTACTACGGCGTCTCGCGCGAGTCGGTCGGGGTGTTCCGACAGGCCGACCGGAGGATCTATCAAGCTGCCTCGCCGGACTGGGACGGCGAATGGACAGTGGTGGTGATCGACCCGAACGAGGGGACGCAGGCCGAGCGGGCCCAACTTCGGAGCGAGCTCGGGTGGGCTGGTTTCGGAAGTGTCGCGCCCGGCGTGTTGGTCTCGGCGACGGTCGATCTCGCCGCTACCGCGGAGGTCATCGCCCGGGTTCGGGATCGCTCCGGTGAGCCGAGTGGAGTGCTCCTGACGCGTGGCGGACTGGGTGAGTTCCCGGGGGTGTTCGACGATGGCGCTCTCGCTCGGCGAAGCAGTTCGCTCGAGCTGTTTGAGGAGCGCTACGCAGGCTTCGTCACCGGTTTCTCGCCGCTGCTCGACATGCCGCCGATCGATGACCGGCTCGCGCTCAAGTTGCGCTTGCTCGTCGTCGCTGAGTTCCGGCGGATCGTTCTCGCCGACCCCGGCCTGCCCGCCGGTTTACTGCCGCCCGACTGGCCGGGATTTGAGGCGCGGCGCGTGGCGTCGGCGCTGCACTCCTCGGTGGCCGCGCGCGGAGAGGCGGAGCGAGATCGCTTGGTGGAGTGGGCCCCGGAGGCTGATTCCGCGCCGGTTCAGCTCCGACGGTTCGCGGATCTCGACTGACTCTCCCTGTCGATTGGCGCGACGGCCCAGCCCGTTCAGACGTCGAAATCGACGACGATGTCGTCGGCGCCGGCGGCGTGCGACTGGCAGGTCAGAACGAGTCCGCGGGCGATCTCGGACTCGGTGAGTCCATAGTTGACCTGCATCTCGATCTCGCCGCACAACAACCGCGCTTGACAGGTGGAGCACACCCCTGCCTGACAGGAGAACGGGGTGTCGGGTCGCACCCGTCGGACAGCGTCGAGGATCGATTCGCCCTCGTGAACCTCGAAACCGGACTCGCGTCCGTGCAGCGTCGCCCGGCCGCTTGCGACGACGGTGGCGGACCGGGTTTCCGAGGTCACTGAGCGCTTGGCTCGGGAGCCGTCGGTGCCGAAGAGCTCCAAATGAACACGCTCGGAGGGCATGCCGTGGTCGAGCAGGGCAGCTCGCGCATCCTCGACGAGAGCGAGCGGGCCGCAGAGCCAGGCGTGGTCGACATCGGCGCGGATGAGACCAGCGGTGATGAGTTCCTCGAGCCGGTTCCGGTCGGGCCGCCCCGAGAGCAGTTCGGCGTCTCCGCTTTCGCGCGTGAAGGCGTAGGTGATCCTGACGCGGCCGAGATGGGCGTCGCGGAGGTCCTCCAGGTCGTCGATCAACATGGTCGAGTTGGATGCTCGGTTGATGTAGAGAAGGTCGACCTCGGCGTCGTGTCGCTCGGCGAGAACCGTCGCCATCACCGAGAAGATCGGCGTGATACCGCTCCCCGCCGCGATCATCATGTGGCGCTCCACCGAGTCCGTGGCGGGTTCATGGGTGAAGTTGCCCGATGGAGCGAGCGCCTCGATCTGGTCGCCGGGTCGCACCTCGCGGGTCAGCCAGGTCGACATGAGACCCTCGGGCACCCGCTTCACACCGATCCTGAGTGCCCCATCGGGCGCTCGGGAGCAGAGCGAGTAGCTGCGGCGAACCTCCTCGCCCTCGATCTCTCGTCGAAGCACGAGGTGCTGGCCATGCCGGAATGGGAGATGCTCGGCGAAGGTGATGAGCGCGCTCTCGTCGGTGTCGTACTCGACATCGGCAACGGTGAGTGTTGTGAAGCCCTCCATCGGCGCCCCTTTTCAGATCGCCTTGAACCGCTCGAACGGCTCGAGGCAGGTGGTGCAGACATGGCTCGACTTGCACGCCGTGCCGCCGAACTCCGACACCAGCCTCGACTCGTGGCTTCCGCAACGGGGGCAGGTCGGGTCGGTCTGGCGAAGGGTCACGCTGACCGTCGAGGGGCCGAGATGGCCGGGAGGCGTGATGCCGGCTTCTCTCAGTTTGCGACGGCCGTTCTCGGTGATCCAGTCGGTCGTCCACGGCGGGCTCATGGCGAAGCGAACGGTGGCGGAATGCCCGCTCTCGGCGAGGGCAGAGACGACATCGTCTCGAATCTGCTCGGTGGCGGGGCAGCCGGTGTAGGTGGGTGTGAGCACCACTTCGATGCCGTTCGCCTCGTCGATCGTCACGGAGCGCACCATCCCGAGGTCGCCGATGGTGACGTGGGGGAGTTCGGGGTCCTCCACGGCGAGGACGATCGCCTCGACCGCGGCCGGTGACGGCGTGGTATCAGCGCTCACCACTCGACTCCGGGGTGGGCGCGCGCGAGTTCCTGCATCTCGCCGATGAGGCGGTCGAAGTCGTCTTCGTGCAGTCCGCTCAAGCCCCCGGTGACCGCAGGGGTTGGCGGTGCGGGCCGCGTGAGGGTGGCGGCAGCGAGCACCTCGTCGACGGTCCGGTCCCACTCGCCTCGCAGCGCGGTCGGGTCGGGGGAGACGCCAGCGGTGAAGAGCTCGGCGTCAATCTCGTCGATCTCGAACAACTCCTCGGTGCACGGCCAGAGGGCATCGAGCGCGTCGCGCGCCCGCTCGTGGCTCTCGTCGGTTCCATCGCCGAGGCGGATCACCCAGGCTGATGAATGACGGAGGTGGTAGGCGGACTCTTTGGAGGCCTTGGCTCCGAGCCCGGCAAGGGTCGTGTCGCTGCTCACGGCGAGCCGTGTCCACAGAGGAACTGCGAAGGCGTCATGGAGGAATTGGCGGATGATGACGTGGGCGAAGTCGGTGTTGGGGCGCTCCACGAGGATGGGGCTGAGGAACTGGTCGGGGTCTCGCTGGAAGGCGAAATGGTCCTCGTCATGGCCGAGACCCTCGAATTCTCCGGCGTAGGTGTAGAGGATCCTCGCCTGTCCGATGAGGTCGAGGGCGATGTTGGAGAGGGCCATGTCCTCCTCGATCTCGGGTGATCTCGTGATGTACTCGAGGAGGCGCTGGGCGAGCACCAGCGACCGATCGCCCTGGCGGAGGATGAAGGTGAGCAGCGGGGTCTGCATGCTGGCTAACCGCCGGTCACATGTGGGCGACGGCGTCAGGGAGTTCGAAGTCGCTCGGATGCCGGAACGTTTTGTCCTCGGCGGGTTCGAACAGCGATGCGCGGTCGTCTCCGCTCGACGCGGTGATATCGCTCGATCGGACCACCCAGAGACTGACGCCCTCAGACCGTCGCGTGAACAGGTCACGCGCGTTCTGGAGCGCGATCTCAGCGTCGGGAGCGTGAACGGTGCCGGCGTGGACATGACTGACACCCCGTCGAGCCCGCACGAACACCTCCCAGAGTGGCCAGGCGCTCACGCCGCCACCTCCTCGCGGCGGACGCGCTCCTTCTCAGCGTGGGCGAGGGCGGCTTCGCGCACCCAAGAGCCCTCCTCGTGGGCGGTGACGCGGCGCTCGATGCGCTCGGCGTTGCAGGGGCCGTCACCGGCGATGACGCGGTTGAACTCGTCCCAATCGATCTCGCCGTAGTCGTAGGAGCCTCGCTCGGCGTTCCAGGTGAGGTCGGGGTCGGGGATCGTGAGGCCGATGAGTTCGGCTTGAGGGACGGTCGCGTCGATGAAGCGTTGGCGGAGCTCGTCGTTACTGAAGCGCTTGATACCCCAACGCGTGTTCTGCGAGGAGTGGATCGAGGCGGCGTCGGACGGGCCGAACATCATGATCGACGGCCACCACCACCGGTCGAGGGCGTCTTGGGCCATGCGATGTTGATCAGCCGAGCCCTGAGCGAGCGTCAACATGATCTGGTAGCCCTGCCGCTGATGGAAGCTTTCCTCCTTGCAGATGCGAATCATCGCCCGGGCGTAGGGGCCGTATGAGCATCGGCACAGGGGTACCTGGTTCATGATGGCGGCCCCGTCGACAAGCCAGCCGATGGCGCCGATGTCGGCCCAGGTGGGTGTGGGGTAGTTGAAGATCGAGGAGTACTTCTGACGGCCGGTGTGGAGCCGGTCGAGGAGCTCTGATCGGTCGATGCCGAGTGTCTCGGCAGCCCCGTAGAGGTAGAGGCCGTGGCCGGCTTCGTCCTGCACTTTTGCGGTGAGAATCGCCTTGCGGCGCAGCGATGGGGCCCGGGTCAGCCACGCGCCCTCGGGCTGCATGCCGATGATCTCGGAGTGGGCATGTTGGGCGATCTGGCGGATGAGGGTGGAGCGGTAACGCTCAGGCATCCAGTCCGTCGGCTCGATGCGCTCATCGGCGTCGATGAGTTCGAGGAAGCGCGCCTCGAGTTCCGGATCCCCGGATCCGCTGTCGGCGGGGGCTTCGGGTTCGCTTTGGGTGACGTAAGCCATGCGCACATCCTATGACACAAAGTTTTCTTTGTCCATCCTTTTCTTGTGTCAATTCCTGCGGTCGTTCGGGTGTCGGGGTGTGGTGCTTCGCTCGCTGCTCCCGTCGGCGATGCTGTTCGTGTGGACTTGCTGACCGGCCTCCTCGACCACGCCGCCACGGGGAGCGCGCTCGACATAGTCATCGCTGAGGAGGCCACCTCAGCGTCGGAGCTGCTCGAACGGGCGGACCGGCTCGCTGAGCGGCTGACCCGAGGCGTGCCCGTCGCGGTCCGAGCCTCGGCGACCCTCCACACGGTCATCGCGGTCGTCGCGGCTCTGCGAGCTGGTTCGCCACTGGTTCCGATCGCTGATGACTCGGGCGTCAGTGAGCGAGGCCACATCATCCGCGACTCGGGTGCCCGGGCAGTGTTAGGAGAGCACGGCTGGCCCGATGTCGACCTCCCCGTCATCACCGAGCGATCGGGGGCGCTCGCCCCCGTTGATGGGATCGCTCCGCTCGACGCGAGCCTCATCGTGTACACCTCGGGAACCACCGGGCCGCCGAAGGGGGTGCTCCTTCCCGAGTCGTCGATCGCCGCCTGTCTCGACGGACTCTGTGATGCCTGGGGTTGGAGCCCGGATGACCGACTCGTTCACGGTTTGCCGCTGTTCCACGTGCACGGTTTGGTACTCGGCGTCATCGGCGCCCTTCGCGTTGGTTGCTCCCTCGTCCACACCGGTCGACCGACCCCCGCGGCGTACGCGGCTGCGCAGGGCTCGCTCTATTTCGGTGTGCCGACCGTGTGGTCGCGGCTGGTGGCCGACACCTCCAGCGCGGAGGCCCTCCGCTCGGCCCGTCTGCTCGTGTCGGGTTCGGCCCCGCTGCCCGTCGCGGTCTTCGAGGGTCTGCGAGAACTCACCGGAACGGCACCTGTTGAGCGCTACGGAATGACCGAGACGCTCATCACCGTGAGTACCCGCGCGGATGGTGAGCGACGTCCCGGTCACGTCGGCCTCGCGCTCCCCGGAGTCGAGACCCGTCTACGGGGCGATGACGGAGCGATCATCGCCCCCGATGGCGAGACGATCGGCTCGCTGGAGGTGAGGGGTCCGACGCTCGGGGATGGCTACCTCGGTCGGCCCGAGGTGACAGCGGCGTGCATGACGGCGGACGGGTGGTTCCAGACGGGCGACTCGGCCGTGATCGGGGTCGATGGATTCCATCGCATCGTGGGGCGCACCTCTCTCGATGTCATCAAGACGGGTGGTTTTAAAGTGGGAGCCGGTGAGATCGAGGCGGCGATCGCAGGTCATCCCGGTGTGGTGGAGGTCGCGGTCGTCGGGTTGCCGGATGACGATCTCGGGGAGCGGATCGTCGCCTTCGTGGTCGGCGATGTCGTCGAGGATGACCTGATCACACTCGTCGGCGCGACGCTCTCATCCCACAAGCGTCCGAGAGAGATCCGTCGGGTGGAGGCCCTTCCCCGCAATGCACTCGGCAAGGTGCAAAAGGCGCTCTTGCGGAATCGTTGAGACTCGCGCGGCGTACGCAACTGAAACAGGTTTAGACTCCGCATCTCAAGCCCTTACTGGAGGAAATCCCTGCTGAAGAGTTTGTTCGCTGTTGCTGCCGTCGGCGCGCTGACCCTGTCCGCTTGTGGCTCCGACGATTCCGCTGTTGATGACCTGGAGGCTCAGATCGCCGAACTCGAGGCAGAGCTTGAGGAGGCCAACAGCGACGAAAGCGAGAGCTCAGGCGCTGAAGCGGAGCCCAGTGAGGCGGACGCTGATTCAGACGAGCAGGGGTCCGGCGACGACTCCGAGAGCTCGGACGATGATGGCAACGAGTCGTCGGTTGGGGGCAGCGAGACCGAGCAAGAGGAATCCGGTGATGGCGCCCAGACCGAGCAGCAGGGTGAAGCCGCGCCTGAGACGACGGCCTCCGCGACGACGACCGAGGCGCCGACGACGACGGCCGCTCCAACGACAACGGCCGTCCCGACCACGTCTGAGGCCCCGACCACGACTGAAGCCTCGACGACCACCACGACGACCGAGCCCGCGGCGAAACTTCGCGGCATTACCTACGAGGTCGACTACCAGCGCGGCTCGCTCTCGTTCAGGGTCATCGTCGATGCCGAGATGCCCGGGTTTTCCTCCGATCGGCAACGCGGCATTGTGTCGGTCTGTCTTGTTCAGTACAACCAGTACGGCAACGCGACCAACGGCCCGACCGGTTACGTCGAGCGCGAGGACGGAACGCGCATCCCGAAGTTGCTCGCCGAGGGTTGTGGCACCAAGGATGATCTCGGCGACTTCGGTGTGTACACCCGGGAGTGGACCATGAACGGGCGGTGGGGGTCAAACAACTCCACCAAGGACTACGCCGACGTCGCCATCAAGAATCAGGACGGTGTCGTTCGAGTGTTCTGCGTGTTGAAGGGGAGCAGCCAGATCATCGATCGGGATGCGGTGACCGGATCTTCGATGCCCGCCTGCCGCGCCTGAACCTACACAGCTCTCATTCGATGCCCCGGCCGATGGCCGGGGCATCTTGCTATCTCGGTTCAGGAGCTGAGACAGCAAAACTGAAGCCAATATGATTTAGGATGTTGGTCGGGAGTCCGCCCACTTAACCAGGAGAGGTATCGATGAAGAAATTGTTCGCGCTGGCTGCGGTCGGCGCTCTCACACTCACCGCTTGCGGCTCGGATGATTCCGCGTCGGATGATCTCGAGGCTCGGATCGCCGAATTGGAGGCGGAGCTCGAGACGGCCAACAGCGACGACTCCGGTTCCGATGACGACTCCACTGAGGAGGCCGGAGACGGTGAGTCGGCCGAGTTGGAGAGCAACAACGATGATGCTGGCGGGGCGACCGACAGCGGCAACGACTCGTCGGTCGGCGGAAATGAGACCGAGCAAGAGGAGGCCGGGGGCGGCGGCCAGACGGGTGACGGTGGCCAGACCGAGCAACAGGGTGAGGCTGCGCCCGAGACGACGGCGGCGCCGACCACCACCGCTGCGCCGACGACGACGGCTGCTCCGACGACGACCGAGGCTCCGACGACCACCACCACGCTGCCGGAGGCTCCCGACGACGGAGGCGATGCCACGAAGGAGGGTGGGAACGACGGATACATCCTGAGAGTCGAGCCGGAAGGCAACACCTACTCCGGTACCGCGACGGCCACGGAGGTCGTCTCCAACCCTGGCGATCGCGGCGATCGATGGTCAGTCAACATCTCGAAGGACTTCCTGGCTGGCACGACCCGCACATCGGCAAATGCGGTCATCCAGATCGTCTGCCCGAACGGTGGTATCCGCGTGCACCAGGGCTCGGTTGCAGATGGCTACGACGTCACGCCCGGAGGACAGAAGGATCAAGCGTGCGACAGCGCGGCGACGATCACCTTTGTTGCTCGTCAGTACACCTTGACCCAAGGGTTGACGATCTATGTGCCAGACGGGGTTGAGGGTTACTTCCCCTACACGATCGTGGCATCGGCCTCCAGCTGAACCCGACTGTCATCGTTCTGATGCCCCGGCCGATGGCCGGGGCATCAGCCGTTTTCGCGTCTGGTGATCGCTCGCGCCAACACTCCGGCCGCCAGCGAGATACCCCCGCCGAGGAGGGCTTCGATGGGAAGAGAGAGTGTGAGCGTGACGCATCCGGCAAGGCCGAGCACGGCGATCGACGGATGCCAGATTCGCGTCTCTGGCGGCATCGCCAGCGCGGAGGCGTTGGTGATCGCGTAGTAGGTCAACACAGCGACTCCCGATACCGCGATCGAGGAACGGAGATCGATCGTGTTGACGAGAATCAGCACCACCGCAACTACGGACACTTCGGCGCGAAGCGGAATCGCGCGCCTGCCGTCCACCAGGGAGAGCGCTGACGGCAACTCGTGCCGTCGAGCCATGGCGAGCACGGTCCGCGACACCCCCGGCAACAGGTTGAGCAACACCCCAGCGCACGCGATGGCGGCTCCGACCGGGACGAGCGGTCCGAGCGCGCTGAGGGCTCCGGACTCGATCACCGTGCGAAGTGGGGCGGTAGTGCTTGGGAGGGTCGCTGCCGGAACGGTGGCCACCACCACGAGCGCTACCAGTGCGTAGATCGCGAGGACGAGGGCGAGCGCCCTTGGAATAGCGCGCGGAATCGTTCGCTGCGGATCGCGAACCTCCTCGCCCAAGGTGGCGATTCGCGCGTAGCCGGCGAAGGCGAAGAAGATCAGACCAGCCGAACGCAGAACGCCGGGAAACGATGGGTCCGGCGCGGACCAGGAGATGGTCTCTCGCGGCGCACCGGCACCGGAGATCATCACCATCGCGAGGGTGAGGGCTGTCGCGACGAGCAGCCATCGCGTCACCCGAACGGTTCGCGTTAGCCCACCGACGTTCACCGCGAACACCGCCACCACGGCGAGGGTCGCGACGAGCACCTGCCGCTCCGGCCAGATGTACGCGCCGGCTGTGAGGGCCATCGCGGCGCACGACGCCGTCTTGCCGACGACGAAGCCCCAGCCCGCCATGTGCCCCCAGAAGGGAGATAACTCCTTCCTGGCGTAGACATAGGTGCCTCCCGACTCCGGGTGGCGAGCCGCGAGCTGTGCCGACGAGGTCGCGTTGCACAACGCGACTGCTCCGGCGATCACCAAGCCGATGAGCAACCAGGCACCCGCGGCGTCGGCCGCGGGGCCCCAGACGGCGAAGACCCCCGCGCCGAGCATCGAGCCGGCGCCGACGACTACCGCGTCGGCAACGCCGAGGCTCCGTCGCAAGCCGGTCATGAGAGTGCGTGGCGAAGGGCCGCTGCGATCGCCTCGTGGGCCTCGTGCGCGCGAGACATCGTGTGCCAGCGAGTCACGAAGCCGTGAACGACTCCCGGGCTGCGCACCAGGTCGACCGGGACACCGGCGAGGCCGAGGCGCTCCGCGTAGGCCTCGGCCTCATCCCGTAATGGGTCAAATTCAGCGGTGAGCACGAGTGCGGGGGCGAGCCCGGAGAGGTCGTCGAGACGAGCGGGCACGGCTCGAGGATCATGCCGCAGTGCTGGATCGACGTATCGATCCCAGAACCACACCATGTCCGCAGCGCTCAAGAAGTAGCCCTCGGCGTTTTGACGCATCGACTCGTAGGGCTCCTGCTCGTTGTCGATGCACGGGTAGATCAGACATTGATGTCGGAGGGCGACACCCTCGTCTCGCGCTCGGATCGCCACACCGGCGGCGAGATTCCCACCGGCGGAATCGCCGGCCACCGCGATCCGCATCGGATCACCCCCGATCGACTCGGCCTCGCGGCTCAACCACTCGGTGACCGCCCAGCAGTCGTCGTGGGGAGCCGGGAAGGGGTGCTCTGGGGCCAACCGGTAGTCGACCGAGACCACCAGCGCGCCGGTCAGCACGGCGAGTCGACGCGCGGTCGGATCGTGCCCATCGACACTCGAGAGCACCCAGCCCCCTCCATGGAAGAACACGATCACCGGGAGGTGGCGCGGATCCGAGATCGCGGCGTACACGCGGACCGGGACCTCTCCGCCCGGTCCTGGGACGTGAAGGTCGACGACGTGGGGGAGTGGGTCGGGCTCGGGCTTCGGTGCCGAGTCGTAGTTGCGTCGGGCCTCGTCGATGGTTCCGTCCGACAGGGCGGGTGCACCCGTCTCCGCCAGCGTCCTCACGAGCTCCGCGACGTCGGGATCCAGCGGCATCGATCAGCTCGCGGTCTCGGCGTCGAGCACGCGCCGAACCTCGACGATGATCTGCTCGGCGGTCGATCCGGGAGTGAGGACAGCGCTGATTCCCGCGGCGGTCAACTCCTCGAGATCATGGTCGGGAACGATGCCACCCACCATCACCGGAATGTCCGCCCCTCTCGCTCGTACCGCCTCGACCACCGCCGGGGCGAGGGTCATGTGCGCGCCGGAGAGCATCGACAGCCCGATCGCGTCGACATCCTCGTCGACCGCCGCCGCGGCGACCGTCTCCGGAGTCTGGAAGAGACCGGTGTAGATCACCTCGAAGCCGGCATCGCGGAGGATGCGCGCCACAACCTTCACCCCGCGGTCGTGACCATCGAGGCCGACCTTCGCCACCAGTATTCGCTCACCCGCCATCGTCATCGCCGTCCGATCTGACGCTTAGAACGTCGGTACCTCGACATGGCGCCCGAACACCGAGCCCATGGCCGACATGATCTCTCCGAGGGTCGCGTAGGCCTGAGCCGCCTCGATCAGCGTCGGCATGAGGTTGATTTCGGGGTCGGCGGCTTCGGTGCGGAGCCGTTCCAGCACGGCGTCCACCGTCGTCTGGTCGCGGCGATCACGGACGGCATCGAGGCGCTTGCGTTGGCGTTGCTCGTCCTCGTTGGTGATCCGTAGGAGGGGAATCTGCTCCTCCTCGTTGCCCTCGGTGAAGGCGTTCACACCAACGATGATCCGACGTCCCTCGTTGACCTTGCGCTCGAGTTCGAATGCCGAGTCGGTGATGCGTCCCTGGAACCAGTTCTCCTCGATCCCCTTGATGGCTCCCTCGAGCATCGAACCGGAGCCGAGCTCCTCGATGTGGGCGAAGATCTCCTCTGCCTGACGCTCCACCTCGTCGGTGAGCGCTTCGACGTAGTGCGAACCACCCAGCGGATCGGCGACGTGCGCGACGTTCGTCTCGTTGGCGATGATCTGCTGGGTGCGCAGCGCGATACGGGCGGCCTTCTCGGTGGGGAGCGCCATCGCCTCATCCATCGAGTTGGTGTGGAGGCTCTGCGTGCCTCCGAGCACTCCGGCGAGCGCTTCGATCGCGGTTCGCGCGATGTTGAGCTCCGGCTGTTGGGCGGTGAGTGACACACCGGCGGTCTGGGTGTGGAATCGGCACTGCATCGAGCGCGGATCCTCTGCTCCGTAACGGTCTCTCATCCACCGAGCCCAGATGCGTCGGGCCGCGCGATACTTCGCGATCTCCTCGAAGAAGTCGATGTGTGCGTTGAAGAAGAAGCTGAGGCGCGGCGCGAACGAGTCGACGGGGAGACCGGCCGCGAGGGCGAGTTCCACGTAGGCGAAACCGTTGGCGAGGGTGAACGCGAGCTCCTCGACCGCCGTCGAGCCCGCTTCTCGGATGTGGTAACCCGAGATCGACACGGAATGCCACCTTGGCATCTCGGCCGAGGTGAAGGCGATCGTGTCGCGCACGAGCCGCATCGACTGCCGCGGCGGGAAGACGAACTCCTTCTGCGCCTGGTACTCCTTCAAGATGTCGTTCTGCAGGGTCCCGCCGAGGCGGGCGCGGGGAATGCCCGCCTTCTCGGCTTGGGCGACGAACATCGCGAAGATCACTGCGGCCGGCGAGTTGATCGTCATCGACGTGGTGACCTCGCCGAGGTCGATGTCGGCGTAGAGATCCTCCATGTCGGCGAGGGTGTCGACGGCGACGCCGCAGCGTCCCACCTCGCCGAGCGCCATCGGATCGTCGGAGTCGATGCCGAGCAGGGTCGGCATGTCGAACGCCGTCGAGAGGCCGCCGCCACCGGCTCGGATGATCTCCTTGAAGCGCCAGTTGGTGTCCTCGGCGGTGCCGAAACCGGCGAACATCCGCATCGTCCACAGCCGTGATCGGTACATCGAGGCGTAGGGGCCGCGGGTGTAGGGGAACTGTCCAGGGAACTCGCCGTCCTCAGGCCCGTAGACCGGCTCGACGGGGATTCCCGACATCGTCTCGAAGTCGGCGTCGCGCCGAGGCGCGGCGCCGAACTCGGCCTCCCAGATCTCTCTTGGCGTACGCATGATGTGAGGCTACGCCCTTCGCGGTTCGCGCGCGAAGGTGGGCCTAATCTCGCCGAGTGCCGCCGAACGACCTGTTTACCGGGGTGGATGGGCGACGTCGCTGTGGTTGGTGCGCGGGCCACGACGACTACATCGCCTACCACGATGAGGAGTGGGGACGACCGGCGGTCAGTGACATTGAGTGGTTCGAGAAGGTGAGCCTCGAGGGCTTTCAGGCTGGGCTCAGTTGGTTGACCGTGCTGCGCAAGCGCGCTCGACTCAGGCACTGGTTCCACGGCTTCGACCCGCTCCGGGTGGCAGCAATCCCCGAGAGCAGGATCGAGGAGATGCTCGCCGACCCCGGGATCATCCGTCATCGAGGCAAGGTCGAGTCGGTCATCGCCAACGCTCGACTCGCCTCAGGTCTGATCGACGAGTTCGGCTCGTTCGGCGTCTACTTCGAGGGTTTTCGGGAACCGACTCGACCACGGCCTCGGGAGATGTCGGAGGTCCCGGCGATCACCGACACCTCAGTCGCGTTATCGCGTGACCTTCGACGCCGGGGTTGGCGCTTCGTCGGGCCGACCACCATGTACGCCCTCATGCAGTCGATGGGCCTGGTCGATGACCACCTCGTCGGCTGCCACCGAGCGGAGCCGAGACAGCAGTAACTGACCCTCGCTCAAGCGAGGGTCGAACGGATGAGGTCGTGCACCTGCGGCCAGATCTCGGCCGCGAGATCAGCGCGCTGGGTGCCGAGGGCGTCGTGCGGGGCCATGAACGCGTGTCCGGTGCCCTCGTGAACCGTGAGCTCGGCGTTGACACCGGCCGCTCGGAGTCTGCCCTCAAGCTCGGCGGCGCCGGACGGGGGAAAGAAGTCGTCGTGCTCGGCCATGTGGCCGCGCACCACCGCGGAGATCCGCGAGTAGTCCGGCTGGTCATCTCCCGAGGGGAACCCGTAGAACGGCACAGCGACCTTGACGAGGTCGGGGCGAAGCGCGGCGAGCACAAAGGTCAGCATGCCGCCCATGCAGAAGCCGATGACCGCGACACCGTCGCCGCTGGTCGATTCGAGTGATGCCAGGTGATCGACGGCGCCGCTCATATCTTCGGCGGCGCGGTCCATGGGCAGAGCGGCCATGAGTTCGCCGGCCCGGTCCATCTCGGTGTGTCCGGCGAGTTGGCCCCGATAGAGGTCGGGGGCGAGCGCGGTGAAACCCGCTGCGGCCAGCTCGTCGCAGATCTGGATGATGCCGCTGTCGAGCCCCCACCACTCCTGCACCACGATCACGCCGGGCCCGGATCCCGTCGCCGATTCAGCCAGATAGCCGGAGATGCCGTCAGGTTGCAGATCGATTCGTCCCATCCGGCGAACCTAGTCGTCGCCGCTCACTCGTCGGGCGGGTGGCTCCTCGGTCAGACTGTGCAAGTGGACATGACCCGACCCGAGGTGCTCTGGACTCCTCCTGCCGACGCCCGCCGGTCGACGCGAATCGGGGAGTTCGCCGACCTCTGCGAGCGACGCACCGGTCGTGCGTTCCACGACTACGAGGCGCTGTGGGCGTGGTCGGTCACCGATGGACTTGAGGATTTCTGGGCCGCGATCTGGGACTTCTTCGATGTCGACTTCGATGGTGTTCTTGAGGAGGTCCTTGACCGCCGGGTGATGCCGGGGGCTCGTTGGTTCGCGGGTGCCCGCACCAACTTCGCGGAGCACTGCCTCCGTCACCTCGATGACTCGCGGCCGGCCCTTATCGCGCGATCGCAATCGCGGGATCGCAGCGAGATGAGCGGCGCGGAACTCATCGAGGCGGTCCGTCGAGCTCGCTCGGCTCTCGTCGCACTCGGCGTCGGACCCGGCGACCGAGTCGCCGCGTACCTTCCGAACATCCCCGAGACGATTGTCGCCTTCCTCGCGGTCTCGAGTCTCGGCGGGGCGTGGACCTCGTGTGCTCCCGAGTTTGGTGTGCGAGCCGTGCTCGACCGGTTCTCGCAGGTGGAGCCAAAGGTGCTTCTCGCGGTCGACGGCTACCGCTACGGCCGTCACGATGTTCGGCGCGTTGATGAGGTGACCGAGATCTGCGCCGGGCTACCGACGCTGTCCGCCGTGATCTCCGTCGCGTACCTCGACCAGGGTCTGCCCGAGTCGGTGGCGGCCGTTCCGGTGCTCGCGTGGTCGGAGGTGATGGAGGCGCCCACTGAGAGCCCTCTCGCATTTGAGCGTCGAGAGGTGGAGCACCCGCTCTACGTGCTCTACTCCTCGGGCACTACCGGCCTACCGAAGCCGATCGTGCACGGTCAAGGACTGGTGCTGCTCGAGCATCTGAAAGTGCAGGGTCTCCACGGTGACATGGGCCCCGACGATCGGTTCTTCTGGTTCACCACGACCGGCTGGATGATGTGGAACTACCTGGTCTCGGGTCTGCTCCATGGCTCGACGCTCGTGCTGTACGACGGTGATCCGAACGCTGATGGTCCCGAGACCCTCTGGCGTCTCGCTGCCGAGGAGCGCGTGACCTGGTTCGGCGGTGGGGCTCCGTTCTTCACCGCCTGTGCTCGCGC
Organism: Ilumatobacteraceae bacterium; assembly: GCA_038136655.1. Classification (GTDB taxonomy): domain Bacteria; phylum Actinomycetota; class Acidimicrobiia; order Acidimicrobiales; family Ilumatobacteraceae; genus Casp-actino5. The sequence continues at coordinate 30,635 of JAYQAE010000002.1, forward strand.
CGAACTCCGTGCGTCGGAGCGGTTCGACCTGTCGGCGATCCGCGCCGTCGGCTCGACGGGCGCGCCACTGCCTCCGGAGGGATTCCGCTGGATCCACGATCACGTGTCAGCCACGGCGATGCCGTCGCCGATCTCCGGGGGTACCGACATCGCCTCGGCCTTCGTCGGAGGGAGCCCCATGACTCCGGTGTGGACCGGAGAGATTCCTGCCCGTTACCTCGGTTGTGCGGTCGCGGCGTTCGACGAGGACGGTCATGAGGTGGTCGGTTCCCAGGGTGAACTGGTGGTTACCGAGCCGATGCCGTCGATGCCGATCGGGTTCTGGGGTGACGACGACGGGAGTCGCTATTCGGCGAGTTATTTCGAGCACTACCCGGGGATCTGGCGGCACGGAGACTGGGTCACCTTCTCCGATCGCGGATCGTGCGTTATTTCCGGCCGGAGCGACGCGACCCTCAACAGAGGCGGCGTGCGGGTCGGCACCGCCGAGATCTACCGGGTGGTCGTGTCGGTGCCCGGAGTGGTCGACTCCCTTGTCGTACATCTCGAGGGTGAGCAGGGTGATGATCCGGGGTTACTCGTGCTCTTCGTGGTCGGGGCGGGCGAGGGTCGGGTGGTCGACTCCGACCTAGTCGCTGAGATTCGAACCGTCGTCCGGTCGCAGCTGTCACCCCGGCATGTGCCCGATGAGGTGCACCGTCTCGATGCGGTCCCCACCACGCTCAGCGGGAAGAAGTTGGAGTTGCCGGTGAAGCGGATTCTTCTCGGAGCCGACCCGGAGGTGGTCGCCAGCCGTGGAGCCCTGAAAGATCCAGCGGCGATCGATGCGGTCGTCGAGGTCGCTCGCTCTCGTCGCTGAGGCTCAGCGCGGTTCGACCAGCAAACTCTGAAGGCTCAGTCCGAGCGGCCCGTCCTCGTCGTGGAGGAGCGAGTGGGCGAGGCCGGTTCCGGTGCCGCCGAGATGCGATGACGCCCTGAGACCGATCCACTCTCCGCGCGCCGGCCGAGCGAGGTGGATGGTGAGATCCGGGTTGATGTACAGCCAATTGTTGAAGTCGACGTCGGCGGAGACACCGTTGCCGAAGTCGGCGGCCGCCGCGACGCGCTGGAGGCCGGTCGGGTGTTCACCGCCGATGACGGGGCACAGCAGTCGGATCCACACGGCGCAAGCGCCGAGCTGGTTCCAGCCACCGCTGGCAAACCGGAACTCGCAGGCATGACCGACGTAGCTCGGCTGGTCGTCGGTGAAGTCGGCGACATCGGGCCACGACTGCTCGACGGCGGCCGGCATCGAGCCGGTGGGCACGACCCCCTCCGGAAGATCGTCCTGGCGCCGTCGTATCCGCAGGGCGCGGACGCAGGCCACCTCATGCTCACCGTCGATGAGGGAGGCGGTGACCACGGAGATGCGACGACCGGCGCGTTCGGTCGTCGACGCGATGCTCAGTGGCCGCCCGACCCGTATTGGACGGAGCAGTTCGATGGTCAGGCGGGCCACTTGCCACTCGACGCCGTCGGAGTCGTGATGTTCGACGGCGCGAGCGAGGAGCGCTGAGGGTGGGCCACCGTGACAGTTCGCCGGGTCCCAGGGTCCGGCCGCGAGCGCGGTCGGGGTGAAGCGGTCTCCTGATCTCTCGAAGAGCGCGTCGGCTTGAGCGGTCATGATCACCCCGCCGAGATGCGGGCGATGATCCCGGCCGACTCGGCGGGATCCTCGATGAAGGGGAAATGGTCGCGGGCGAGCTCGATCGTCGTGTCGCAGCGCTCGGCCATGATCCGCTGGTGCTCCGGGTGAACGGTTCGATCGCGGTTGCACAGGACGTAGGTCGATGGCGTCATCGGTCGGGGGTTGCCGGTGACCGCTTGGGTCATCGCGGCGTTGGGTTGAGGCGAGTGCCGTGCTGTGAGCGCCGCTCGCTCGGTCGGGTTGAGCGTCGGATAGAAAAGGGGGCCGACCACGTCGGGATCGAGGGTGGTCGTGCCGTCCTCCGCCGGCCGGATGGCATCGGCGAGCTCGACCCGGTGGCGAGGGGCGGCTCGAAGGAAGCCGTTGACGCTCTCCCCGTCCTCAAGGGCGAAGGCGGCGATGTAGATGAGGTGCGAGACCGAGGTGAGTGCGGCGGCGCGGGTGATGACCGCTCCGCCGTATGAGTGTCCGGTGAGCGTGACCTCGAGTCCGAGCGCGTCGACGGCGTCGGCGACCGCCCGCGCGTCTCCCTCTAGGTCACCGAGCGGCAGGGGAGAGGCGCCGTGCCCCGGGAGGTCGATCGAATGCGACGGAACGCCGAGTCGATCGAGCTCGCTCTGGAGGCGCGCCCAGCACCAGCTTCCGCTCCAGGCGCCGTGGACCAGCAGTACCGGACGGATCGACATGCGTCGATCGTGGCACGTCGGCCTTCGACCGGACGAGATCTCCGCGTCAGTTGCGGCGGGTGCGCAGCAGCGAGCCGGTGAATCCGACACCGATGACGGTGAGCATCAGCGCGCCCTGGCCGACCGACCCAAGCGATCCATACGTGACGACGGCGGCGGCGGCAGCGGTCGAGCTCATGGTCACGCCGAGACGGACGACGGCCGGCCAGTCGACACAGGTGTCGGCGGCGTCATCGAGGGCGCGGCGCTCGTCGAGGGCACGCCCTGCGACGAGCGACATGTCGGTCATGACTCTGTTCATACCCGTCCTGATCGACCCGCGGGCAGGAATCGCGCTTCTCAATCAGATCGAACACGAACCGTCACATCTCCGTAGTGTGCGACACGGTCTCGAAACCGAGCGAGGCTCGGTGGCGGGGCTAGCGTCTCGCCGGTGTCGTCAGCGCTGACCGTGCTCCGTCAGCGCCCAGTCCGCCGATACCTCGGTTCGACGGCACTCGCCGCGACTGGGATCAACCTGTTGATCACGGCCCTGTTCAAGCAGGTCTATGACTTGACCGGCAACCCCTTCGACATCGGTCTGATCGGTCTCGCGCAGTTCGTACCCGGTCTGCTACTCGCCCTTCCGAGCGGGTACATCGCCGATCGATTCGATCGCCGCCGAGTGGCGGGCACCTTCCTCGGAGGTCGTCTCGCCTGCGCAGCTGGCCTGGTCGTATTCAGCCTCGGTGATGGCGATCGTGTGTGGCTGCTCTTCCTCATCGCGGTCGGGATCGGCACCGCCGACGCGATGATCGGACCGAGTCGCCGGGCGGTGTTGCCGCTCATGGTCCCGCCGTCGGATGTACCACGGGTCGTGGCTCTCTGGACGGCCACCTTCACCGGAACCTCCATCCTCGGACCCGCTCTTGGCGGCTTGCTCTACAGCATCGATCCGTGGGTTGCCTACGCGGTGGCTACGGTGCTCACCGCTGGCGCGATCCCGTTGATCCTGGCCGTCCAGTACCGGCCCGGCGCCGCGGCTGTGGCGACCGATCGATCCGATCCGTCCCAGCGGCCGAGCCTGAAACTCGCCCTCGAGGGGCTGTCGTTCATCCGCCGGACCCCGGTGGTGCTCGGCGCCATCAGCCTCGACCTTTTCGCGGTGCTCTTCGGCGGTGCGGTCGCTCTGATCCCGATCGTCGCCGCCGAGCGATTGGGCGTCGGTGATATTGCCTACGGGTGGCTGCGAGCGGCTCCGGGTGTCGGCGCCGCGACCATGGCGGTCATCCTCGCCGTCGCACCGGTACGACGACGGGTCGGTCCCACCCTGCTCGTCTCGGTGGCGGTGTTCGGTCTCGGCACCATCGTCTTCGGCCTCACCACCAGCTACCTGGTCGCCTTCCTCGCGCTGGTCGTGCTGTCGGCTGCCGACATGGTGTCGATGTTCATCCGCGGCTCGCTGGTGCCCCTCGTGACCCCTCCGGAGCAGCTCGGACGGGTGTCGGCGGTGGAGGGGGTCTTCATCGGCGCGTCGAATGAACTCGGAGCCTTCGAGAGCGGGGTCGCCGCCCGCTATCTCGGAGTGCCCTGGGCGATCGCCGGTGGAGGAATCGCGACCGTCGTCATCGCCGGGGCGTTCGCTCTGCTGTTCCCCTCGATCAGGCGGATCGACACCTTCGAGGAACTCGACCCGAGCGTCAGCCCATCAACCGGCTGAGTTTTGCCACTCTGCGGAGCCGCCTGATCCGCCGGAACACCTGCTCGGCGACCATCTGGGAGATGCCGGTCGACATCGTCGGATAGACGTGGACGATCTCCCCGAGCTCCCTGATCGACATCGCGAATCGCACGGCGAGCGCCAGTTCCTGGATCATCTCGCCGGCCTCCGGGGCGAGGATGTGTCCTCCCACCACCTTCCCGCGGGCGGTCACGACCATCACCATGCCCTCCGGCGTCGAGTCGATCCGCGCTCGATCGGTGTCGGCGAGGTCGAACTGGGTGACTCGCACCCTCCGCTCGCCGAACCGTTCCCGCGCCTCGGCGGCCGTCATGCCGACATGGGCCAGCTGCGGGTCGCTGAACGTCACCCAGGGCACGAGCGTCGCTGCAGCCCCCCGACCGGGGAGGAACATGTCGCGCACGGCCATCACGGCGTCATGAGCAGCCGAGTGGGTGAAGAGCGACCGACCGGCCGCCGCGTCGCCGACGGCGTAGATCGACGAGACGATCGTGCGAGACCGCGCGTCGACCGAGATGCCGTCGGGCCCCGCCGCAATTCCGAGCCGGTCGAGACCGAGGGATTCCACGTTGGCGGTTCGCCCAGTGGCGAGCAGCACAGCCGACGCCTGGGAGTCACCCTCGGCTGTCTCAACGACGACACCGCCGGACTCCGATCGCACGCCGGTAACCGCGGTGCTGAGGCGAACGTCGACCCCCTCGGCCCGGAGCACCTCGGCGACCCGCGCGGCGAGCGCAGGCTCGTCGCGGGAGAGGAGTCGGTCGAGGGCCTCGAAGAGCGTCACTTGGACGCCCAGCCGGTTGAGGGCTTGGGCGCTCTCGACGGCGAACGGTCCGCCACCGATCACCGCCAAAGACGCCGGAGGGGCGTCCAGAGCGAAAAGTGACTCATTGGTCAGATAGTCGACATCGGCAAGCCCCGAGATGTGCGGGACGCGGGCGCGCGAGCCGGTGCAGATGAGAACGTTGCGTGTGTCGAGGTCGGTAGCCCCGTTCTCTTGGTCGACCCGGACACGACGAGCGCCGGTGACCGATGCCGTCCCGCTGTAGAGATCGACTCCCCAGTCAGCGACCCGTTCGGGAGAGTCGTCGCCGGCCGCGATCACGCCCTGCACATCGCGAATGCGCCGCCACACCGAGGGGAGGTCGACGGTGATCTCGCCCGTGCGAACCCCGAAGTCGACCGCTCGGCGAGCCTCGTGGGCGGATCGCGCCGACCGGGCGAGGGACTTCGATGGGACGCAACCGCTCCAGAGGCAGTCACCGCCGACGCGGTCGCGCTCGATCGCCGCGACGCGGAGCCCGAGTTCGGCGGAGGCGAATCTCGCCGCCGTCAGGCCGGCTGATCCGAGCCCGATGATCACGAGGTCGTACGGCCGCGGCACGCGTCCACGGTACCCGTCCGACGTCGACTCCTCGGTGCCCGATGTGACGAGCGCGACAGCGAGAGGTGGATCGATGACACGGCGCAGCGCCGCGCGTGCTGTTCAATGGGCGTGTGCCGTCGTCCTCCCGATCGCTGGCGATGTCGGTCTTCGCCGCGATCGCTCCGCTCGCGCTCGTTGCCTGCTCGACGACGACCACCTCGAGCGGGGCGGTCACCGTCAGCGGAGGAACCGTTGCCGGGGTCGGCGTGATGCCGGGCGATATCGGTCTTCCGGTCGACCGCGATGCTCCACCGACAGACCCCCTGACCGAGGAGGCCACGCCCGAGGTGACCGAGCCCGAACCGGAGCCGGTGGTGGTCGACAGCGACGGGATCCGGCCGGGGGATCTCGGGCTCCCTCCATTCGGCGAGTTCGTAGAGGGCAATCGCGTGATCGTGATCGGCGACTCGATCATGGCCTCCACGGCGGAGCGCTATGGCGGTGACATGTGCGCTCGTTTGAACGAGGCCGGATGGGATGTTGAGGTCGATGCGGAACCGGGGCGCTTCATCGACTTCGCCCATCGGGTGCTCAACCGTCGCCTCCCTCCGAGCGACGGAGCCGATTGGGACGCGGCGGTCATCTTCTTCGGGAGCAACTTCCGTGGCGACTACCTCAACTTCGAGGATCAGATGAGGGAGCTCATCGATCGGCTCGCGCCGCGCCCCGTACTCCTCTTGACCGTGAGTGAGTTCACCGAGACTCGGACCGTGGTGAACGACATCATCCGCTCCATCGCCGACGGTGACCCGAACGTCTACCTCCTCGACTGGGCCGACATGACCGACGCGGAGCCGCGGCTCGTTGGCGGAGACGGCATCCACCTCACCGGCGCCGGTCGAACCAGGATCGTCGCCGAGGTCGCCCTCGTCCTCGGCGAGGCTCCGGGACGGCTCGAGGGGGAGTGCCTTCCCACAACCTTCACGGACGACGTCCTGCCGACGATCGTCACCGAGTGACCGCTCCTCTCGGGCGCTCGTAGCCTGCCGGGGTGCTCCAGGCCCAGTCGCTCACCGTCGAGGTCGGCGGGCGCACCGTCGTCGAGTCGGCCGACTTCACGGTGATGGCCCGCGACAAGGTCGGCATCGTCGGACGCAATGGAGCCGGAAAGACCTCGCTCTTCCGCGTGCTCGGCGGTGAGGAGGAGCCGACATCGGGGCGGGTGGTTCGTCGAGGCGCCTTCGGGTATCTACCGCAGGACCCCCGGATCGCCGGAGTCCATGACTCGCGGCGGGCGATTTCGCATGTGCTCTCGGGTCGTTCGATCGACGAGCAGCTTGAACGGATCGAGAAACTCCGCATCGCCATGGAGGAATCTCCATCCGAGGACGCTGTTCGAAGGTTCTCACGGGCGGAGGAGCTGTTCGCGTCCGCGGGTGGATACGCGGCGGAGGGCGAGGCTCGGTCGATCGCGGCGGGGCTCGGCGTTCCTGACGCGCGGCTCGAGCTCCCGATCGGCGTGCTGTCCGGCGGGGAGCGGCGCCGAGTCGAGCTTGCTCGAATCCTGTTCGCCGGATCGAAGGTGCTCTGCCTTGACGAACCGACGAACCACCTCGACATCGACGCCAAGGAATGGCTCCTCGGATTCCTCCGCGGCTTCCGGGGGGCGCTGCTGGTGATCAGCCACGACCTCGAGTTGCTCGATGAGGCCATCACCCGTGTGCTGCACCTCGACCGTCCCGGTGAATCCGATACCGGCCGGATCGTCGAGTACCGGGGCACCTACTCGCAGTACGTGACGGCCCGCGCGGAGGATGAGCGACGGCGCGCCCGCACCGCCGCGCAGCAGGAGCGCGAGATCGCCCGAATGCAACGCGTGGTCGATCGATTCGGCGCCAAGGCCACCAAGGCGGCCATGGCGCACAACATGGAGCGACGCATCGCCCGCCTCGAGTCCGAACGGGTTCGCGTGTCGGATCGTGACCGAACGCTGAGGGTGCGGTTTCCGGACCCGCCCGCCAGCGGCGTCACCTCGCTCACGGTGTCGGGTCTCTGCAAGGGATACGGCGGTCCGAAAGTCTTTGAGGATGTCGGGTTCGACATCGGCCGCGGTGAGCGCCTTCTGGTGCTCGGGTTGAACGGCGCTGGGAAGACGAGCCTGCTTCGCATCCTCGCCGGAGAGACTGAAGCCGATCTCGGTGAGGTCCGATGGGGGCACCAAGTCGTGTCGGGGTACTACGCCCAAGAGCACGACAATCTCGATGTCGACGCCTCGCTGCTCGACAACATGCGACGAGCGCTCACCGCTGGCACAGCGCTCACCGAGACCGAACTGCGGGCGCTACTCGGGATGTTCGGCCTGTCGGGCGACAAGGTGCTCCAGCGGGCAGGCACGCTCTCGGGCGGTGAGAAGACGAAGCTCGCGCTCGCGATGCTGATGTCGGGTCGCAACAACCTTCTGCTCCTCGACGAGCCGACCAACAACCTCGACCCGGCGTCTCGCTCAGCTGTTGCCGATGCCCTCGAACCTTGGCCGGGAACGGTGATTCTCGTCAGCCACGACACGGAGTTCGTCGAGCGTCTCTCGCCGACGAAGGTGCTGCTCCTCCCCGACGGCCAAGTCGACTACTTCTCGCAGGAGTGGCTCGAGTTGGTCGCCCTCGCCTGAGGACCTAGCCGATCGACACCCCAGTCGGCCGCTGGGCCGCTTCGAGGCGCACCTGCTCGTAGAAGTCGTTGCCCTTGTCGTCGACCACGATGAAGGCGGGGAAGTCCCGCACCTCGATACGCCATACGGCTTCCATGCCGAGTTCGGGGTACTCGAGCACCTCGACGGAGGTGATGTTGTCCTGGGCGAGTCGTGCGGCGGGACCACCGATCGACCCGAGGTAGAACCCGCCGTGGTCCCGACAGGAGTCGGTGACCTGTCGGGAGCGGTTGCCCTTGGCGAGCATGACGAACGAGCCTCCGGCCGCCTGGAACTGCTCGACGTAGGAGTCCATCCGGCCGGCTGTGGTCGGGCCAAAGGAACCGGAGGCCATGCCCTCAGGCGTCTTCGCCGGTCCCGCGTAGTAGACGCAGTGATCGGCCAGGTACGACGGCATGGGTTCTCCGGCGTCGAGTCGTTCCTTGATCCGGGCATGGGCGATGTCGCGGGCGACGACCATCGGGCCGCTCAACATCACTCGGGTGCGAACCGGCAACTCCGAGAGTTGTGCTCGGATCTCGGCCATGGGCCGGTTGAGGTCGACCCGCACCACGGCGGTGTCGTCGAGATCCTCCTCGGTGGTCTCTGGGAGGAATCGCGCCGGATCGTGCTCAAGTTGCTCGAGGAAGACCCCGTCGGAGGTGATTTTCCCAAGTGCCTGTCGGTCAGCCGAGCACGACACCGCGATCGCGACCGGGCACGAGGCGCCGTGCCGCGGCAGCCGGATCACGCGGACGTCGTGGCAGAAGTACTTGCCGCCGAATTGGGCGCCGATCCCGGTCCGCTGGCTGAGCTCGAGAAGTCGGCCCTCCAGCTCGATGTCGCGGAAGCCGTGACCGAGAGCGGAGCCCGCCGTCGGTAGGGAATCGAGGTAGCGAGCGGAGGCGAGCTTGGCGGTCTCGACGGCCATCTCCGCTGAGGTGCCCCCGATCACGACCGCGAGGTGGTACGGAGGGCAGGCCGAGGTGCCGAGGGATTGCATCTTGTCGAACACCCACGGGATGAGCGTCGCCTCGTTCAGCAGCGCTTTGGTCTCCTGATAGAGAAAGCTCTTGTTGGCGCTCCCGCCGCCCTTGGCCATGAACAGGAACTTGTAGGAGTCCCCGTCGACCGCCGCGATTTTGATCTCCGCTGGGAGGTTCGTTCCGGTGTTGCGCTCCTCGAACATCGTGATCGGCGCGAGCTGGCTGTAGCGCAGGTTGCTCGTCAGGTAGGTGTCCTGGATCCCGCCGGCGATCGCCCGCTCGTCACCGCCCCCCGTGAGGACCCACTGACCCTTCTTTGCCTTGACGATCGCTGTCCCGGTGTCTTGGCACATGGGGAGAACACCCCCGGCGGCGACGGCCGCGTTACGAAGCAGATCGAGCGCGACGAACCGATCGTTGTCGCTCGCCTCGGGGTCGTCGAGGATCGCTCGCAGTTGGGCGAGATGTCCGCTTCTCAGGTGATGGGCGATCTCGCGCATCGCTTCGGCAGTGAGGCGTCTGATGGCCGAAGGGGCGACCTTGAGGAAGCGTCCTTCGGAGGTCTCCACCGTCTCGACCCCCTCGGTCGTGATCAACCGGTACTCGGTGGTGTCCTCACCGAGCGGCAGGAGTTCGGTGAAGTCGAAGTCATCGGAGGACATGGACCAACCCTAGGTCGCTCGGTGCGCTCGGTGGGCTCCGAGATTCGAGGGCGCCCGCTCAGATCGCCTCGATGAGAAGGGCCGTCGAGGAGATGGTGCAGAGCGCGAGCACCGCCACCCTTACCCGGGCCTCCGGGAGGCGGGCGATGACCGGTCGTGAGAGCATGAGACCGGCGAGGACAGCGGGCAGCAGGAGGAGGCTGAGCTCGATCTGGCGACCCCCGACCTCCCCGGCGATCGCGAGGGCGAGGATCGAGAGCGTCGAGCCGAACCCGAAGTAGACGGCGAGCGTGGCTCGCATCACCCGGGCGGTCTCGTGCTGGTAGGTCAGGGCCATCGGCGGTCCGCCGACACCGGCGGCGGTTCCGAAGATGCCCGAGAACACGCCGGCGATGCGAAGGTTGCGCGGGGTGGTGCGGAACCGGAAATCGGTGAGCGACACCGCGACCGCGGTGAGAACCGATACGCCGACGATGACGGCGATCGCCCGTGGGCCGGTGACGGCGACGAAGACCGCGCCGAGCGCGATACCCGGTACGCGACCGATGAACGCGTCGCGAACGTCGATCCAGTTGACCGCGTCCCAGTCGCGAACGGCCACGCCCACCGACAGAGGCAAGACGGAGATCATGATCGTCGCGGGCAGGAAGGCCGGATCGGCGAGGCCGAGCACCGGCGCGGCGAGCATGCCCATGCCGATTCCGATCGTCGCTTGCACCGAGGAGCCGACCGCCACGGTGATCAGGCAGGCGGCGACGACCCACCACTCGAGTCCGAGGATCATCGTGCGTCCCGTCCGTCCGGAGGGCGTTTCAGACGGCGCGGGGGTGCCGAGGCGGGATCCTCCGGCCAATGGTGTTTCGGGTAACGCCCGGCCATCTCCGATCGCACCTGTGACCACGATCCCGCCCAGAATCCGGGGAGGTCGGCCGTTACCTGCACTGGGCGATCCGCCGGGGAGAGCAACTCGAGCACGAGCGGTTCACCATCGACCACCGGGTGCGCCGCGAGACCGAAGAGGTCCTGGACCCGGACGGCGCACACCGGCCGAGCGTCGGTATAGGTGATCAGGGCGGCGGTGCCGGCGGGAGTGGCGAGCGCTTCTGGAGCCAGCTGATCGAGATCAGCGCCCTCGGGCCAGGGCAGCATCGCCCGAAGGAGCGTGGTCAGGTCGAGGGCCTCGAGATCGGCTCGGGAGGTCGCTCCGGTGAGATACGGCGCGAGCCACTCATCGAGTCCAGCGATGAGGCCCTCGCGGCTCCAGTCGGGCCAGGGCTCACCGCGCCTCGCTCGCAAGAAGCCGACGCGCTCTCGGAGTCGCAGCGCCCCGCCGTCCCAGGGCAGCACCGCGAGGCCGGTCGCTGTGACCCGGTCGAGCAGAGCGGAGATCGTGTCGGGACCCGACTCGGGTCTCGAGGTGGTCGTGCCGAGGCGTAGCGATCCGAGTCGGCGCTCGACGGTCTCCACGAGGTCGTCTCGGTCGGCGTCCCAGTCGAGCCGGCGACGTTCGCTGAGCAGTCCGGGGATCTCGGCGAAGCGTCGGATCACCGAGGTGCCGTCGACCGCGGCGCCGAGGCGGACCCGAGCCCGATCTCGGCGCCCGTCGAGGTCGGCTGCCACGATGAATTCCTCTGATGCCAACGGGTCGGTATCGGGGATCCAGGCTCCCGATCCAGTGCGGAGCTGGAACTGCCCGACGCGACGTCGCATGGCGATCCGATCGGCGTAGGCCTCGATGAGCGCGCGACCCGCGTCCTCGGCTCTCGCGTCGGACGGTGAGCCGGCGATCGAGGCGCGACGCATCAGGTCGGCGGCGCGATGCCTGATCCGTTCGATGGCCCCGGGATCGGGTCGAGCCCCGGCCGGCAGCGACGGGTTCTCGCCGCACACGAGAGCGACGCGGGTCTCGAGGTCCACCGGCAGGTCGTCGCGTCGACCGCGCAGAGGATCACGCTCGTCAAGCAGGGCGGACAGCACGCAGGAGACGGGCTCGGGGTGCCGAACCACCATCCGAGCGAGGCGCGGGTGGAGGGGGAGGGCGAGCATCTGTCGACCGTCGTCGGTGAGCGCGCCGTCGGCGTCGATGGCGCCGAGGTCGACGAGGAGGGCTCGAGCGGATCGGATCGATGATTGTGGGGGAGGAGTGATGAGGCGGAGGTCGTCGGGCTCGCTACCCCAGGCGAGCGACTCAAGAAGGAAGGAGGCGAGATCCGCCTCGCTGATTTCCGGTGTCGGGTGCGCGAGCCGGGTTCCGTGCTCGATCCTGCTCCAGAGCGCGTAGGCCACTCCCGGGGCTTCGCGTCCGGCGCGACCCGCGCGCTGGGTCGCCGATGAGCGGCTGGTTGTCACGGTTGTCAGTCGGGTCATCCCGGTTGCCGGGTCGTGCCGTGGGGCGCGGGCGAGGCCGGAGTCGATGACGACTCGCACCCCCTCCACTGTCAGTGATGTCTCTGCGATGTCGGTGGCGACGACGACCCGACGGTGTCCCGCTGGCGATGGGCGGAGCGCGGCATCTTGTTCCGCCAGCGACAAGCTGCCAGCGAGCGGGAGTACGGCGACGCGGGAGTCGACGATCTGGCGGAGACGGTCGACCACACGGGTGATCTCGGCGATGCCCGGGAGGAACACGAGGATGTCCCCCGAGTCATCGGCGAGCGAGCGCTCGGTCGCTGCCACCACCGCGTCCTCGATGCGCGTTCCCTTCGGCGTCGGAATCCAGCGTTGGTCCACCGGATGGGTGCGTCCCTCGCTCGAGATGACCGTGGCCCCGTCGAGCAGGCGACTCAGTCGGTCGGTGTCGGCGGTGGCCGACATGGCGAGCAACGCGAGATCGGGCCGGATGGTGGAGGCGACATCGAGGCAGAGGGCGAGACCGAGATCGGTGGTCAGGTTCCGCTCATGGACCTCGTCGAAGATCACGACGGCGATGCCGGGAAGTTCGGGGTCGTTCTGCAGGCGCCGGGTCAGCACCCCCTCGGTGAGCACCTCGATGCGCGTCATCGGTCCGACGATGCGTTCGTCGCGGGTTCGGAGCCCGACGGTGTCGCCGACCGATTCGCCGAGGAGTTGCGCCATCCGTCGCGCGGCGGCCCGCGCTGCGAGTCGGCGCGGTTCAAGAAGGACGATCCGGCCGTCGATCGGGAGGTCGTCGAGGAGGGCGAGTGGCACCACCGTGGTCTTTCCCGCGCCGGGGGGAGCGGCGAGGACGCAGCGGCGTGATTCTTGGAGTGCCCGGCGGACCCGATCGAGTTCGACGACGACCGGCAGGTCGGGCAGGGCGGTCACCGGACCTCCGTGCGACGCCGCGGCCTCAGCCGGCGACGGGCGAACCGGCGAAGGGTGCCGGGTCGTTCGGCCCGGGGATCGTGGGCGGATTCCACGAGGTCGCGTCGGAGATGGCGCGGGCCACCTGGCGCCAAGTGGCCGGGTTCCATCCCTCGGCGAGGGCGTCAACCGATCCGTCGACTCGCACGAAGGCAAAGGCGGGAAGGCTCGTCGCCCCGAGCGCCTTCGGAACGGCTCGATCGGGATCGGCGAAGACGAGGAAGTCGTCGGCGATCGGCCCAAGGAATCGACGCGCGTCGTCGGCGTCTGAGGTGACTACGAAGCTCACCCGGGCGTCGGCCCCTCGCAGCGCATCGAGTATCCGAACCGCCGTCTTCAGGATCCAAGAGCTCTCGTTGGTGTACGGATCGAGGACGACCGGAGCGAGGTGGAAGGTCGTGAGCCACTCTGCGACGGGTCGGGAATCGGAGCCGATCGGGTGCAGCACGAGATCGTCGGGGAGTCGATTTG
>JAYQAE010000003.1:0-30050 GCA_038136655.1 Ilumatobacteraceae bacterium
GGAGATCGGTTCATCTGTACCGGGTCACACCCCGACCGACTGCCGACACGTCACGGTGGGTCAGGGAGCGACCCGCCGGGAGTCCATGGAAGGACTCGAGCAACAACTCGAGGAATTCATGTCGATCGTCAGTGATCCAACTGCGAACAACCTTCAGGCCGCACTCCACCTCCTGTCGCAGCGTCTCGAAGCGCTCCAGGACAACGTCGCCAACGTCTCCACCCCAGGTTTCACCGCGCGACGCATCGAGTTCGAGGACGAACTCGCCCTCGCTGTCGCCGACGGCAACCCGTTCGCCGCGAAAGCCCGAGAGGTCGCCTCCGATGACCCTCGCGACGGCACCGGCAACAACGTCAACCTCGGCAAAGAGATGGTGCAGCTGACCGAGACCGCGCTGCGCCAACAGGCACTCGTGCGCGCGCTCAACGACCAGTACCAGCGGATCCGGATCGCGACCCAGGAGTTCTGATGACCATCACCTTCGACGGAATCTCCATCGCCGCATCCGGCATGAACGCCTACCAGACCTGGCTGGACGCGATCGCCGACAACATCGCGAACATCAACACCATCACCGCCACCGACGAGGAGCCCTTCCAGGAACGTCTCGTCCGAGTCGAGGCCCGCGACCTCAACGCGGTCGTCGGGGGAGTGGACGTCGTGGAAACCCCCGTTGCCGAGACCGACGGGCGACTGGTGTACGACCCGACGAACCCGCTCGCTGACGACGACGGCATGGTCCTCGCACCCGCGATGGACCTCGAAGGCCTCATGACCGACATGATCATCGCGCAACGGTCATTCCAAGCGAACACCAACGTGTTGAACCGTGCCCGCGAAACCTACGAGCGCACCCTGGAGATCGGCCAGTGACCATCGCAGGACTTCCGCAGGTCAACCCGGCAGCCCGGGTCGCCGCAACCACATCAACGGCAGGCACCACCTCGGCGGACGGCGCCGGGTTCGCCGACAAGGTCAGCAACGCCATCAAAGACCTCAACACCGCTGATCAGCGAAGCAGCGACCTCGCCACCGCCGCCGCCACCGGCGACCTCGACTCGCTCACCAGCTACGTCGTCGCCGCCACCGAAGCCCAACTCGCGACACAGATCACGGTCGCCGTCCGAAACAAAGCCGTTGACGCCTTCAACCAGATCATGGGGATGCCTATCTGATGTTCGAACTCATCAAGACCCGCTTCAACACCGCCACCGCAGGCTTCAACAACTCGCAGCGCATCACCATGATGGTCGCGTTCGTCGCCGTGATCGCCGGTGTGCTCGTGTTCGCCAACACCGCCACCAAAGACCGGATGGCGCCGCTGTACACCGGGCTCAGCACCTCCGATGCCGCAGCTGTCACCGAGACGCTCCGCGACCTGAACTTCACCTATGAGATCACCGACCGAGGCGGCACAGTGCTCGTCCCGGAGAACGACATCTACGAGGCGCGTCTCCAGGTCAACCGGTCCGGTTTCACCCCGACCGCGGAAAGCGACGGTTTCTCAACTCTGGATGGCCTCGGCATCACCTCGACCCAGTTCCAGCAGCGAATCGCCTATCAGCGCGGACTCGCACAGGAAATCGAGATGTCCCTCACCCAGATGGAAACCGTCGACAGCGCCGACGTGCACCTCGTCATCCCGGAGGACGACCTGTTCTCCGGGGACGACATCAAAGCATCCGCCTCGGTGCTGATCTCCTCCCGAGGAACGATCACCTCCACCCAGGTGGCCGCCATCACCTCCCTCGTTGCCAACGCCGTCGAAGGACTCACCGCTGAGCAGGTGACCGTCACCGACCAGCGCGGCAACGTCCTCGCCGGCCCTGAGGCGGCCAGCCAGTCAGCCAAGAGCGACCGGGAACGAACCGCGGAACTCGAAGATGAGACCGAAGCCCGAATCCTCTCACTCGTCGAAGCTGTCGTCGGTCCGGGCAACGCCCGCGTGGCCGTGAACGCGACCGTCGACTGGACGAACTCGACAACCGTCTCGGAGGCATTCACCCCGGTCACCGACGCCAACGGCACCCAGCTCCGAACCAACGTCTCCTCAAGCGTGGAGACCAACACGTTGGATGAGGCCCAAGGAATCCTCGGCGCCGGCGATGTCACCGAACTCAACGACGGAAACGTCGTCGCCGCCCAAATCGACTCGTCGTTCCTGGTCGATCGCGCGGTCACCACCGTGGAGAACACCGGTGGAGAGATCACCTCGATGACCGCATCAGTCATCTTGAACCAGGCGGCGCTCGCCGATGGCGACCTGACCGCGATCACCCAGGCCGTGGCGACCGCGTCGGGGCTGTCTGCCGAGGCCGGCACGCTCACCGTCGCGGCCCTTCCTTTCGACACATCGATCGCCGAAGAGTTGGCTGCGTCCTCTGCTGAGTCCGCCGCCGCGCAGGCCATCGAGGCTGAACAGCAGGCGAAGAACGACTTCCTTCGCACTGTCGGCACCCTCGGTGTCGCCGCGATCGTCGGGCTGTTCGCCCTGCTGTCATTCCGCAGGGCACGCAAAGAGATGAAGAAAGCCGAAGCTGAGAAACGTCAACAGATGGCAGCGCTCGCCACCCCCGTCACCGACAGCAAGGCATCTGACGCGTCGCTCCACCTGCCGCCCGTCGAGCGCCTCGCCCTCGTCGCACAGGAGCAGCCAGCCGAGATCGCTGAACTGTTGAACTCGTGGGTCGGGGATCGCGTAGGAGCATCCCAGTGAAACGCGCGAAACAGGAGAACATGCCGGGCGCCCGCAAGGCCGCGCTCCTGGTCCTGTCGCTCCGCCCGGAGCACGCAGCGAAAGTCCTCGGCCATCTCGACGACGAAGTCATGGCCGAGATCGCCACCGAGATCGCATCACTCGGCAACCTCCCCAAGGAGGCCGCCAACGGTGTGGTGGAGGAGTTCGGAAAGGTGTGGGACGCGCGCAGCACCGTCGTCAGCGGCGGACTCGGCAAAGCCCGCAACCTGCTCGAACTCGCCGCACCGGACAAGGCGGGCAACATCGTCGACGGCATCGACCGGAAGATCATCGACCCCCCGTTCTCGTGGGTGTCTCGCGTCGACACCCAGGTGATGGCACGCTCGCTCAGCTCAGAACTGCCGATCACCTGCGCAGTGGTGCTGTCGTTCGTCGACGCGGACACCGCCGCATCGATCATGCTGGAACTCCCGGCAGACATGCGCAGCCAGATCGCTGTCGCCATCGCCAGCCTCGACGACCCCGATCACGAACTGGTCGAAGCGATCGAGCAGGGAGTTCGCGAGCGGCTCGGCCCGAACGCCTTTGAACGCCAGTACCGCGTCGGTGGAATCGACTCCCTCGTCGCCCTCCTCAACCGTTCCGACCGTGAGACCGAAACCGATGTGCTCGCCGCGCTCGGCGCCATCGACGAACACCTCGCCGGCGAGGTGAAACGCCGCCTCTTCCTGTTCGAGGACATCGCGACGCTCGACCCGCGCGCCATCCAGAAGGTGCTCGCCAGCGTCGACACCTCCAAGCTCCCGCTCGCCATGAAGGGCGTCGGCGAGGACACCAAACGCGTCCTGCTGGAGAACATGTCGGAGCGAGCCGCCGAAGTCCTCCGGGAGGAGATCGACATCCTCGGACCGGCACGACTCGCCGACGTCCAAGCCGCCCAAGCCGAAGTTGTGTCGGTGGTCAACCGACTCGACGCCGAAGGCGAAATCACCATCAACAGGGGATCAGATGCACTCGTTGCCTGACAATCAGACTCACGTCATTCGCGCCAACGAAGTCGAGGCCACCGAAGCCAAGGTTCTCGAGTTTCCGGCACCGCACACCCGCGTCGAGCCGGACACGACTCAACCCGCCGGTGCCAGCGACGCCAGCCGGATGCTCGCCGACTACCGCGTGGGACGCAACGCCGGATATGAGGCCGGCTACGCCGCTGGACAGCAGGTGGCCCGCGACGAAGTCGCCGCTGCGCTTCAAGCGATCCGCGAAGCCGTTGAACAGCTCGCCACCGCCGCTGGCCAGCGCACCACTGGAATCGCCGAACTCGCATCGGCGCTCGCCGTTGACCTCGCCCGTGAGATCCTTCAACGGGAACTCCGAGAGGACGGCAGCTTCGGCGCCGACGTCGTACGCCAGGCCCTGAGCGTCGCCAACATCGAAGACTCGATCACCATCGTGATGAACCCGGTCGAGGCCGAGCTCTGCGCTGCGCCCGAGCAGGTGACCATCATCGGCGACGACCGCGTTCCCCGCACCCACGCGGAAGTGCGGATCGGATCCAGCATCATCGACTTTGGGGTCGATACCGCGCTCGCACGCGTTCGCCAGGTGCTCGAACTGCCCGAGATCCCTCGAGTCGTCGAACCGGCGCAACCGGCATCAGAGAATTCGTCGGTTGACACCGAGGTGGCCGGCACGGCCACCACGACGCCGGTCTCTGCAGCGCAGCCGGCGAAGTCGCGGAAGCCAGCGGCACGCCCGAGCCGGTCCACGACGCGCGCCACATCGTCCAAGGCGTCGACGCGCGCGAAGACGACAGCGAAGACCGCGACAGCATCGAAGACCGGAACCAAGGCTGCGGCGAAGAACGCGCGAACGACGACCGCTGCCACCACCCGTAAGAAGGCCTCGACGGTGCGTGCCGCATCATGACGGTGGACTTCGACTCCGTCGCCGAGCATCGCTGGTCACAGGCGATCGCTGCGGCACGACCACGTCGGGCCGGTCAGATCACCGCGGTCACGCCGAGCGGCATCGAAGTTGCCGGACTCGACGCGGCAACCGGCGACCATGTGGTCGTCAACGCGGATGGCCGTGAAATCCCGGGAACTGTGATCGCGCTCGCCCACGGCAGCGCGCGCATCACACCGTTCGCCGGGGTCGAGGGTCTCAAACTGGGGATGCGGTGCACTCCGGCGCTCGGCCGGCTCACCGTCCCGGTCGGACAGCAACTCCTCGGACGGGTCCTCGACGCGCTCGGCCGGCCGATCGACAACCAGGGCGCCCTCGGAGGACTCAAGAGCGAACTCGACAGCCCGGCACCCGACCCGATGACTCGCCGCGCGGTGGAACAGCCGTTCATCACTGGTGTTCGCGCGATCGACACCGCGATCCCGCTGGCGAAGGGTCAGCGGATCGGGATCTTCGCCGGATCCGGCGTCGGCAAGTCAACCCTGCTCTCCATGGCGACCAAGAGCGCGAGCGCCGATGTCATCGTTGTCGCGCTGGTCGGGGAGCGCGGCCGCGAGGTTCGAGAGTTCATCGACCAGCATCTCGGTGACGACGGCATGAAGAAGTCCGTCGTCGTCGTCTCCACCGGCGACGAACCAGCCCTCATGCGTCTCACCGCTGCCCAGACCGCAACGAGGATCGCCGAGGACTTCCGCGACGAGGGCCTCGACGTGCTGCTCATCCTCGACTCCGTCACCAGGTTCGCCATGGCCCAACGCGAGATCGGTCTGAGCGCCGGTGAACTGCCCGTCGCCCGCGGATACCCGCCGTCGGTCCTGACCGAGCTCCCCAAACTCCTCGAGCGCGCAGGCAACTCCGCGTGGGGCACCATGACCGCGATCTACACCGTGCTGGTCGACGGTGACGACATGAACGACCCGGTCGCCGATGCGGTGCGCGGCATCCTCGACGGTCACATCGTGCTCTCACGCCAACTCGCCAACAGCGGCCACTTCCCAGCGATCGATGTGCTCCAGAGCGTGTCGCGGCTCGCGGCGACCGTGCACAACGATCATCAGAAGACGGTCAGCCGTCGCCTCCGCGAACTCATGGCCGAGTACACCAACGCCCGCGACCTCCTCGAAGTCGGCGCCTACGTGCCCGGAGCCAGCAAGAGCCTCGACGACGCAGTCGAGCACATGCCCGACATCAATCGCTTCCTGATGCAGGGACACAGCGACCAGACATCTCCCGATCACACCTGGAGAATGCTTGAACAAGCCATCGGCATGCCCCGAGCTGAAGCCCGTGAGCCGTCGGCGCCTGCCAGCACCCGTGAGAGGGCAGCAGCATGAGCAAGTCGCGTCGCGTCGCCCGTCTCGTACGCATACGCAAACTCGAAGAAGATGTCGCCTCCCGTGAAGTGGCGGTCACCCGCCGCGACCATTCGGAGAGTGAACAGCGGGTCCACGACCTCGAAGGCAGCCTGACCCGGCTGTCCGGTCAACGGCGAAACAGCCGAAACGCCGATGCCGCTGACGTTGTCATGCACTCCGACGTGATCCGTAGATCGCTCGCCGCTGCCCGCTCGGCGGAACGAGCCAACTTCGAGAGTGCCAACGCCGCCGCCGAGGTGCATGCCGACGCGGTACGTCGACGCCGCGCCCTCGACAACGTCCGTGAGCGCCTCCGGCACATCGAGCACCTCGAGGCCGACCGCCGGGCCAACCGCGAACTCGGTGAGCTCGCCACCCTCCACCACATCAGCAAGAACGCACAACACCAGGAGTATCAGTGAACGTTCCCACGGTTTCCATCGACCATGTCCCCGCGCCGAGTGACGCTCCGAGCGACCCCGCGATCTTCGACCAGATGTTCGCTGCCGCGATGGCGCAGGCACCGGTGAGCACCGATCCCGAAACCATCGACGACGGCGGCACCGATCCCGAAACCGCCGAACTCGACAGCCTCGTCGCGGCCTCCGGCGACATGTTCGACCTCGGCCTCGCCCTCGCGGGCACGCCGAACGCCCCGCAACACCCCACTGTCAGCGTCACCGACGACACCGCAGGTGACCATGTCGACGCTGAGATCGCAGGCGAGACAGTCAACACGGGATCGGTCATGGGAACCGACACAGCGGTGAGCGATCTCGGGGAGGATCTGGCCGTCGACCTCGCGATCGACCCCGTGGATTCCCCACCCAGTTCACCTGCGGACACCATGTCTGAATTCGGAGAGCCCGTCGAGGCATCTGCCATCGCGACCGCGCCTCAGGGCCAGTCGAGTGATGATGGGCAACTGGCCGACGAGTCGTCCACCAGCGACCCGAACCAGGAGGTCACCAACGACACTCAGATCGATCTGGCCATGACCTCGGATGTCGAAGCAGAGGTGAGCGAGACCACCCCCGTGACACAGAACGCGAATCGCGAATCGATGATCACGGCCAGCGCCCCAGTCAGCGATATCTCCGCAGTCGCCGACACCGCCACCACGACCGACCCCGTCAACTTGAACGAGCGCGGCGCCGACGCGAAACTCGCCAACGCTGTCAGTCAGGCGCTCAAAGGACTCCGAGAAGGAGCCGGTCCCAGCCGGATCTCCGTCACGTTGAACCCTGAGCATCTCGGAACCGTGCAGGTGGAGATCGCCGTCCGAGACGGATCGGTCGACATCGTCGTGTCCACGCCGTCCGAAGCAGCCCGAGCAGCCGTCACGACCCTGATCTCCGACATCCGAGACATGGCCGGTGAGACCGGCGTCGGAATCGGAGGCTTCGAACTCTCAGACGGCCGTGGTGGCACTCGTCAGCCCGACGAAGGCAACAGCGATGACGGCACCACACCACACCGAGGTCAGCCACGAAGCGCGACCGAGAACGCCGACCAGCATCGTCACACCATCCGAGGGAACGGTCGCGTCGACCTCCACCTCTGACCTCGCCACGATCCACACCACAGAAGGCAACCCATGGACATCCAACAAGTCGCAGCCACGCCAGCGGTCACCCAGACCGCCAACTCCAGCAGTGACGACCTCGGGCAGGACGCGTTCCTGCAGTTGCTCGTCACTCAACTCAAGTACCAGGACCCGTTGAACCCCGTTGACTCTGCCCAGTCGCTCCTGCAGACCGCCCAGTTCACCATGGTGGAGAAACTCAACGAGATCGCCGCAGCGGTGACCGGGCAGAGCCAGTTCGGACAGCTCGCCGCCGTCGGATCGATCGTCGGCAAAGTCGCCAACTTCACCGACTCGCTCGGAAACCAACACAGCGGTGCCGTCTCGTCGGCGAGAGTCGATGCCGACGGGGTCGTCCTGACCGTCGGCAACCGTGAGGTCGCCCTCGACGCCGTCCAGTCGTTCGGCGCCCCCACTCCGTCGACCATCGACGCAACCTCGCCGGAGACCCCTGCCACCACCGCTGACGACCAGCCGGTGAGTGACGTCAACAGCGCCGACATCGTCACCGGTGAGCCGACTGCGACCCCCAGCCCCATCAGTGGTTTTCACCCGATCTCCGATGAGATTGCCGACTTCGACACCCTGAGCGGTTACGACATCGCGACCAACAGCGATGCCGTGACCGTTCCCTATGACGGGCCCCGGCGCTTCTCCGTCGGTGCCGTGGTCGACGAGTTCGGCATCCTCGACCCTGACACTCCGTTCGCCGACGAGTTCATCGCAGCCGGTCGACGCTGGGGGATCGCCCCTGAGCTTCTCGCCGGTGTCGCCAAGGTCGAATCGGCGTTCAACCTCGATGCCGTCTCACCCGACGGAGCCGTCGGGCTGATGCAGTTCATGCCGGACACCTCAGAGTGGATGAACGTCGATCCGCTCAACCCGGCATCGGCCATCGATGGAGCAGCCCGCCTGCTCCGCCTCGAATACAACCGCTTCGACAGCATCGAACTCGCCCTCGCCGCATACAACGCCGGGGGAGGAAACGTCGAGAAATACGGCGGCATCCCGCCATTCGAGGAGACACAGAACTACGTGCCGAAGGTGCTCGCCGCCGCCGGCATGTCGTAACCATCAACGCGGCAACCGCCGCCCATCACCAACCGGAACCTCCGAGCGGAGGTTCACCCTGTCGCCCGCACGGATGCGAGGGACACAACGCCACGGACGGCTTCCACAAGAAGAAGGAAGACATGATCCGTTCAATGTTCTCAGCAATCTCCGGACTTCGAGCCCACCGAACCATGCTCGACGTCGTCGGCAACAACATCTCGAACACCTCAACCGCGGGCTTCAAGTCCTCGGCCACCGTGTTCGAAGACGTGCTCTCCGAGACCCTCCAGGGTGCTGGCGCCGGCGCCGAGGACGGCACCACCGGCGGCACCAACCCCTCCCAGATCGGGCTCGGTGTCTCGGTCGCGCGCATCTCGACGAACTTCTCGCAGGGCGCCCTGCAGAACACCGGCCGAGAGCTCGACTTCGCCATCCGAGGCGACGGCTTCTTCGCCGTCGAGTCCGCTGGTGCCCGCACCTACACCCGGGCCGGTTCGATGTCCCTCGACGCGGACGGACGACTCGTCTCGGCCACCGGCGGTCTCATTCAGGGATGGTCCGCAGACGGCACCGGCCAGATCAACACCAACGTCGACGCAGCTGAAATCACCGTTCCCGTCGGCACCACCGCCGCTCCGAACGCGACCACCGATATCGCCCTGTCCGGCAACCTGCCCGCTGACGCCGAGGTCGGCGACACGTTCGTCACCGGCGTCGAGATCTACAACTCGCTCGGCGACACCGAGATGGTCGCGCTCACGTTCACGAAGGCCCTGCCGGCGAACACCTGGACGGTCACCGGAAGCTATGGAGATCCCGCCACCGAGATCCTTGGTTGGTCGGAAACCGTCGAGTTCCATGCGACCACCGACCTGACCGCGACTCCTCCCACGGTCGCGGGAGACGTGGCCTCGCCAGTGGGCGGCTTCGCTCTGGGCGCGATCACCGGTTTTGGAGCGGTCACCATCTCGCTGGATGGTGACAGCGGGGCCGTCACCCAGTTCGGCGAACTCTCCACCCTGTCGGTCGCCAGCCAGGACGGATTCGGCGCCGGCATCCTGCAGTCCATCTCCATGTCGCAGGAGGGCGTCCTCGTCGGATCGTTCTCCAATGGCATCAACCGGCCGCTCGCTCAGCTCGCCATCGCCAACTTCACCAACCCCGAAGGGCTCGAGAAGAGCGGCGGATCGATGTTCTCCGCCACCATCAACTCCGGGGACCCGCAGCTGGCGGCTGCCGGCAACGGAGGACGCGGCCTGATCGCCTCCGGCACCCTCGAGATGTCGAACGTCGACCTCGCCCAGGAGTTCGTCACGCTCATCACCGCTCAGCGCGGCTTCCAGGCCAACTCCCGGGTGGTCACCTCATCTGACGAGGTGCTCTCCGACATCGTGAACCTCAAGCGGTGAGCATCGGGTGTCATCCGCGGCACAGGAAACCGCGGATGACACCCAATCGATCATCAGACGAGTTCGAGAGAGAACGGAACACGAAGCTCGACCGTCACGCCGTCCGAACTGGACTCGAAGGCGAGATCCCCGCCGATCGAGGCGGCCCGCGCCTGCATGTTCAACGTTCCCGACGACCGAGTATTTCGAGGGTCCACACCGTCACCGTTGTCACGAACCGTCAACAACAGCTGAGCGGGAGACACGATCAACTCGACCTCGACCAGGGTTCCATGCGAATGCTTCACAGCATTCGCCACCGCCTCCTTGGCGATCTTCACCGTGTTCTTCACCACATCGGAGTTGATCCGGTCGAGGTGTGATGCATCCACGGTCATCATCTCATCGAAGGTGATCTTCGGATCACCAGCCGTGGTCTTCCGCCAGTCGTCACACAGCGACGCCAACTGCTCGTTGACCGGCGCGCCCTCAACCGTCTTCGAATCCGTGATCAACGCTCGGATATCCACCGTCACCCGTTTCACCGTGTCCCGGAAGTCATCGAGTGTCGACTCGGTGACACTCTCGGGTGTGCCGCGAACCCCAGAGATCTTCAATCCGAGCACAAACAACTCCTGGAGGATGTTGTCGTGCAGCTCGCGTGACAGGCGGTCATGCTCGGAGCGTTTCGCCAGAGCGGCGTTCGTCTCACTCGCCACCTCGATAGCTGCCCGGCGCTGCGCCTCCATGTCGGACCCGAGACGAACCTTCGAGTCAACATCGTCACCCCACTCGAGGATGAAACCGTCGTCGGTCCGCACAAACAGCGTCTCGATCTCGAGAACACCGTCGAAGTAGACACCGTGATGCCGGTACAGCTCCTCTGTCGCGTCATCGGCTTCAAACCTGAAGAACTGGGTCGCGACACCGTCAGACCAGGCTTGGCGGATGTACGGCAGGAAGTCCTCGGTGAAACGGAGGCGGTTCACCGAAGCGAGGTCACCGGGAACCGCGGGCTCGACCCGGTAGCTGTCGAAGTTCTTGTTTGACCAGATCAATTCGAGATCAACGATGTCGTCACCGTCGAACACCGGTCGGTGTGCTGCCACCGGTCGCGGAAGATCCTCGATGGCACTCTGCAGGATGCGGATGCGGCTCTCAGCGAGTTCCGGACTCGACGTGATCTCCTCCGCTGAGGCGGGCCGATACGTCCAGACACCCACCGTCTGCCCTTCAGGGGTCTGCGCGTACCGGTAGTCACGAATGTACGGCTGGCCGCGCAGAACGAAGGCCGAGCCGAATGACTCGGCCCCCGACGTGTACGTCTCTGTGACACCGGCGAAGAATGACTCCCAGTCAGTGTCCGGATGGACCGTGACCACCAGGTCACGCAGGGTGGACAGCGGTACCTGGTCGTCGCTGCCGAGCGCGGAGAGATTGGGCACGGCCGAGCCGTCACCATCGAGGAACAGGTCGATGAACGTCTGGTTCACCGCGGCGACCGCCGTCGGCGCAGAGCCTCGGCCACCGGGCAGGTCGACGACCATCATCGGTCCCGTCACCTCAATCAGGGTCGACAGGAGCCAGACCGGCACGATGGTCTCGAGGATCCGACGATCAGCGAGACGGCGCCACATGACCTGCAGATCCGCCTGGCCGCCCCCACGGACCATCCAGGCTGCGGCGAGACCATTGTCAAGGCAGTGGGTCACCTTCGCGCGTATGTGGTCCTGGCGAGGATGGACGATCACATCCGGGCTGATATCGAGGTCGAACACCTCGTCCCACGCCGAGTTCCGCTCAGCAACCAGGATCTCACCGGTCGACGAGTCGATCGTCAAGACCGCGGCGGCTGAGGTTGAGCCGCCGAAGAACTCCTCGAAACCGGCGCTCATCTCCTAACTGAACTGCGCCAGCTTGAAGCGGGTGTCCCACACCAGCGCAGCGAGCTGGGTTCTCGATTCGACACCAGCCTTGCGGTACATGGTGGTGAGATTGTTCCGGACCGTCGACGACGAGATGTTCAACTTCCGTGCGATCAGGACATCGGAGAGTCCGTCAGCGACCAGTTCAGCGATCGAACCCTCGCGCGGGGTGAACAGCGTGGGATCAAGCCCTGACGACCTGATCTGATCGAGAGCGCCGCGGATGTCACGCTCGTTGAGGAGCACCCTGCCCTCCGACGCAGCCTGCACCGCTTCGGCCAGCGGGTCGACCTCGACGCCCTTCTCGAGGAACGCGGTCACCACACCGGTGTTGAACGCCGCCACGAGAGCATGCGGTGACGCCACCGAGGTGAACACGACGCACAACGTCGACATGTCGTGCTCAGCGATGTGACGGGCGACCTCAAGCCCTGAACCCTCCTCCAGTCGGAGATCAAGGGTGACCACATCGATGTCGTGCTCACCGAGGACGTCGACGGCCTCGGCGGTGCTGCCAGCCTCGTGAATGGCCGCGTCAGGGATCTTCAACTGGAGCGCAGCGGCGATCCCAGTGCGAACCAGTGGGTGGTCATCAACAACAAGAACGTTCATAAGGTGTCCTGAAAGGGCTTCCAACCATCCTAGACCGGTACAAATGTCCCGGGTGGCTTCGTCGGTGTCACAGAGCGATGCGGTGGGCGCCATGACGACCGTTATCGGCAACGGTAGTGATTTGTACCGGTGACATTTCTCCCGTGGCTCTCGACGCGCGCGAGCCGATCTGGTTCGGCGAATGGGAGAGCAAGCAGTCCGGGAGCCCGTCGTCTATGACTTCGGAGTGAGTTCGCGCCTCAGCCGTGAGGCGGTGCTCGGCATGCGCAAGATTCACGCTGCCGCAGCGGACGAACTCGAGTTCGCCCTCTCCCGCGCGTTCGGCACCGAGATCAAAGCCACATCGGTGGAGGTCTCACAGGTTCGCTACGAGGCGTTCGTCGCCATGGCGCCCACCGGCTCGTATCACGCGGTGATGACCTCCCCGGGGCTCGGCGGACAGTTCCAGGCAGCACTTGACCCGGAGTCGACCTCACGGATGCTGGGACTCGTCTTCAACGCCAAGGTCGACAGCACCGGTCGGGAACTGTCCATCGTCGACGCAAAGGTCCTCGATTCACAGTTCAAGGGCTTCGTGACGGTCATCGACCGGAACTTCAACCAGTACTACGCGCTCGACCTCCAGTTCTCACGGTCGATGGTCAGCCCCAAGCAGATCAAGATCATCGATGACGCCGAACCGGTGGTGCTCGTCGAGGTGAAGTTCTCGATCGGCGTCGAGAAGATCGACTTCCGCCTGCTCATCTGTTACCCGCAGGACGTCGTCACGCCGGTGCTCGTCGCGCTGTCCGACATCGAACGGGCGTCCGCCTCCGAAGCCCTCACACGCACCAGTCCGATCCAGAAGTCGCTCATGAGCGTCCGACTTCCCGTCTCGGTGCGTCTGCCGAGCTGGAGTGTCGACGCCGAGGTGATCGAGTCCATGGAACTCGGAGATGTCCTGCGGACCGGGCTCCCGTCCAACGTCTCGCCGGTGCTCTCCGTCGCCGGACGATCACTGCTCAACGTCAACTGCTTCGCCAGCGGCAGGCGAGTCGCCGCCGAAGTCCTCGGAATCCACCAATCAGGAAAGGCCGACCATGAATGAGATGAAGACCCGCACCGTGAACCTCGCGGAGATCGCCGTCGTTGTCGAGGAGCATGTCAGCACCTCCGACGACCTCGCCTCCGACGTGCTTCCGGCGAACGCAGCCCGGCAGCGCGCGCAGTCGATGGGAACACTCACCTGCGACATCGGTGACGTTCGCGTGATCGTGTGCACCCCTCCGGAGGCATCCGCTCACTCGGACTCGATCGTCGCGCTGCTCACCGAGACCTTGGGTGCCACCTTCGAGACGAACGACGTCGACCTTGATGCTCTGCCCGACCCGGCCGTCATCAGCGTGACCGCGCAGGGAGCCGATGTCGCCCTCATCTACGTGTCCGAAGCCGGCAAGTACACCCAGCGATCAGCGGGCGGTGACGGACTGCTCGGTATCGGCGTCCTCCGACACGTCCCACTCGAAGTCGCCGCTGAGCTCGGACGCGCCCGCATCACGATGGAGGAGATCCTGCAGTACGGACCGGGATCCATCCTCGAACTCGACCGAACCGCGGGCAGCCCGGTCGACGTCGTGGTGAACGGATCGATGATCGCCCGCGGTGAAGTCGTCGTCCTCGGTGAGGAATACGGCATCCGTATCACCGAGATCCTCGGCCGGAACTGACCGACCCCGCACCACTCAGGATCAACTCATGGGCACCACCACGCTGCTCGCGGCCTCCGTGTTCGAACTCGCCGCCCGACTCACCGTCTCGGTCCTCGTGATCATCGGCGCGGTGTGGGCCGTTCGTTGGCTCGCACGCCGAGGCGGCGGAACATTCCTTGGCGGCCGCCAGGACATCGGGATCGTCGCGCGGCGGTCCGTTGGCCGGAAAGCGTCACTGCTGCTGGTCGAGGTCGGTGACCAGACCCTCCTCATCGGCGCCACCGAGCACTCCATTTCGACGCTCGCCACCGGCGACGACCTGACACCGGAGATCACCGTCGACGAACTCGCCGACACCGATGTGAAGGCGGCGGGATTCTCCGGCGCGCTCGGTGACGCCATGCGACGCCAGTTCCGGACCAAGTCATGAAACAGCTCGTCGCCGTTGTGCTCTCGCTCACCGCGGCGATCGGACTCGCCTCCGGGCACGTGAACGCCCAGGATGCGGGCGACGACGCGTTTGACCTCAGCGAACTCGCAGGACTTCCCATCGAGATCGCCACGATCGAGCTGCCAACCACGCTGGAAGGCGGAACCATCTCGGCGCTCGAGGACACCTCACCGGTGATCGAAAGCGACGACCTCACCTTCTCAGTCGACCTCGGCGGCACCGAGGGCCCCCGCGTGCCATCTCAATCCGTTGTGTTGATCATCTTGATCACGCTGCTCGCGGTCGCGCCGTCACTCCTGATCATGTTGACATCGTTCACGCGAATCGTGATCGTCTTCTCGCTCCTGCGGAACGCGCTCGGGCTCGGAACCACACCCCCGAACCAGATCATCGTCGGATTGAGTCTGTTCCTGACCCTGTTCATCATGGGGCCGACGCTCCAGGAGTCCTACGACGAGGGTGTCAAACCGTTCATGGACGGCGCCATCGAGCAGGACGTCGCGTTCGATGCCGCGATGTCACCCTTCCGCGACTTCATGAGCGCGAACGTCGGCGCCGGCGAGCTTGAACTCATGCTCGGCGCGGCTTCCATCGATGAACCACCGGCAACCCCGGATGACATCCCGCTGCGCGCGCTCATCCCCGCGTTCATCCTCTCGGAACTGAAGACCGCCTTCCTCATCGGATTCATCGTCTTCGTCCCATTCCTCGTCATCGACATCGTGACCTCGGCATCGTTGATGAGCCTCGGAATGATGATGATGCCGCCACCGATGGTGTCGCTGCCCCTCAAGATCCTCCTGCTCGTCATGGTCGACGGATGGGTCCTGATCTCAGAGACCCTGCTCACAGGGTTCAACTTCTAGGAGAGCCCATGTCCGACCAGGCAATCGTCGAGATCATGACCCAGGCGCTGCTCACCGCGGCGAAGATCTCCGCTCCCATCCTCGTGACCGCCGTCGTCGTCGGCGTCGTCATGGGACTCATCCAAAGCGTCACCCAGGTGCAGGAACAGGCCCTGGCCTTCGTGCCGAAGTTCCTCGCTGTCGGGGCCGTCATCGCGCTCAGCGGCTCATGGATGCTCGCCCAGATCGTCGCTCTGGCAGAACAACTCCTCGTGCTCGCCGGCGACCTCGCCAAATGAATGAGCTGACCACCGTCGCCCTCGACGAAGGACAGCTCTACTCATTCCTTCTCGCC
The DNA here is from genome assembly GCA_038136655.1 of Ilumatobacteraceae bacterium. Taxonomy (GTDB): domain Bacteria; phylum Actinomycetota; class Acidimicrobiia; order Acidimicrobiales; family Ilumatobacteraceae; genus Casp-actino5. The sequence goes on from JAYQAE010000003.1 coordinate 15,924, forward strand.
TCCGCGAGAAACGCCGCATGGCTGCTCGTGGCACCACCCTTCGGCCGGGTCATACCCGCCCGTGTTCGCGGCGGCCTCGCGTTCGCGCTCGCCATTCCCATGAGCATCGCCGGAGAAGCACGTGCCCTGCCCGAATCCGTACTCGGCCTCATTGCCGGTGTCGGCGTGCAGGCAGCCGTCGGCATGCTCGTTGGCTTCGTTGTCCTCGCGTTCATCTCGGTGTTCACGGTCGCGGGCTCACTGATCGACTTCTCCGCCGGCTACACCGCGTCGACCGTGTTCGACCCATCGGTCGGCCAGGCCAACTCGCTGATGGGCCGCACCTACTTCCTGCTCGCCTCGGTGCTGTTGTTCACCACCGGCGGTCACCTCGTCGTCGTCGAGGGGTACCTGCGCACGTACACGGTCGCACCCCTGTCGGTGCCCGACTTCACGTCGCTCGGCGAGTTCGTCGTCACGAATATCGGCTGGCTGTTCCTCGCCGCCCTCGAGATGGCATTCCCTGTTCTCGCCACACTGCTGCTCGTCGAGGTGTGTCTCGGACTGATCGCGCGAGCAGCCCCTCAGACCAACGTGCTCACCCTCGGCTTCGCCGCCAAGACGCTGGTCGCCGTTGTCGTCATCGGCGTGTCCGTCCGGGCTCTCCCCGCGGCCGTCGAGTCGCTGGTCCTCGCCGCTGACGGAAACATCACATGAGCAACGCGGACCGTCATTCAAAAACGGAGCTGCCCACCAAGCAGCGGCTCAAGAAGGCCCGTCGAGAGGGCCAGGTCGCGCGATCCGGCGATCTCGCCTCATGGATCGTCCTCGCCCTCTCAGCGATGCTCGTCCCCAGATACATCGCCTGGCTGATCTCGCGCACATCACGACAGTTCACGTTCGTTCGGGCAGCTGAGAGTGGCGCCACCGACGAGATGCTCGGCGCCGTCGGCCATCACGTCGTGATCGACCTCGCCCTGCTGCTCGCCCTACCGCTCGGCCTCTCGCTCATCCTCGGTATCGCGTTCTCACTCGCTCAGACCGGCATCGTCGCCGCCCCCGACGCGCTGAAGCCCAAGCTCTCCCGGCTCAGCCTGAAGCAGGGCTTCAAACGAACCATGTCGCGAAAGACGGCGTGGGAAGCCCTCAAACAGTTCCTGCGGATCGCGGTGATCCTCGCGGTCTCCGTGCCGTTCATCATCGCCACCACCGAGATGCTCCTCAAGCCCGGGGTGTCGATCGGCACGATGTTCGAACAGCTGATCAGCCGCACGGTCACGCTCATCCAGATCATCGCCATCACCGGCGTGCTGCTCTCACTCGTCGACTTCGCCTTCCAGAAGCGCAACACCCGCCGTGACCTCATGATGACCAAACAAGAGGTGCGCCAGGAACAGAAGAACTCCGACGGCGACCCGACCGTCAAATCGCGACGCCGGGCTCTGCAGTCAGAACTGTCCCGAAACCGAGCGCTCGCCACCGTCGCCGAATCGAGCGTCGTCATCGTGAACCCGACACACTTCGCGATAGCGGTCCACTACGAGCGGGGTATGTCAGCTCCGATGGTCACCGAACGGGCGTCGGGGGAGCGTGCCGTCAGTGTCCGCGACGAGGCCCTCGCGGCCGGTGTCCCAGTGATCCGCTGCATCCCACTCGCCCGCAGCCTCCACCGGGCGACCCGCAAGGGCAAGGCCGTTCCGAAGGAGTTCTACGGCGCTGTGGCTGTCGTGATCGCCTTCGTGACGCGCCTCGGCACACGCAAGGCCTTCGGGATCATCCATGACATCGACCCGGACCTTCTCGAGGTGCTTCCCCTCCCGGGCCGGGACCGAGCGGCATGACCCGGACCCAACCCCTCTCCGGGCGGTGGCAAACGGCACACCGTAGGTCAGTACAAACGACCCGTGGTGCAGCCGGAGATCGTGACGAGAGGGTTGTGCAAGCGACAGAGACGTCGAATTCAACCGAGCAAGGATGCGAATGGAGATGAACAAGCTGAACGTGGGCACCGCAGCGTTCCCGCTCGCCGTCATCGGGATCATCGCCATCATGGTGGTGCCGATGCCGTCGTTCGTGCTCGACATCCTGCTGTCGATCAACATCGCCGCCGGCGTTCTCGTCCTGCTGTCGACGCTGAACGCCACGCGCGTCCTCGATCTTGCGTCGTTCCCATCGATCCTCCTCCTCGCAACACTCTTCCGGCTCGGACTCAACGTCTCGACAACCCGTCAGATCCTCGGCTCGGGAACCGCCGGATCGGTCATCACCTCCTTCGGTCAATCCGTCGTCGGCGGCTCACTCGTCGTCGGACTGATCGTGTTCATGATCCTCGTCATCATCCAGTTCGTCGTCATCACGAACGGCTCATCACGAGTCTCCGAAGTCGCGGCGAGGTTCACCCTGGATGCCATGCCCGGCAAGCAGATGGCCATCGATGCCGACCTCAACGCCGGCCTCCTCACCGAGGCCGAGGCGCGGACCAGACGAACCGAGATCGCCCGAGAAGCCGACTTCTTCGGTGCGATGGACGGAGCTTCCAAGTTCGTCAAGGGAGACGCAGCGGCGGGGCTCATCATCACGGCCGTCAACCTCATCGGTGGGCTCGCGGTCGGTATGACCTCGCTCGGTCTGACCGCGACCGAGGCCCTCGACCGTTTCGCGATGCTGACCATCGGCGACGGCCTCGTCTCGCAGATCCCGGCTCTGTTGATCTCCATCGCCGCGGGTATCGCCGTCACCCGTTCCTCCGCCACCGAAGACGACCTCGGGTCCGCCGTCGTCGAGGAGTTCTCTCGCCAGAAACGCGCCTTCCAGCTCTCCGGGGTGGCCCTCGCAGCCCTCGGTGCACTCCCCGGACTCCCGTTCATCCCGTTCGCTCTCGTCGGTGGCATCCTCATCGCGCTCTCAGTTCGGCTGAAGACCACCGAAGCGGTCGAGACCGTCGCGGAAGAGGACGAACCGGCACCCGACCTCGACTCGCACGAGGTACTCGTGCGGGACATCCGAGTCGAACCGCTCTCACTTGAGCTTGCCAACGACATGCTCGACCTGGTCGACCCCGCGACCGGCGGCGACCTCTTGGACCGCATTCGGGGTCTTCGCCGCAAGATCGCCTTCGACTACGGGCTGCTGATGCCGACCGTGCGAACCACGGACAACTCGACACTCCCCGCAGGGACCTACCGAATCTGCGTGCACGGCGTCCAAGCAGCACAGGGAGTCGCTCCTCCCGGAAAGATCATGGTCATCGACGATGACCTGTCAAGGTGGCCAGGGGAGACCGTCACCGAGGTCGTGTTCGGCCTCGACGTCAAATGGATCCCCGCCTCATTCCGAGCAGCTGCGGAAAGCGCCGGCGCGACGGTCGTCGACCGGTCCGCGGTCATCACCACCCACCTCGGCGAAGTCGTCACCGCTGACGCCTCACACCTGCTCGGGCGTCAAGACGTCAAGGAACTCGTCGATCACGTCAAGGAGACCGACCCGGCCGTCATCGAGGACCTCGTCGGAGTCGACGTTCCGATGACCGTCGTCCAATGGGTGTTCCGAGACCTCCTCGACGAGGGGATCTCCATTCGCGACTCAGTGCGCATTCTCGAGACGATCGCCGGTACCTACCGCCAGAGCTCTGAACCGACCGAGGTCGCCGAACGGGTCCGCGAGGTCATCGGACCGTCGATCTGCTCGCCACTCCTGCACGAGGGACGCCTGCCCGTCATCAACCTCGAGCCAGTCCTCGAACACGAGCTGATCGCCGCGCTCGCCACCAACAACGGATCCGACGTCCTCACCGCGGAGAGCCTGCAGACCGTCGTCGCGGACATCTGCGACATCGCCACACGGGCGCAGGCCGGCGGAGTGGAACCCGTTCTGATCGTGAACCCTCACTTGCGCCGGGCACTCGCCGAACTCCTCAAGAAGATCACCGCTGCACCCCGCGTGCTGTCGTTCGCCGAGGTACCACACCAGATCCAGGTCACCTCGACCGGCACGGTGTCCCTGCCGATCAAGTCGATCGAAGGAGGCGGCGATGAACCCATCTGACATCGCCACCGAGGCCGTCAACGCCCGACGTTCCGTCATCCGGCTCCGCCGGCGCGGCTTCGTCGCCCTGGCGCTCATGGGCCTCCTCATCATCGAAGTCCGCAACATTGACGCAAGCCAGACGATCAACTCGTTCATCTCGGGCATCGCGATGTCCTTCGTCGGCGTGTGGGTTGTCGCCGCCGTGCTCGAGAACCTGTACCTCGCCTACTCCAAGTCGGCGATCGAGAGCACCATCAACGACGCGCTCTCCGCGGTAGCCGACACGCAGACGGCCTCACCGAGCCCGGCAGGGGAGGTGCGTGAACGATGAGCCTCACCGACGTGTCAACAGTGACCGACAGCATCAGCATCGTCCTCATCGATGACCACCCGATCGTCCGAAGCGGCATCTCGACGCTGATGAGCCTCACCAACGACCTCAACGTCGTCGGCGAGGCGGAATCGGTGGAAACCGCGATCGAGCTTCTCGGTCAGGTCGACCCTGACATCGCCGTCCTCGACCTCAGACTTCCCGACGGTCCCGGACTCGACGTCGCCCGATGGATCGCTGAGACCCGTCGACGCACACGATGTGTCGTCCTCACCTCGGTGCCGACGGACCGGGCGATCGTGGCCGCCTACGAAACCGGCGCGGTCATGGCGTTCCTCGCGAAAGAAGCCGACATTGACCCGCTGCTCGACAGCATCCGGCAGGTCGCGCAGGGGCACGCGCTGCTCGACGCCTTCACGGTCCGCGACGCATCGGCCCGCCTCGACGAGTACGGCGTGCACCAGCTCGACGCCCTCGGTGAGCGGGAGTTGAAGATCGCCCAGCTCGTGGCAGCCGGACTGTCCGACACCCAGATCGCCGAGCAACTGCATGTCTCGCTGTCCACCGTGAGAAATGCGTTGAGCTCGATGTACTCGAAGTTGTCGATCGAACGGCGCACCCAGCTCGTCCGACTCGTCTGGCTCGCCAGGTCCGACTCCGACATCCTCTGACGTCACCGCGCAGGGCCTCCACGCGACGCCGGCGCGCCGGACCTGACGGCGTGGTCACAGCCGGTACAAACCACCCGGGTCAAAGCGTCTAAGGACACATTTCCTATACCAATTCGCCGGCAGGTCACGAACAATCGAGTCATGCACAGCAGCGATACCGTCGTGACTCCGACCTGGTCGAACTCGTCCAATCCTCTGGCCCGAGGTGTCGCGCAGCCATTGCAGCGCTTCCTGCATCGCGAGATCGCCGGAGGGGCGCTCCTGCTCATCGCCACGATCGCCGCGCTCATCTGGGCGAACATCGGGCACTCGTACCACGACTTCTGGGAGACCGAGGTCGACCTCACCATCGGCCCCTGGAGCCTGCTCCACCACGGCCACTCGCTGACCCTCCACAGCCTCGTCAACGACGCCCTCATGGGCATCTTCTTCTTCGTGGTCGGCCTCGAGATCAAGCGCGAGTGGACCACCGGACATCTCGTCGATCGACGCGCCGCCATCGTCCCCATGATCGGCGCCATCGGCGGCATGGTCGTCCCAGCCGTCTTCTACCTCGCGATCGCCGGGCCGAGCGGCGCGGCGAATGGATGGGGAATCCCGATGGCGACCGACATCGCCTTCGCTCTCGGTGCGCTCAGCGTCCTGGGAAGCCGGGTGCCGAGCTCACTCAAAGTGTTCCTGCTGACGCTCGCCATCGTCGATGACATCGGCGCGATCTTGGTCATCGCGCTCTTCTACTCCTCGGGTATCAGCACCGTGTGGTTGGGTGTCGTCGCGATCTGCGCCACGGCGATGATCGCCGCGCGCCGAGCCGGAGTCCGCTACATCCCCACCTACGTCATCGTCGGCGTCACCCTCTGGTACGCCCTGCTGCAGTCGGGAGTCCACGCGACCCTCGCCGGCGTCATCTGTGGTCTCCTCACCCCGGCCCACGCGTGGATCAACCGGTCCGGACAGCGTCTCGAGGTCGTCAACGACCCGAAGAGCGTCCGACAGCTCGCGCTCGCCGCCCGCGAATCCGTGCCGGTGACCGAACGACTCGAGGAAGCCCTCCACCCCTTCACCGCGTTCATCATCCTTCCGATCTTCGCCCTCGCGAACGCCGGCATCCCGCTCACCGGTGAAGCACTCGCAACCATCGGCTCGCCGGTCGCGCTCGGTGTCGGCATCGGCCTGCTGCTCGGAAAGACCCTCGGGATCTCGCTCAGCGTCGCGATCGCCGTGAAGAGCGGTCTCGGACCCATGCCCGCCGGCACGACACCCCGCCACATCGTCGGCGTCGGAGCGCTCTCCGGCATCGGATTCACCGTGGCCATGTTCGTCGCCGGTCTCGCGTTCACAAACAGCGCCGACGTCGAGGCCGCGAAGTTCGGAATCCTCGTCGCGTCGTTCGCCGCCGTTGTCGTCGGCCTGTCCGTGCTCTCACAACGCAGCAACACCGCCGCAGCAGAAACAGTTCACCAACTCGACAGTCAGCCATCCGACGAGGCGATGGCCGCCTGAATCGATCAGTCACAACAACGGCATCGGCCACGCCGATCCGGGAAAGGTCACAGGGAATGACCACCATCACCAACTACACATTTGCGGAGCCGCTCCTCGGCTTCCCGAACGACAAGCACTTCGAGCTCGTCGCCCAGCCTGGCGAGGACCACTGGTTCTGGATCCAGGCGCTCCCCGACGGGTTCCCCGCCTTCCTGGTGGTCAACCCGTTCGCCTACATCGACGACTACTCGCTCGACATCGACACCGACACCGTCGCCAAGTTGTCGCTCGACTGCCCCGAAGACGCTTTGGTGTTCGCGATCGTCAACATCGACGCGGGATTCACCGCCAACCTCGCAGCCCCCCTCGTGCTCAACAGCAAGAACGGGCTCGCTCTCCAAGTGATCAACGACAACGCGCCGACCGTCGCCGCGCTCACAGGGGAGCGGAACTGATGCTGGTGCTGTCGAGAACTCAAGGTGACGGCGTCCACATCGGCGACAACGTCGAAGTCGTCGTACTCGAAGTCAAAGGCGACGCCGTCCGTCTCGGCTTCCGCGCACCCGGAAGTGTTCGCATCCTCCGCACCGAGCTCGTCCGCGAGGTGCAGCGTGAGAACGAGAGCGCCGCAACCGTCCGCCAGACCGAAATCCAGTTTCCGCAACTCAGGGAGGAAGCCAAGTGACTGAGAACATCACCCGTCGTGAGCGGCGCCGCCGCAACATGGCCGAGTCGACAACGAACGTCGACGTGCTCGAGCACATGGGCCTCGTGCGGAGCATCGCCGTATCGATGGGGCGCAACTACCCGCGCCACGTCGACATCGAAGACCTCGTTCAGGCTGGCATGGTCGGCCTCATGGAAGCGGCACAGCGATTCGACCCTGAGCACGGTGTGCCTTTCGCCGCGTTCGCCTCAAGAAGGATCCGCGGTGCGATCAACGACAGCGTCCGCGAGTCCGCCTGGATGACACGAGGAGCTCGCGCCAAATACAAGGAGATCCGCACCGTCGAAGAGCGCCTCGCCGCCGAAGGCGACCTCACCAACCGACGGGTCGCCGAGGAGATGGGAGCCACTGAGGAATCCCTCAAGCAGTTCCGCAGCGACATGGCAATGCGCGAAGTCGTGACCATGGACAACAACCAGGGAGCCTCGATCTCGGACTCCCTGCAGGCCACCGATGCCACCCCGGAGGAGATCGCGGCGTCCAACGACATGGTCGAACGGCTCGCCACGGCGATCGCGACACTCCCGGCCCGCTACCGAAGCGTGCTCGACGGGTACTACTCCCAGGGCATGACCACCGTCGAGATCGCAGCTGCTCTCGGAGTGAACCGCTCCCGGGTCTCAGCGATCCTCCAGAGCGCCCACCGGCGGCTCGCCGAGCACCTCGGCGTTGAGCCGGCCGCGGTGTCCCGAGTCGAATCACAACACGACGGGTCCATTGGTTCCGTCGTCGACCTCCGTGCGCTCATCGCCTCCGCAGAGTTCACCGTGGGGGGCAATTCATCCACTTTCCTCCGAGTTGGGTGACCGACGAGGCCGATCTGCCGAAGAACTATCGACGTGACACCAACCACCAGCGACGAGGGAAACCGGTTGCTCAGAGCAGCCGAAGCGCATCTCGCCTGCCTCAACGAACTCAGTACGGCACTCCTCGGATTTCTCGATGCCTCCCTCTACGGTGACCAGCGGGAGCTGCAGTCGCGATCCGACGAGCTCACCTCACTTGAACGCTCCGCAGCGCAGCACGCCGTGACGCTCTACGAGCTCCTCGATGACGAACCTGCCAATGACCCCAACGGAGGTCATCCATCGCACCTGGGAACGTCGTTGATGCGATTCGGCGTACCCCAGCATCGGGTGTTCGACATCGACGCCCGTTACGTCACGATCCTGCGGGAACTCCGTACTCGCGCCGGGGATGTGCGAACCGACAGCGGGGCAGCCCTCAAGACGCTCAATCTCAACGACACCGGACCCGAGCTCTACGGACGGCGCGGCCAGACGGTCGCATCCGGTCCGGCACGGAAACGCCTGGTCGAGGCGGCCTGATGGGTGTCGAGGCGCTGTCCAGCGCGGTCTCCGGCCTCTTCGCGCACCGACGCCGGCTGGATGTCATCAGCCACAACGTGGCGAACTCGAACACCATCGGTTACTCCCGGCAGCGTGTTGACCTCGTCTCCGCCTCCGGTGCCGGTGTCGGAATCCACTCAGGGTCCTCGCAGTCGCTCGGTGGGGTAGAGGTCGCTGGAATCACCCGCTCTCGAGACTCATTCCTTGAGAGTCGGTCGCTGGAGGCCTCCGGTTCCAGCGCGAGACTCGTCGCGTCGCACGACGTACTCATGAGCGTCGAGGCGCTCATCGGCGAACCCAGCGATCACGGCATCATCGCGGGACTCGACGCGATGTGGGGTGCGTTCGATGACCTGGCGAACTTCCCTGATGCCCTGCCGCAACGCGAAGCAGCGATCCAGAGCGCGGTGACCGTCACCGGCCGCCTCAACGAGATCGACCGCCAACTCCGGCAACTCCACGAGACGACGAAGGAGAGCCTCCAATCCGATGTGGCGAGGGTCAACGCACTCACCTCGGAGATCGCCACCCTCAACGAGGCAATCTCTGCTGTTGCCACAGACCTCTCGCCGAACGATCTGCTCGACCAGCGAGACCTCGCCGCATCGTCGCTCGGCCAACTTGTCGGAGCGCGCACCCGCACGCTTGCGGATGGATCCATGGACGTGTATCTCGGCAACACGACCCTGGTCCAGGGGGCGCGGACCTTCACCGTTGAGGTGGCTGAGACGACCGATGCCACGCTGTCGCCGCTCGGCTTCCAACGAGTCGGACTGGAAGTCGCCGGGCTCGTCACCGTCACCGATATCGCCGGTTCGCTCGGCGGAAAGCTCGATGGTCTCAACGGCACCGTTCCCGACTCGATCAACTCGTTGAATGTGGTTGCGCAACAGCTCATCACCGATGTGAACACGTTGCATCAGGCCGGTGAAGACCTGAACGGCGCCGCGGGCGGAACCTTCTTCGATGGCTCCGATGCCGGCACGATCAGCGTGTCCGCCGGTATCCAAAGTGATGCGCGACTGGTCGCAGCCGCCAGCCCATCGGGCGGAACCCGTGACGGGTCCAACGCCGCAGACATCGCGAACCTGCGATCGAGCACCACAGGTGCAGACGCCACAGCCGTCAGTTTCGTCGCCACCCTCGGACTCACCACCCAGGCGGTAGGCCAGCGGGCGTCCGCTGAATCGGACGCGTTCCAGCGCGTCGAGGAGGCACGTCTGACAGCCCGCTCAGTGAATGTCGAGGAGGAGATGGTCGACCTCATCGAGGCGCAACGTTCTTATGAAGCGGCGGCCCGAGTGGTGTCCACCATCGACCAGATGCTCGACACACTCGTCAACCGGCTCGGCGTCGTCGGACGGTAATCATGCGGATCTCCAACCTCTCCCAGTCGCTCCAGACCAAGCGCAACATCTACTCCCTGCAGAACCGCATCGCCGAAGGACAGCTCCGACTGTCCACCGGAACACGGATCCAACGTGCGAGCGACGATCCGACCGCCGCGCTCGAAGGACTCCGCATCTCCCGAGAGCTCCGCCACCTCGACTCGTTCCAACGCAACATCTCCGATGCCCAGACCTGGTTGTCGCTGGCCGACGGCGCGCTTCAGCAGACCAACGACATCACGATCCGCGCCCGCAATCTCTTCATCCAGGCCGACTCCGGCGTGCTCGGACAGGACGAACGGGACGCGATCGCGAGCGAACTCGACGAACTCGCCGCAGCGGTCGCCGACACCGCCAACATGACGCGAGCCGGACATCCCATCTTCGGCGGGACCAGTTCCAGCTCCTCCCCATTCGCTGCGAATGGCTCTTTCAGCGGTGACACCGTCGAGATCTCCCGGCAGGTCTCGACCGGTGTGAACATCGTCGTCAACCTGAACGGTGAGGAGACCTTCGGCACCTACGACGCGGCTGACCCGGCACAGGGGAACCTGATGCAGGTCATCAAGCAGGCTGCGACTGACATCCGAGCCGGCGCCGATGCGGGCCAGCACCTCAACCGCCTGGACGAGCTCACCCAGGGCATCCATTCAGCGATCGCCAAGGTCGGCGCCCGACAGCAGGCGGTCGAACAACACGAGGAACGCCTCCTCGATCGCCGAACCCAACTGCAGGCGCAACGATCCACCGTTCTCGACACCGATATCGCCGAGGAGCTCCTCGAGCTCCGACAGAACGAGGTCGCCTATCAGGCGGCCCTCGGTGTGTCCGCGCGCGTGCTCTCGACCTCGATCCTCGACTTCCTCCGCTAGGGGAGCGTCGGTACAAATCGACGGTCGTCACCAACGTCGAACCTGCCGACCAGTGAACACAGGAGAGGACATGGTTCACGTAACGCGACTCAACGGCTCACGGCTCGTCATCAACCCAGATCTGATCGAGCGACTCGAAGCCCACCCGGACACCGTCATCCATCTGGTCAGCGGTGAGGCCTACATCGTCAAGGAACCGATGACCTCGGTGATCGAGGCGATCGTCGACTTCCGAGGGCGAGTGATCTCGGCCGCGCTCAACTCGGCCCCCGCGAACCTGACGGTCGTCGAATAGGGCGCATCATGCCAACCACCATCATCGGAATCCTCCTCGCCATCATGACGGCGTTCGGCGTCATGTTCATGGGAGGCATGGCCCCGGTCAGCATCTTCTTCGGAGACCCGGGTTCAGTGCTCCTCGTCTTCGGCGGATCGATCCTCGCGACCTTCGCCTCCGGATCGTTGTCAGACATGACCACCGGACTGAAAGCCGGCATCAAGACCATGATCTCCAGTCCGAAGACCGACCTCGCCCCGGTCATCGCGCAGATCACCACCATGGCCGACAAGGCCCGGAAGGAAGGTGTGCTCGCGCTCGACAAGGAGATCGAGGGCATCGAGGACCCGTTCCTCGCGCGAGGCATCCAGCTCGTCGTCGACGGCACCGATCCGGCGGAAACCCGCGAGATCCTCGAACTCGAACTCGCCCGCACCGCTGAAGACGAGGCGGCAGCCCAGGGTTTCTGGACGAAGGCCGCCGGCTACGCCCCAGCGTTCGGCGTGTTCGGAACGGTCGTCGGGCTCATCGACATGCTCGGCAACCTGTCCGACCCCTCCGCTCTCGGTCCCGCGCTCGCTGTCGCGTTCGTCACCACCCTCTGGGGGGTCTTCCTCGCCAACTTCCTCTTCCAGCCCATTGCCTCGAAGATGGAGCGGAACGTCGGGTCGGTGATGGCACTCAAGGAGATGCAGGTCGAAGGGGTGCTTGCCATCCAACGGGGCGTCAACCCGCGGAGCCTGAGCGAGAAACTCGTGGTGTTCCTTCCCGCCTCCGCACGCGAGTCCTTCGACCCGAACGAGCTGAAGCAGAGTGCCTAGTCGATCGCGTCGGGCTGCCAGCCAGGCGAGCGCTCCCTCCAAGGCATGGCTCGACTCGTTCGCTGACGCGATGACGCTCCTGCTGGCGTTCTTCGTACTCCTGTTCTCCATGTCCGAGATCGACGTCAAGAAGTACGAAGCCTTCTTCGAGGGGCTCAACGGACCGATCCCCAACCAAGGTGACGGCGAGTTCGAGGGAACACCCTTTGATCCCGACGCACCTCCGCCGGCAGGACCCGACGCAGACGTCGAACCAGAAGAGGACGCGTCAGCTGAGGCAACGTCGGAGGATCCGACCGACATCCCGAGCGACGTGACCGAGAGCACCGCTCCGCCGACCGAGGACACCAACGCCGACATCGAGGAGTTGGAGGAGGACTTCCTGTCTGTCACCGTCGCCGAAGCTGAGGATCTTGTCGCCAAACTCGATGAGGCTCTCGGGGTGCACCTCGATGAGGATGACTACGCCGTCGAGCTCGATCAACGCGGTGTCGTGGTCCGCCTCGCCGACCAGACCCTGTTCGCGTCAGGCCGGGCCGAACTCTCCGAAGAGGCGAAGGACATCGTCCGAGTGGTGGCCGACGTGCTCGCCGACACCGTTGACAACCAGGTCGAGGTCGAAGGGCACACCGACAACCGTCCGGTCGGAAACACCGAGTTCCCGAGCAACTGGGAGCTGTCCACAGCGCGAGCCACGAACGTGCTGCGCGCCATGCTGACCCTCGAGGATCTCGACCCGGCCAGACTCGCGGCCGTCGGCAGGGCGGACACCGTCCCGCGTGCCGACAACAACTCCCCTGAGGGACGTGCGAAGAACCGACGAACCGAGATCGTGGTGTTGTTCCCCACGTTGGAGGGCTGATCGCCGTGGATCTCGCCTTCCCGATCTCCGTTGCCACGCTCGGTGGGCTCGGCGTGACCGCGCTGGTCGTCCGGACCGGAGCCCGAACGATCCGGGCTGCCGTCGTCGTGGCCGCCACCGCGGTCGGAGTTCAGATCTACAACGAACCGTCGGTCGCGAACGAATGGATCGACAAGGCGCAGGATGGCCTGATTGCCGGACTGTCCGAGGTGTTCCCCACGCGCGACGAAGGAGAGGTCGAGGACCTCGTCGACCGGGGAGCGACAACGGTGGGGGAGTGGTTCTCCGAGGAGCATCGAGACGAACTCTTCGACCAGATCATCGACGGCACCAGTCGTTTGGACTCGTTGAGAGACGGGCACATCAGCGACAAAGGACCGGGATCCTGGGGAGGCCTCATCGGAGGCACGGACAACAGCCCGGCCGACCCCTAGACACCAGCTGGGTGGGTGCAGCGCTGGCTCCCAGCGCCCAGTCCGTCAGGCAGCTCTGCGACGGGAACGCGCTACCGCAACGACAAGGGTGTTGACGGCAATGACCACTGAGGCATGCCAGAGAATCGTGCGGGATCCCTCGGTGAGGGCGTAGACCACCCAGAACCCCTGGGCGAGAATCGAAGCACCGACGCTCATCAGCGAGAGTCCTGCGGTTGACCGATCACCGATAACCGCCTGCAGCATTGACACCGAGATCAGCACGGTGATGGACAGCAGAGCAACGAAGCCCGCCGTCTCCCCGCCGAGAGAGATCACCGTCATCGACGCAGCAACCGCAACGACTGCTCGAACCAGGATGCCGCGTGAGATCCGCCCATCTCGGAAGAGTCTCGTGATCACCGTGACCACGAACGGAGCGCCGACAGCGTTGGCGGTCAGCATGTAGTAGTCAGCGGCGACGACGCCGTAGGTGCCCCAAGCGATCGTCGACCACATGATCAAGATCCAGGCGGTGGGACCGAGGCCCTCCGTTGAACCGGCCCGAACCACTCGTATCGCCTGTGCCGCGGGAAACGCCACCATGAGCAGCGTCGCGAGCGCGCTCGGAACCCACGGCGGCAGGGAAACCACATCTTCCAACGCGGTCGACGTCGTTTCGGCGAAACCGACAATGGAACCGCCGACGATGACCAACGTCAGCGCCCACGCAAGGTCGCTCGCGGTCCAACGTTCACCGCTCACAATCCGGGCACAGACCTTTCCTCCACGTCTCGAGTATCGAGAACGTGGCTGACGGTCACCAGAGTGATTTGTACCGATTGTCGACAACCGCTCGACGGCGGTGAATGACACCACGACCACCTGCGACCTGGCCAGATGCCGCCCGGTCACCCCACCAGGCT
>JAYQAE010000003.1:30150-35046 GCA_038136655.1 Ilumatobacteraceae bacterium
TGGTCGTGTTGAGTCTCGCGCTCGACGCTGACCTCTCGGCCGGGATCAGAACGATCGGTCGCACCGTTACGAACAGAGTGATCGAACTTGCCGAAGAACCGGTGTTCCTTGCCGCCCACCCATCGCGACGTGCTCTGCGAGAGCACTATCGCGTCAGCAGAACTCGTTCCGGAAGCAGCATCGCTGGTGGTCGTAGAACGAGTGGTGAGGGCAACCGACAGCCCGCCGAGAAGCAGAACACTTGCCGTGAGAATGGCGAATCGAATACGGGGGGTCATGCCCCCATCGGTCGGCAGCCATCGGGAACACCCCTAGACCGATGCGACCTTGATCACAGCGATGGTGCGCCTTCGCTCCTCAGGTTGATGAGACACCAGTGGATGAGATCAACCTCGGGCGGACACTGGATCGACGCCTCGGAGGTCGTGCCGTTTCGAATCAGACACCGGCGTATTCACCAACAACGTTCTGAGGATGTTCATCCATCGGTTGATGTGCGCGAATACCGTCCGGGAACCAGGCGACGACGTCGGCGACGAGATGGAGGACCTGGCCGGTAACCGATGTTCAGGATCGGCGCGTGAGAGTCAGGTGAAGTCGTTCGTTACAGCGTGTAAGCGCAGTGAGTGGCCGATGTCAGGCGGCGGTGAGTGGCCCGCCGAGCATCGGGCCGGGGAACCTGAGGATCTGCGCGTCGCCGATATCGGCGACATCCAAGGTTGCAGCAAGGGCGCTTTTCGCAAGGTTCATTCGGCGAGCTCGCCGCTCATCAAGCTGGAAGTTGATGACCGAATCGTTGTTGATATCGATGTCACTCACAGTCAGGTCTCCTTGGGATCTCACCCGTTGTTACGTGACCTGAGTATCGGGAACCGCGACGCCAACTGCCAGAGTGATTTGTCCCGATCGTTGACGGCTACTCGACAACGATGAACGATGCGAAGATCTCATCGGCGGCGGCCAGATCGCGCTCGGACACCACCTGGACGACGACGCGCACCTGGAAGGCTCCTGATGCCGGCTCGGCGACCACCGCGACGACCGCGGTGCTCGTTCCACCGCAGTCCGCCCAGAAACCCGACACACCGCTATACAGCCCGTCGTCGTAGGGCTCGGCACCGAGGTCCTCGCAGATCGGGTTCAAGGCGATGTTCAGATCGTTCACGATCGAGTCGATGGTCTTGGTGCCGTCCGCAGAGACGTCAAAGGTCATGCCGGGGTCATCAAACGTCGTCTGGAATCCCTCGATACTCGGGGCAGCCCACACACTCGGGCCACCGAAGTCGACGTTGAAGCTGCCGTCGACCTCAACCCATTCGGTCGGGACGCTCGCGAAGATCAGCCCTTCGTCGTCGCTCACCGTCTGGTACTCGGTGTATTCGTCGCTGTCGCCGCTCTCCGGCAGGGCGACATCGTCGAGGTTGCCGCCCGACGCAATACCGGTCTCAATCGGTCTGCCGTTCAACTGACCGCTGAGCACCTCGCCGGTGGTGGTGCGCACCACCTCGATGTTGATCGTCGCTGCGGGTCCCTGCGTTCGGATGACATTGCAGTAGGCCTGGTAGGTGCCGTCCTCAGCGATTGGGATGTCCTGCATCGACGTGATCAGGTCACCGGGGATGATCCCCACAGCGTCGGCGGGCGAACCCGGTCGGACGCTCGCCACCCAGATACCGGGAATACCGTATTCGTAGTCGTAGATCGCCGTTCCGTTCACACCGATCGAGTCGACATGCTCCCCGGCGATGAGACGGTCAAGGACCGCGGAGACCTCACTCGCAGCGATCGCATAGTTCTTGTCGATGTCACTTCGGCCCGCGTAGTTGATTCCCGCGATCGACCCGTCCTCGTACAGCAGCGGCCCACCCGAGTTCCCACCGAGAATCATCGCGTCGTGCTCAAGCACCATGTCGACGGACGACCAACTCGACTCACCCGAGGCAGACGTGCTCGCGATGATCCCCGCGGTCAACGTGTA
Source organism: Ilumatobacteraceae bacterium (assembly GCA_038136655.1). GTDB lineage: Bacteria > Actinomycetota > Acidimicrobiia > Acidimicrobiales > Ilumatobacteraceae > Casp-actino5. Next base: position 32,129 of record JAYQAE010000003.1, read on the forward strand.
GTCGACCTCGTCGAATGAGCCCTCGTCGACGGCCGGATACCCGGCGGCGAAGATCCGAAGGCCGGTACGAGGCTCGAGGTCTGAGAACTCGCGCGCCTCGTATCCGTCCCCCTCCAGGTCGATGACAGCGAGATCAAGGCATTCGCTCGCGCCGAGCAGACGCGCATTCACCGTGCCACGACCGGGCACCGCAACCTCGAGCAGGGCGGCTCCAGTCACGACGTGATTGTTGGTGACGACGAGCCCATCAGCGCTGATGACCACTCCACTGCCCACGCCGGAACCCTCGAAGACCAGTCGCGTGTCCGGATCAGCGAACGTGCCCTCCGCCAAGATCTTGACCACCGAACTCTCAACCTGCGAGATGTCGAAGGGTTCGGCCTCCGGAGCGGCCGTCGTGGAGGTCGTCTGCTCAGGCTCAGCGGCCGGCTCCTGCGGCGCAGCGGTCGTCGTCGCAGCCACCTCATCTGACGAGTCGGATACGGGACCGCCCGCATCCTCGGAGGCACCCGAGCATGCCGCGAGGGCGATCAGCGTCACACAGGCGGTGATCCCACGCGAGCCTGAGAAACGACGTCGGGATGTGTGGCTCATGGATGCCTCCTGAAGCGGGCCGTTTCGCCGTCGCAACTCCGATGAGCGACTGGTCCCCGCCGAACCTAGTCCGTGAGTCGCCGCTCATGGTCGAGTGCGGCCCGCAGGGACAAATCAGCCATCACGCCGTTGGCGAACGCGCCGAATGATCAGTTCAGACGATTCAAACGAAGCGAGGTCACCCATGACTGTTCTGGCACCACTGGTAGTTGGCATCACGTTCTCCTATGGAATCCTGCTCGCCGTCCTCGAGACACGAGGCTCCCGGCACTGACGCGATGGGCGGCGTGACGTGACGATCACCCAGTCGTTCGACACCTCACGCCCGCGTCGCTTCGACTTCATCACCGGCGAGGTCACGCCGAAGTGGCGTGGACGAATTCACGCCGCGTCCGCCGCAGCCTCGACCGTCGCGTGCGGCATCTTCGGCGTTGCCGCCTCCGGTCTCGCGCTGATCGCCTGCCTGATCTACTCATTCTCGATGGTGGTGTGCTTCGGTGTCTCTGCCGGCTACCACCTGCGCGCAAGGTCACACCGCACGCAGACGCTCATGCGGCGCCTCGACCATGCGGCGATCAACCTCCTGATCGCTGGTACCGCGACTCCGCTGTACCTTCTCGGAGCTCCGGCCGCCTGGGGATATCCGATGCTGGTCGCCACCTGGTCGAGCGCGCTCATCGGCGTGATCGTGAAGCTCTCGGGGAACCTGTCCCCGACAAGCAGCCTGTGGTTCCTGCTGACGGGCTGGACCGCGTTGCTCGCTCTTCCCGCGATCTGGTCGTACTCCGGGTCGACCACCGCGCTCCTCGTTCTCGCCGGAGGGCTCGTGTACTCAGCTGGAGCACTGTGCTTCTGGCGGAAGTGGCCGACCCTCAACCCCGATGTCTTCGGCTACCACGAGTTCTGGCACGCCTGCACCGTCGTCGGAGGCTCGCTCCATCTGCTGGCGGTCCTCAATCTTGTCGCCCAGATCGGCTCGTCGACCGCGCCCCTCTGAGCAGCACCGGTCCGGCCAGTGACAGCGGGGCGAATGTCATATGTCACAGATGCGCTACCGGCCGAACCACTCCGACATGGAGGCGCAGCCGGCAAGACCTCGAACGGTCATCGACAGGATCCGGTCGCTGCACGACGCGACGTCATGCGAGTCGAAACGCGCGTTCCTCGCGGGCATCCTGAAACCCCTCGACGCTGACTTCACCGAACTCAGCCGGGCGGTCCACGAGGTCCGGCTCGGGCACGACTTCCGACGCGCGGTGTCCGCCCATCGACAGCCCCCGCCGATACCGATCACGGTGTGCGACCCGGGGACCGTGGCCCGAGTGAAAGCGATGCTCGACCTCGAAGCCCGGGCGGTTGTGCAACAGCGAGCCGCCTGAGGCGGAAGCCGACTAGTTGATCGCGATGATCTGCACCACCGCGATCAGCGCCGTGAAGAGCGCGTTCGTCGCTCGGTAGAAGTTGTACTGGCCGACCGGCGCGATCGAGGCGCCCACCGGGCTGTTCGCGACGCTTTCCGGCATCGACTCGCTCATCTTGATCCAGCCCTGTTGGGCGGCGTCGAAGCTGAGGATGCCGAACAGGGCGATTCCAATCGCCGTGACGGTCAACATCAGCGCGAAGTCACTCGCCGTGCTGAAGACGATGATCGCGGTCAGTGCACTTGACGCGATGAAGTAGGTGAGTTGATTTGTGCGCATCCGGTCCGACATCTGCCGTCCCAACTCCAACCAGGCTGCTTCGGTCATCGTTATCTCCCTGTTCGTCAACGCGCGCTCGGAATGAACTCGCCCCGACGGGAGGATCGTGAATCACTCTTGCGAAAACCTTGTCATGCCGGATGACTGGGTACAGATCGCCCCAGTCACCCGCTGAGTCCCTGCCGATCATCTGGGATACACCTGAAACCGAACAGGAGGCAGGCAACATGAGCGAACGACACATCCACCCGGAGTTCGGACAACTCACGTTGCTGCCGCAGGCGTCACCGGACAACCCGTTGGCGATCGACCCTCGCACCCGTGAGCGAGGCTTGCAGCACGTCACCGAGATCCGTCGGGAGTTGGCTGCCCGAAAAGCACTGCGCGAGGCAGCCTGAAGCCGAGAGATTCGTCGATCCGGAGGCGACGCCAACGGGCATCGATGGCTCGCTGAGTCACATGGGAATCGACGCGGGTGGAGTACCGTCCCAAGTGCCAACGCGACACCCGACAGAAGAGGAAGCACATGCACACCTACGAATGCTCATCCTGCGGAATGACCGTGAACGCGACCTGTGGGGCGTGTGACGCCCCGCTCGTGAACGATGTGCTGACCCGCGACGA
>JAYQAE010000004.1:0-34913 GCA_038136655.1 Ilumatobacteraceae bacterium
CCGGGTCCATGGCGTGCTCGGCGTCGATGTAGGCGCAGGTGCCGCCGTTGCGCTGGGCCTCGGCGACCACGTGCATGGCGAGCGTCGACTTGCCGGAGGACTCCGGGCCGTAGATCTCGGTGACGCGACCGCGGGGCAGGCCGCCGATACCGAGCGCGAGGTCGAGGGAGAGGGCGCCGGTCGAGATCGCCTCGACGGCCATCGTGCCCTTCTCGCCCATCCGCATGATGGAGCCCTTGCCGAACTGTTTGTCGATCTGGGCGAGGGCCATGTCGAGTGCCTTGTCGCGGTCGTTGCTCATATCGGCTGTCTCCTGTGTTGTTCGGCGGGCCTCGGCCCGTGTCTCGTGCCGACCGGTGGATCGGTGTCGGCGAACCTATGAAGGGGGTGTGACAGCGGCCGGGGCCCGGTCACCGGTGAGAGGACGGCTGGAACGACAACAATGTAACTCATCGAACATGCGTTCGCAAGCACCCGGTTCGAGCCTGCGCCGACGGCCCCGATGATGGCGGCGCTCAGAGGGTGCCGTCGCGGCGGCCGGCCATCTCCTCCGCGTCGGGACGACGCATGAAGAGATCGACCGCCTGCCACAGGGTGAACGAGATCGGGTACCAGACCGCCGGACCCGCCACCGCGATCGCCCCGACGATGACGACGACCGGGACCGTCGGGATGTCGGGGAGGGTCAGGATCACCGCGACGAGGATCGCGATGAGGATCGACAGGAAGGTGAGGATGATGTTGGCGGTCGTCGCGCCGAGCTCGAAGGCCTCGTCACCGCGTCGATACGGATGACGGCATCGTCGACAGCGGTCCGTCCGCGCGAACCACCCCGTGAAGTAGGCCTTGCGGTCACCACACCACGGGCAACGGCGCGTCAGCCCACGAGCCATCAGTCGGAGGAAGCCCGGGAACTCCGTGATCGGCACCGCGACTGACCCATCGACGGGATCAGCTTCGGCGCGTTCGCGGGTCGAGTCGTCGGGGGCCGACACGGCGCTGAACCTAACGCATGGCACCCTCGCGCTTCAGGCACACTGGTGACGTGCAACGCTCGTTCTCCGCCGTACTGCTGCTGGTCGCGGCTATCGCAATTGGCATGAGCATCGGCGCTTGGTGGCTCGATCGAACGGTGTTCTCCCCGAGCCCCTCCCCCGATCTCGCCGAGGCGGTGCTCGATGACGCCGAGATCCGCCTCGAGATCAACGCGTTCATCTCCGCGCGCACGGCGGGCGTCCTTGAGACCACCCCCGACGCGCTCGGCGCGTTCCTCGAGGAGTCGGTGCTGCCGACACCCGGTGGCGCGGTGGAGCTCGCCGAGTTCGTGCAACGCGCCCACCTCCGAGTGATCGGGAGCAACGACGACTCGATCGTGATCGTGCCGAGCGAGTTGGTTCGGATCGTCCGCGACGAACGGGCCTACGAGGCCGAGGCCGCCACCGTGCCCGTTCCCGTCATCGGGACCCTCAAGACCTTCCACACCACAGCCGGATGGATCTTCCGCATCGCCGGGGGCATCGGCGTGCTCACACTCCTCGCCGGCCTCCTCACGCGTCCTTACCGGTCGGAGATCGTCCGGGCAATCGCCGAGCTGCTGATGTCGATCGGTGTCTGGATGGTCGTGCTCGGCTACGCGGTGCCCGTGCACGTCGTGCCGGCCATCGACAACAACACCTGGACGGGTCTCGCCCCGCGGCTCGCTCTCCGCGTCGCGCCGACCACTATCGGCGCCGCGGTCGTGCTCGTCGTTGGAGGACTCGCGCTACTGCTGGCCAGTCTGAGCGGCGGCCGACGACGCCAGTGGTCGTCGCCAATCCCGGCGATGCAGAACCGCGACCAGCACCGCTGGAGCTGATAGAGAACGCTCTCAGCCGGTGAGCTCGGCGACGAACTCACCGAACACGTCGGCGTAGCGCATCGCGTCCTCATCGGAGTGCATCACGGAGATCAGCCACTGCTCATCGAGGCCCGGGGGGAGCAGCACCCCGCGATTGATGCCGTGGATCCACTGAGCGAAGGCGAGGTCGAAATCGGTCGCCTTGTAGTCGCGGTAGTTCCGGACCCGCTCGCGCGACCAGGTGATGCACCCCTTCGCGCCGAACTCGACGGTGTGCGCCGGGATACCGGAGTCATCGATGATCGACTGGCAGGCCTCGACGAGCCGATGGTTGCGGTCGACGGTCTCAGCAACGACCTCTCGGGTGCAGGCGTCGGTGAGCGTCGCCTTGACCGCTGCCATGACCAGCGGGTTGCCGTTGTAGGTGCCGAGGTGGAGCACCGTGCCATCGGTGATGTGCTCCATGAGGTCGGCCCGGCCTCCGAAGGCGCCGACGGGGAATCCCCCGCCGATCGACTTGGCGAGGGTGATGAGGTCGGGGCGCACACCAAGCTGGTTCGTCGCGCCGCCGTAGCCCGCGGTGATACCGGTCTTCACCTCGTCGAAGATCAGAAGCGTGCCGTGACGTTGGGTGATCTCACGAACCGCCTCGAGATACCCCGGGGCCGGGAGGCAGATACCGATGTTCTCCATGACGGGCTCGACGATGAAGCAAGCCACGTCACCGCCGGAGAGCGCGCGATCGAGGGCCTCGGGATCGTTGTAGGGAATGACGATGACGTCGTCGATGGTGCCCTGGGTGATCCCGGCCGACTGCGGGACCGAGTTGGGACGGTCAGCCGGACCAGCGAGGTCGAGCGGCGGCTTGTTGGAGATCATCACCTCGTCGTGGTGGCCGTGGTAACCGCCCTCGACCTTCACGATGCGCTCGCGGCCGGTCACCCCGCGCGCGAGGCGGATCGCGTCCATCGTCGCCTCGGTGCCCGAGTTCGTCGGACGCCACATCGGGAAGCCGTAGCGGTCGCGGAGGATCTCCCCGACCTCTCCGTTCAACTCGCATGGCGTCACATAGAGCGTGCCCGAGTCGAGTTGCTCGGCGACCGCCCGGCGCACGGCCGGGTGCATGTGCCCAGCGAAGAGCGCACCGAAGCCCATGTCGTAGTCGACGTAGACATTGCCGTCGACGTCGGTCATGTGTGCTCCCGCAGCGTGGCGCACCACGATCGGGTGCGGGTCATAGGCCTGGAAACTGGACGGCACCCCCGCCGGCATGACGAGGCGAGTGCGATCGGTTGCCGCTTGCGAGCCGGCGGTCCGCTCCGCGTAGCGGGCGATCTCTCGCTCAGTGATCGTCTTCGCGCGGGCGACGAGACCCGTCTCGGCTTCCGTCGTCGTCATGTCGACTCCTCGTGACATACGTGCGACCCACCTCGGCGGCAGTGTCGCGCGATACCCCTGCGGTATCGCGATGGCGAGAAACTACCAGAGCCCCGCGAGGGTGGCGGCGGCTCAGCTGCGCGGCACCTGGATCCAGGGAAGGTCCTTATCGACACGAGGCTCGCCGGGAAGCCCGAGCACCTGCTCGCCGATGATGTTCTTCAGGATCTCGGAGGTTCCGCCCTCAATCGAATTGGCCCGCACCCGGAGGAAGGCGTACTGAGGGCTCTTGGAGGCGCCCGTCGCGTCGAGCTCGGTGGGGCGCCGGAACGTGTAGTCGTAGTCGACCATGCCGGCCGCTCCGAGGAGATCGATGCAGAAGTCGTAGAGCTCCTTGTTGAGGTTCGCGAATTCGAGTTTCGCGACCGATCCCTCGGGCCCGGGGTTGCCGGATCGCATTGCCTCGGCCGCTCGGAGGTTGGTGAGCCGAGCGACCTCGCCCCGCACCCACATCTCCATCAGTCGGGCCTTGCGGGTCTCGGTGCGCTCGCTCGCGTCGAGACCCGACCAGATGCGGACCGCGTCGTTCGCCGGTCCGCCACGCACGGGCTTGGATGAGCCCGCGCCTCCCGAGCCGATGGCGGTGCGCTCGTTCATGAGCGTGGTGAGCGCGACGCGCCATCCCTCGCCCTCCGCGCCGATGCGCTGGTCATCGGGGATCCGGGCATCGGTGAGGTACACCTCGTTGAACTCGGCCTCACCGGTGATCTGGCGGAGCGGACGGACCTCGACACCGGGGGCGCGCATGTCGACGGCGAAGTAGGTCATGCCTCGGTGCTTCGGCGATTCGGGGTCGGTCCGAGTAACGAGCATCCCCCAGTCGGCGAGGTGGGCGAGCGTGTTCCACACCTTCTGACCGTTGACGATCCACTCGTCGCCGTCGCGCACCGCGCGAGTGGCGAGTCCGGCGAAGTCGGAGCCGGCACCGGGCTCGGAGAAGAGCTGACACCAGCGCTCCTCGCCGGTGAACATCGGTCGCAGGAACCGTTGCTTCTGCTCATCGGAGCCGTGGGTGACGATCGTCGGGCCGGCGAGGGCCTGGAAGAACGATGTCGGGTCGGCCGCGGCAGCGCCCGCGGCGCGCACGCGCTTCTCGATCTCGCGATTCAGGTCGGGACGGAGCCCGAGCCCACCGAGCCCCTCAGGGAAGTGCACCCAAGCGAGACCCGCATCGAATCGCGCGCCGCGAAACTCGCGATCGTCCATCGACCTCGGATCGTGATCCGCGAGGAAGGCGTCGACCCGCTCCACGACGGTCTGCAGCTGTGTATCGGTGCTCATGGCGACAGTCTCCCAGAGCGGACGGGTGCGGAACGATCCGCGCCATGGCAGACTGTCCGCCGCACATGGTGGGCGTAGCTCAGGTGGTTAGAGCGTCAGGTTGTGGCCCTGAAGGCCGGGGGTTCAAGTCCCCTCGCTCACCCCAGGGCCCGGGCAGTTGGGCGGTGGTTGGCCGCCGCCTACACTGCCCGGGCTTCGACCGCCTCTAGCTCAACGGCAGAGCAGTGGACTCTTAATCCATTGGTTCTGGGTTCGAATCCCAGGGGGCGGACCACGCGCGCCGCTCCGGCTCAGCCGGCGAGCGGTGAGGGCAGCCGGTTCGTGACAGCCTCGCGAACCTGATCGTCGAAGCTGCGCACATGCGCTTCGACGAGAGCCGCGACACGATCGGCGTCACCGGCTCGGAACCCCTCGAGGATCTCTCGGTGCTCGTCGACGGCGTGACGGGTGTCGGCCACCTCGGCGAGGTACATGTGCCACACCCGGTCGCTCTGCGCGTAGAGCATGTCGAGGGTGTCGGTCATGAACCGATTGCCCGCCGCCGACCAGATCAACTCATGGCAGCGCCGGTCCACGTCGAGGAGGTCCTCAGGGGCGAGGCCGGGACGATCGGCTCCGGCAATGACCTCGGCCATCTCACTCCATTCGGCGGGCGTGCCGCGGTGCGCCGCGAGGCGCGCGGCGTAAGGCTCGAGGATCGCGCGGGTCTCATAGAGCATCGACAGTTCGCCGACGTCGATCGACGAGACGAACATGCCCCGCCTCGGGATAACGGTGACGAACTGCTCGCGGGCAAGCCGCTGGAGCGCTTCGCGGATCGGTGTGCGCCCGATGCCGAACTCCACCTGGAGGGTCTCCTCGCGGAGCACGTCACCAGGCGCGAGATCGAGTCGGACGATCCGCCGGCGGAGGCTCTCGTAGGCCTGTGTACTCAGGGACACGTTCGTGATACATTGATGATATATCAGGTCCGGTCAGGTCGCACCCACAGGGTCGACACCCGGACGCACCGTCAGAGACAACAGGGGGATTCCCGTGGGTGACACCGTTCCCAGCAACGCCAAGTGCGTGATCATCGGAGCCGGCATCGTCGGCAACTGCCTCGCCGGGCACCTCGCCCGTCTCGGCTGGAAGGACATGGTCCTGCTCGACAAGGGCCCCCTCCCCAACCCCGGAGGCTCCACCGGTCACGCCTCCAACTTCATCTTCCCGGTCGACCACAACAAGGAGATGGCCCTCCTCGGTGTGCAGTCGGCGAACCAGTACCGCGACGTGCAGCGCAGCGTCGACTCCGGCGGCATCGAGGTCGCCCGCACCGAGGAGCGCTGGCAGGAACTGCAGCGCCGCATGACCAGCGCCCGCGCCTGGGGTGTCGAGGCCCGACTCCTCAGCCCCGCCGAGGTCAAGGAGCTCGTGCCCTTCGTCAACGAGGAGATCATCCTCGGCGGCTTCTACTGCCCCACCGTGTCCGTCGTCGACTCCCTCGACACCGGGACGATCTTCCGCAACGAGGCCATCGAGAAGGCCGACCTCAAGGTGTTCGCCAACACCGAGGTCATGACCCTCGAGACCGTCGATGAGCCCGCCACCGGCCGCAAGCGCATCTCCGCCGTCGTGACCGACAAGGGTCGCATCGAGGCCGAGTACGTCGTCATCGCCTGCGGCTGCTGGTCGAACCGCATCGCCAACATGGCCGGCGCCACCATCCCCCTCGTGCCCGCCGTGCACCAGATGGCCGATGTCGGCCCGATCGACGTGCTCGTCGAGACCAACTCCGAGATCGACTACCCGATCGTCCGCGACATGGACACCTTCTGCTACGAGCGCCAGTCGTCGGGCTCGATGGAGGTCGGCTCCTACGCCCACCGTCCGATCCTCCACCACCCCGACTCGATCCCGTCAAATGAGGAAGCGGCCCTCTCCCCCACCGAGATGCCCTTCACCCAGGACGACTTCGACCCGCAGATGGAGCAGGCCATCGAGCTGATGGACATGCTCGGCGACGCCGAGATCAAGTACGCCATCAACGGACTCCTCAGCCTCACCCCCGACGCCATGCCGTGCCTCGGTGAGACCGTCGAGGTGAAGAACCTCTGGTCGGCCGCCGCGGTCTGGGTCAAGGAGGGCCCCGGCATGGCCCAGGTGGTCGCCGAATGGATGACCTACGGCTACCCGCGCGTCATCGACCCGCACGGCGCCGACCTCGCCCGCTTCTACCACCACGAGCGCAACGACGAGCACATCTGGGCCCGGGCCTCAGAGCACTTCAACAAGACCTACGGCATCGTCCACCCGGCCGAGCAGTGGGAGTCGCGTCGCGCCCTGCAAACCTCGCCCTACTACTCGCGTCAGCAAGACCTCGGCGCCTTCTTCTTCCAGGCCCGCACCTGGGAGCGCCCTCAGTGGTACGAGTCAAACGCCGACCTCGTCGAGCGCTACTCGGTGGCCGACCGCGAGGCCGAGTGGGACCGTCGCTGGTGGAGCCCAATCACCGTCGGTGAGCACCTCAACATGCGCGAGAACTGCGGCATGGTCGACCTGTCGGCCTTCCAGATCTTCGACCTCTCCGGCCCCGGCGCCGTCGAGTTCGCCGACTACCTGTCGGTCAACAAGATCGGCCCGGTCGGACGCGCCACCTACACCCCGTGGCTCACCCCCGACGCCGGATTCCACTCCGACCTCACCATGCAGCGCATCGGCGAGGACACCGTCCGCGTCGTCACCGGCGTGTTCGACGGTGGCCGCGACCTCGCGTGGATCCGCAACTACATGCCGACCGACGGCTCGGTGACGGTCACCGACCGGACCCTCGAGATCTCGACCCTCGGTGTCTGGGGACCGAACGCCCCCGCGCTGCTCGCCACGCTCACCTCGGCCGACCTCTCCCACGAGGGCTCCCCGTACGGATCACTCATCGACGTCGACCTCGACTGCGGTGGCACCACGGTGCCCGCCAAGCTGTTCCGCATCTCCTACGTCGGCGACACCGGCTGGGAGATCTACGTCGACTGGGAGAACGGCCCGGCCCTGTGGGACGCGCTCATGGCGAACGGCCGCGACGCCTTCGGCCTGCGCCCCACCGGTGGCGGCGTCTACGGCACCTCGGGTCGCCTCGAGAAGGGCTACCGACTCCAGGGCGCCGAGCTCGAGAGCGAGTACAACCCGCTCGAAGCTGGCCTCGCCCGCCCGAAGGTGAAGTCGGCCGATTTCATCGGCAAGGCCGCCTACCTCGCCGCGCGCGAGAAGGGCGAGCCCGAGGTGGTCATGTGCACCATGACCGTCGAGGACTCCACCGATTCCCAAGGCCGCGTGCGTTACCTCCAGGGCGGCAACGAGCCGATCCTCGACGCCGACGGCAACCGCATCACCGACAGCCACGGACGGGTGTCGCGCGTGACCACGGCTGGCTACGGCCCCTCGATCGGTAAGCAGATCCTCATGGGCTACCTGCCGCGCGAGCTCTCCGCCCCCGGCACCGATCTCAAAGTGATGTACTTCAACGAGATTTATCCGATCAAGGTGGTCGGCACCGGCGGGCCGTTCGATCCCGACGACAGCCGTCTGAAGGGCTGAGCCGTGCGGATCCTCGTCTGTGTGAAGCGGGTGCCAGCGCCCGGTTCCAAGATCAACATCACCGCTGACGGCCAGCGGGTCGACGACACCAACCTCGGCCACACCACGAGCCCGCACGAGGAGTGCGCAGTCGAGGCCGCGAGCCAACTCATCGAGGAGCACGGCGGTGAGGCCGTCGTGCTCACCCTCGGCGGCGTCGAGGCCGAGGAGCAGTTGCGCTACGCCGTCAGCGTCGGCATGCACAGCGGTGTCCTGCTCGCCACCGACGGCGGCGAGTGGGATCCGCAGCGCACCGCGGCAGCCATCTCGAGCGCCATCACCAGCCTTGAGGCCGATAGCGGCCCGTTCGACCTGGTGCTCTTCGGTAACGAGTCGGCGGACTCGAGCGGCTTCCAGGTCGGGATCCGCGTGGCCCACACCCTCGGACGCCCGATGGTGAACGGCGCCAAAGGCCTGCGGGTCGACGGCGGTACCGCTCACGTCGAGCGCGAGGCCGATGCCGGGCGAGAGGCCTACGAGCTCCCGATGCCCGCTGTGGTCGGCGTCAAAGAGGGCATCAACCTCCCCCGCTACCCAACGATGAAGGGGCGCCTCGCCTCCAAGAAGGCCGGAGTGGTCACCGTCGAGCCCGCCGGAGAGGCCGGTGGACTCGCGATGGTCACGCTGAAGCCACCGCCCGAGCGGACCAACGAGACGGTCATCCTCGGCAACGGTCCCGAGGCCGCCGCCGCTGTCGTCGATGTTCTCGAGGAGATCGGAGTCCTGTGATGGAGGGAACCACGCTCGTTGTTATCGAGCACGACCGGGGCGCGCTCGCCGAGGCGTCCCTCGAGGCGCTGGCTGCCGCTCGCGCCCTCGGAACCCGAGTCGAGGCCCTGACGATCGGCGCCGATGCCGACGGCCTCACCGACACGCTCGGCGCTCATGGCGCGAGCGTCCACCATCGCGCCCACCACGAGATGCTCACCGACTACGCCCCCGAAGCGTGGGGTGAGGTCGTGGCGACGGCCGTGCGTGCGCTGTCACCCGCGGTGCTCCTCGCCTGCGGCACCGACCGCGGCAACGAGGTGCTCGCCCAGGCCGCCGCCCGGCTCGAACTCCCGTTCGCGGCGAACTGCACCGAGCTCTCCCCCGGAAACGCGCTCTCCATGACCCGCCTTCGCTGGGGTGGTTCCCTGCTCGAGGAAGCGACCCTGACCGCGACGATGTGGATCGTGTCGGTCGCCCATCACCTCCACGAACCCTCCGAGGCACCGGCTGAGTGCTCCACCTCCGAACTGTCGGTTGATCTCGACCCGTCGCTCGCTCGCTCGCGGGTCACCGCTCGGGTCGAGCGCGAGGCTGGCGTCACCCTCTCGTCGGCCCCGGTGGTGGTCGGCGGCGGACGCGGCGTCGGATCACCCGAGGGGTTCGCCCCGCTCGCCGAGCTCGCCGCTGAGCTCGGCGGTGTCGTTGGGTGCTCCCGCGCCGTGACCAACAACGGATGGCGGAGCCACACCGACCAGGTCGGCCAGACCGGCACGCGAATCGCCCCCGACGTTTACATCGCCTGCGGCATCAGCGGCGCGATCCAGCACTGGGTGGGCGCGATGGCCTCGAAGAACATCATCGCGATCAACACCGACCCGCAGGCCAACATGGTCACGAAAGCGGGACACGCGGTGATCGGCGACCTCCACAAGGTGATCCCGGCGATCACCGAGGAGATCCGGCGTCGACGCGCCGGCTGAGGAGCGGGCTGAGGTCAGCCGAGCAATTGCTCGTGCCAGAGCCGCGTATCGGCGACGGAGTTGAAGGTGAACGAGTGGATCGCCTCGATGTCCAGCGCTTCAGCGTGAGCCGCGACCTCGACCACCATGTCCGTCGGGTCGAAGCCGCCAGGTGACATGAGCGCCATGACCGTCGACCGGTTCTTCGACAGGTAGCGGAGCGAGGCGCCGATCCCGAGGCGCGTGCCAACCGTCATCAAACGGGTGCGATCGACCACCCCGGGCAAGCCGAGTCGGACCGGTAGGTGCATACCGGCAGCGCGTTCGGCGCGTAGCCAGTCGAGGATCTTGTCGGTGTCGAAACACATCTGGGTGGAGCACCACCCCCGCACCCCGGCCTCGTCGAGCACTGCCTGCTTGGCGAGGAGCTGCTCGGAAGCGACCGAGGCGTCGAACATCGCGTGACCGTCCGGGTAGCCGGTCACCCCGATGGCCGACATGCCGTGGTCATGGGTGACGAGGTCGCGGAGGAAAGCGAGAGCGCCCTCATAGGGTCCGGCGGGTTCGGGCGCGTCGCCGGCAACGACGAACATCTCGTCGACGCCCGACGACTTCAACCACGCGGCCAGTTCGGCCGTGTGCTCGGGCCCCTCGACCAAGCGGGCGGCGATATGGGGAACCGGCCGGTGCCCGAGGGCGACGAGTCGGTCGGTGATCTCGCGAGTGGCGGGGATGCCCTTCGCGGGTGAGCAGGTGACCGACACGTTGGCTCCGGACGGCAGATCATCGATGGCCTGCTCGACCGACTTCATCGGGATGAGCTCGTAGTGAAGACCGGTGACCAGCTCGCGGACGGCGGGGTCGTCGACGGCGAGGGCAGCCGTGTCTCGGCCGCGTCCCGGAATCAGGCGTTTGAGGGTGGCGAGCACGGTCGCTCCTCTCTAAGCGAACTCGTCGGGGATTTCGGCCCGACGTCGCTCCACATAGTCGGTCAGTTCCTCGGCGATCGCGTCGTCGAGCGGGGGTGCCTCATAGGAGGCGAGTTGTTCCTTCCAGATGCGGTTGGCGCGCTGGGCGGCGTCGAGGCCGCCTTCTTCAGTCCACTGCTCGAAACTCGAGTTGTCAGAGGTGGTCGAGCGATAGAAGGCCGACTCGAAGTTGGCCAGGGTGTGCGCGGTCCCGAGGAAATGGTTACCGGGTTCGTTGTCGCGGATCGCGTCGACCGCTTGGCCGTTCTCGGAGAGGTCGAGACCCTGCACGAGCTTGTGCATCGCGCCGAGTTGGTCGCAATCGAGCACGAACTTCTCGTAGCCGATGGCGAGCCCGCCCTCGAGCCAGCCCGCGGCGTGAAGAACGAAGTTGACTCCGCCGAGCACGGTCGGCATGAGCGTCGCCATCGACTCGTAGGCGGCCTGGGCATCAGGCAACTTCGAAGCGCAGAGCGAACCGCCGGAGCGGAACGGCACGTTGAGGCGACGAGCGAGGGCCGCGACCGTGTAGAGCACGATCGCCGGCTCGGGTGTCCCGAAGGTCGGCGCGCCGGTCTGCATCGACATCGACGAGGCGAACGACCCGAACACCACCGGCGAGCCAGGCCGCACCAACTGCGCGAAGGTCATGCCGACGAGTGCCTCGGCGAGAGTCTGAGCAGCCACACCGGCCGGGGTGACGGGAGCCATCGCGCCCGAGAGGATGAACGGCGTGAAGATCGAGGCCTGGTTGTTCTCGGCGTAGACCTCGGCGGCCTCGAGCATCGTCGCGTCCCAGACCAGCGGCGAGGAGGCGTTGATCAGGCTGGTCATGACCGTCCGGTCGGCCAGGTCCCCGCCGAAGGCGATCCGAGCCAACTCGACCGAGTCGGCGGCGCGCGAACCAGCGGTCACCGAGCCCATGAACGGCTTGTCGCTGTAGCGAAGGTGGGCGTGCACCATGTCGAGATGCCGCTTGGACACCGGCACATCCACGGGCTCGCACACCGTGCCGCCCGAGTGATGCAGATAGGGCGACATGTACGACAACCGGACGAAGTTCTCAAAGTCGGCGAGCGTCGCGTACCGGCGGCCGGCATCGAGATCGTGAACGAACGGTGAGCCGTAGTTCGGAGCGAACACCGTCGCGTCGCCGCCGATCTGCACATTGCGCTCCGGGTTGCGACCGTGCTGGGTGTACACCGCTGGAGCGGTCGCGGTGACGATCGAACGGCACAGCCCTCGGGGGAAACGCACCCGCGTGCCGTCAACCTCGGCGCCGGCGGCGCGGAAGCGCTCGATGGCCGACGGGTAGTCGCGGATCTCCACACCGACCTCTTCGAGGATCGTGTCAGCGTTGTGCTCCAGCAGCTCGAGCCCCTCGGTCGAGACGATCTCGAACGGGGTGAGAGAACGGGTGATGAACGAGGCCGCCCCGGTCGAGGCGCTCGCTCGGGCGGCCTTGCGGGCCGAACGCCCTCCCCCGCGACGGCCCGCCCGTTCGGGGCTCACGCTCTCGGCGCTGGCATCGGTGCTGGTGGTGTCGGCATCGGTCATGCCGGGACTCCTCTCGCTCTACGTCTCGGTCGCCCCGATCCCGGAGCGGGGCCGGAGGCGGATGGTTCGGGAAGGTTGATCGTCGCGGCGAGATGCGGTGTCGGGTCGGTGCTGTGCGGCACCCCCATCGCGGCGACGAACAGGTCTTGAAAGCGAGGCTCGGTGGCCGTCTCGATCTTCACGATCTCGTTGGCGGCATCCTCGAGCTCGGTGCGCATGCTCCGCGACAGGAGGGCCTGGACGGCTCCGGTGCCCGCGGCGTTGCCGACCGAACGGACCCGATCGACCGGACAGTCGGGGACCAGTCCGAGGACCAGCGCGCGCAGAGGGTCGATATGGGCGCCGAAGGCACCAGCCAAGCGGACGTCGGTGATCTCGGGCCGGCCGGCGTGCTCCACGAGAAGGTCGATCCCGGCGCGCAGCGCGGCCTTGGCGAGCTGGATCGCCCGAACGTCGTTCTGCGTGATCGCGATTCGGTTGCCCCCGACCTCGGAGAGCACGTAGCTGAAGGTGCGTCCGTCCGCCACCACACGGTTCGTGCGCTCGGCGAGCGATCCGTCGATCACGCCGTTCGAGTCGATCACCCCCGCCAGGTACATCTCGGCGATCGCGTCGATCACGCCGGACCCGCAGATCCCGCTCGGGCCGGTGGGACCCGTCGCCGCTGCGAACCCGTCCTCATCGGACCAGAGGTCGACGCCGATCGCCCGGAAACGCGGCTCGAGGGTGTCGCGGTCGATGCGCACGGTCTCGATCGAGCCGTGCGTGGCCCGCTGGCCGCTACTCAACTGGGCGCCCTCGAAGGCTGGGCCGGTCGGGCTGGACGCCGCGAACACCCGCTCGCGATCCCCGAGGACGATCTCGGCGTTGGTGCCGATGTCGACGAGCAGTTGGGTCACCTCGGAGCGGTGCGGGCCCTCGGCCAGCACCGCCGCGGCGGTGTCGGCACCCACGTGACCCGCGATGCACGGCGCCACGTAGCAGCGCGCGTACGGCAGGGTCAGGTCGAGGTCGCTGGCCCGCGTGACGAGCGCGCGGTTCGTGGTGAGCGTGAACGGCGCTTGTCCGAGCGGTGTCGGGTCGAGACCGAGCACGAGGTGATGCATGATCGGATTCCCAACGAGCACGACCTCGAGGACGTACTCGCGGAAGCTCTCGATCTGATCGACGAGTTCGCCGATGAGTCCATCGACGGCGGTGCGGACCGCCGCGGTGAGCTCCGCCTCACCACCCGGGTTCATCATCACGTACGACACGCGGCTCATGAGATCCTCACCGAAACGGATCTGGGGATTCATCCGACCCGCGCTCGCGAGCACCTCGCCGGTCGACAGATCGCAGAGGTGCCCAGCGATCGTGGTCGACCCGATGTCGATCGCCACGCCAAGCAACGCGTCGACGAAGCCCGGCCAGACGGCCACCACTTGGTCGCTCTCATCGACGACGACCGTCACCGCTCCCGAGCCGCGATCGATCGCCGGCTGGAGCATCGGCAAGGCGCGCAGCGGGACGTGTGGAGCGTTACGACCGTGCTGGTCGCGGACCGACAGCCGGACGAGATCGGCCAGGCTGCGGTCGTCACCGAGTTC
The DNA here is from genome assembly GCA_038136655.1 of Ilumatobacteraceae bacterium. Taxonomy (GTDB): domain Bacteria; phylum Actinomycetota; class Acidimicrobiia; order Acidimicrobiales; family Ilumatobacteraceae; genus Casp-actino5. The sequence continues at coordinate 13,952 of JAYQAE010000004.1, forward strand.
GGGTTGGGGAACCTCGACGAACCACGCGGTGAACGAGGGGTCCACGGTGAACGCCGGGAGGTCGAGGTCCTTCCGGACCACTTGACGATGCACCTGACTCTCCGGCGGTACCTCGATCACCACATCGCCGCAGACGCGGGCCGCGCAGCCGAGTCGGCGCCCAGCAACCAGCGGTCGCGCTCCTCGATAGTCGGTCTCGATGGACGCCCGCGGCCCGAGCGCGTCCTCGGCGACCTCCATCCCCCACTTCGCGTGAACACCGGTGGACACCTCCACCTGGCAGCGCCCGCAGATGCCGCGTCCGCCGCAGACCGTGTCGAGATCGACCCCGAGCGAACGGGCGGCATCGAGCACGGACGTTCCCTCCTCAACCGAGCCGTTGAGGCCCGATGGGGTGAAGACGATCCGATGCCCGCTCATGTCAGAAGCCGCTCACTCGGAGCGCCGCCTCCTCCGACCCTCTCGACCCCCGCGTCCACCCTCGGCGGAGGGATCGCGGTTCTCCCGGATCCACGCCGCGCAGTCGCGGTCGGTTCCCATCAGGACGTCGGCGGCCATCACCGCCGACTTCACCTCGGCGTGCATGGGGTTCATGATCGCCGAGGTCATCCCGGAGGAGATCGCCATCGACAGGAAGGTTCCGGTGACGACGTGGCGATTGGGCAGGCCGAAACTGACATTCGACGCGCCACAGGTGGTGTTGACCCCGAGTTCCTCGCGGAGCCGGCGGATCAGCGCGAAGGCCTGACGGCCAGCCGTGCCCATCGCGCCAATCGGCATGACGAGGGGGTCGACGACCACATCGGCCGCCGGGATCCCGTGATCAGCCGCGCGCTCGACGATCCGCTTCGCCACAGCGAATCGAACATCGGGATCCTCCGAAATACCGGTCTCGTCGTTGGAGATCGCCACCACTGCGGCACCGTGACGAGCGACGAGCGGGAGCACCCGCTCCATGACCTCGTCCTCACCGGTGACGGAGTTGACCAGCGCCTTGCCCTGATACACGCCGAGACCGGCTTCGAGAGCCTCAATGATGGACGAGTCGATCGAGAGGGGCACGTCGGTGATCGACTGCACCAGTTGCACCGCTCGGGCGAGGAGGGCCGGCTCGTCGGCGAGCGGGATACCGGCATTGACGTCGAGCATGTGAGCGCCGGCGGCCACCTGCGCGAGGGCGTCGGCCTCGACCCGGGAGAAGTCGCCGTTCTTCATCTCCTCGGCGAGGAGCTTCCGTCCGGTCGGGTTGATCCGCTCGCCGATCATGACGAAGGGGCGATCGAATCCGATCACGACCTCTTTCGTCGCTGAGCTGATCACGGTGTCGGTCATGGTTCCTCCTCGGGGGATACGTCGGGTGTGTCGTTCTCGTCGTCGAGTTCCTCGAGAGCGAGGAGCTCGGACTGCGGGACATCGTCGTCGCCGATGTCGGCCTCGAAACCACCGACATAGGCGAGTCGTCCGAGGTGCTCACGGGCGTAACTCGCCTCGAGTCGGGCCGCCTCAGCCTCGGCGGCCTCGGCGGGATCGCCGTCGACCGGGACGGAGATGCGGCGCCATTGGGCCACGTCCTCGTCAGCGGTGACGATGCCGGCCTTGCGCTTCGCTCGATCGATCGCTCGCTGGAACTTCGCCGACAGCGCCACCTGATGACGATCGCGGCCGCGCTGCCCATTCACCTGAGCCGGGATGTCGCGCCACAGGATGGTCACGACCTCCGCTCCCCCTCGCGGCATCTCAGACCCCCGCTCCGCTCAGTCCGACGCTGACGGCCTCGCGGAGATGCTCACGTCCGGTGACGATGATCTCGAGCGGGAGGCCGAGCCGATGGGCCGCTGACTCGGCCGCCTCGCGCACCTCCGCCTCGTCACCCTGAGTGAGCAAGACGACGCGGGTGTAGGCGGCGAAGTACATATCGCGAAGGTCCGGGTGTCGGTCCAGACCGAGACCCGCCCACACGAGCGCGTCGAAGTGTCTCGCGAGGAAGTCGGTCAGGAAGAAGGTGCCGAGCTCGGCGGAGTGGAGCTCGTCGAAGTCGTCGACGCCGCTCAAGAAGGCGTAGCAGTGGGCGCCCGGGAGGCGTCGGACATCGCGTGGCGTCGAGTCGATCCACGCGTCGAGGAGTCCCCCAGTGCCGCAATCGGCGTAGCCGAGAAGGACGCTCCGGTCGAGCGGCTCGTCGCGGAGGCGCTCCTCGATCGCGGGCACGATCCCCTCCGGCCGGTTGTGCAACGGAGCGGGGAGATAGTCCACCTCGACGGAATCGGTGAGATCGTCAACTTCGAGCACGGCCCGCAGCTCACGGGCGAGAGCCCCGCAGGCGAGCACGAGCGGAGGGGTCATCTCACCGAGGGTCCGGGGGGCTCGGGGGTGCCACGACGGGTGTCCACGAGCTTCTTGGCCATCTCGGCGGCGACGCCGGCGTCGCGGCAGTAGGCGTCGGCGCCGATCGCGTCGCCGAACTCCTCGTTGAGCGGCGCGCCACCCACCATCACGATGTAGCGCTCGCGCAGGCCCTTGGCCTCGAGGGTGTCGATCACGACCTTCATGTAGGGCATGGTGGTCGTGAGCAAGGCCGACATGCCGAGGATGTCGGGTTGGTGCGCCTCGAGGGCCTCGAGGTACTTATCGACATCGCAGTTGATGCCGATGTCGACGACTTCGAACCCGGCCCCCTCCATCATCATGGCGGTCAGGTTCTTGCCGATGTCGTGGATGTCGCCCTTGACCGTGCCGATCACGATCTTGCCGATCGGCTCGACACCGGTCTCGGCGAGCAGGGGGCGCAACACCTCCATGCCGGCCTTCATCGCGTTGGCGGCGAGCAGCACCTCGGGCACGAAGAGAATGCCGTCGCGGAAGTCGATACCGACGATGCGCATTCCCTCGACGAGCGCGTCGTTGAGCGTCTTCTCGGCCGACCAGCCTCGATCGAGAAGAATGGTGGTGCCCTCGACGATCTCGTCACCGAGCCCGTCGTAGAGGTCGTCGTGCATCTGGCTGACGAGGTCGTCGTCGGACAGCGCGGCGAGATCGATGTCGTCGTTCTCTTCGGTCACGTGCACCTCCCGGGAACACGCTCAGAGGTCCCCGAGGGGTGCCTCGCCCATGGAATTGGAATTCTCGTTGACTTGGGCTTCCCCTCAACTCGGATTCCGTCATACGGAACAGGTCCGTATGGTGAAAACCTATCACGCTCGACGGCCGAGAGTGACATCGGTCAACCTCGCTGTTCCACCAGACGGAACCGTCGCCGACCGGGCCGAATCAGGCCTCGAGGCTGCCCGCGAGGCGCTTCGACACTCGGGCGGCAGTGCGGACCACCGCCCGGGTGATCGCATCGCGTCGGTCGGGGTCCGGGAACCGGTAGGCCGGGCCGTGCACATGCAGGGCGGCGATCACCGAACCCGCCGGATTGAAGATCGGCGCGGCGACCGAGTTGATCCCCTCGGCCATCTCCTCCATCGTCCAGGCGAAGCCGTCGCGACGCACCGATTCGAGGCGACGGATGATCGCGACCGGGTCGGTGATGGAACGCTCGCACCAGGGCTCGAAGGGATGCGCGAGCGCAGCCGCCTGATCGGCATCGGAAGAGAACGCCAGCAGAACCAGGCCCGAGGAGACGACATGGGCGTCGACCGTCTCGCCGGTCCAGTCGCGTAACTGCACCTCTTGGCCGGCGTTCACCTGATCCAGGTAGTAGACCCCGCGTCCCTCGAGAACGCCGATACCGGCGTCCTCCTCCAACAGATCGACGAGATCCTGGAGATGCGGACGGCTGATCGACACGATGTTGCGGCCGGGTGATGCGGCAGCGCTCAACTCGATAAGGGTCTCCCCCAACCCGTACGAGCTCGAGTTGTCGCTCTGCTCGACGGCGCCGACATCGACGAGGGTCGAGAGCAACCGGGCGACGGTGCTCTTCGGGAGGTCCGTCCGCTCCGCGATCTCGGAGACGCCGGCCGGTCCGGTGGACAGGCTGCGCAGCACCGAGAAGGCTCGCGTGACTGACTGGACTCCTGACATGTTTCCCCCTCAGGTCCCACTGTTCCACAATGTGGAACAGATGCCAACCTTAAGGCTGGGAAAATCCGAGTGGATCAGAACGCGCCGAGCATCCGCGCCGCGGCGACGGTGTTCTCGAGCAGACAACCGATCGTCATCGGGCCCGTTCCCCCCGGCATCGGGGTGATCGCGCCCGCGACCGCCTGCACCCGATCGAAATCGACATCGCCGACGATCCCGTCCGCCGTGCGCGACACGCCAACGTCGAGCACCGCGGCACCCGGTCGCACATGGTCAGGTCCGATCATGTGCGCCTGGCCGGCGGCCGCCACGATGATGTCGGCCTGGCGGCACACCTCTACGAGGTCGGCGGTGCGCGAGTGCGCCAACGTCACCGTTGCGTCGCAGCCCTTGCGGCCGAGCAGGAGCACCTGCGGAAGCCCGACGAGGGTGGATCGACCGACGACCACCGCTCGGCGACCCGAGGTCTCGATGCCGTAGCGCTCGATGAGCCGCATCACGCCGAGCGGGGTGCACGGCACATGGCCGGGGAGATCGCGAACGAGCCGACCGAGCGACCGCTCGGTGAGCCCATCGACGTCCTTCTCGGGAGGGAGCATGGCGAGCACGGGCTCGGGATCGAGATGCGCCGGCAACGGAAGTTGCACGAGGATGCCGTGCACCGTTGGGTCGGCCACGAGGGCGGCGACCTGCTCCTCCACTTCGGCCTGGGTCGCCGACTCGGGCAGTTCGACCCCACGAGAGATGAGACCGGCCTCCTCCGCCTTGCGGTGCTTCATGCGCACGTAGATCTGGCTCGGCTTGTCGCTGCCGACCAGCACCGTCGCGAGGCAGACCGCCGGGGCGCCGGCGGCCTCGATCTCGCCGCGGAGCCGCGCGACGGTCTCATCGCGCAGCCGGTTGCCATCGAGGAGGATCGCCCCACCGGGGGTGCGCTCCACGACGCCTTCGCTCACGAGAGCCCCACGATCTGGCCGTCATCGTCGATGTCGATGCGGGCGGCCGCCGGAGAGGAGGCGAGTCCGGGCATGGTGCTCATGTCGCCGCAGATCGGGTAGACGAAGCCGGCGCCGACGCTCGCGCGGGCCTCGCGCACGGTGAGCGTGTGCCCGGTCGGTGCTCCCTTCAGGCTCGGATCACCCGAGATCGACAGGTGCGTCTTGGCGATGCAGACCGGAAGCGAACCGAACCCGTTGGCCTCGTAGTTCTGCAGCTGGCGACTGGCGGCCGCGGTGTAGTCGACGCGCGCCGCGCCGTAGATGGTGGTGGCGACCTTCTCGATCTTGGTCTTCAGCGGATCGGAGTCCTCGTAGAGGAAACCGAAGTCGCTTGGCTCCTCGCAGGCCTCGATGACCGCCTCGGCCAACTCCACCGCTCCGGCGCCACCGTCGGCGAAGTGGGTGCACACGGCGACGCGGGCGCCGAGCGACTCACCGAACCGTCTGATCGCCTCGTGCTCAGAGGGGTGGTCGGTCGGGAAGGCGTTGATGGCGATCACCGGGGTGACGCCGTGGGCCTTCACGTTCTCGACTTGCTTGCGCAGGTTCTCCGCGCCGGCCATGACGTCGTCGGGGTTCTCGGCGAGCAGGTCCTCGGGGAGCGCCTTGCCGGCGACGATGCGGTACTTACCCGAGTGGGCCTTGAGGGCGCGGACCGTCGCGACGAGCACGGCGGCGTCGGGGGTCAGCCCGGACGCGCGGCATTTGATGTTGAAGAAGCGCTCGGCTCCCATGTCGGCGCCGAAGCCCGCCTCGGTGATCAGGTAGTCGCCTCCTCGGATACCGATGAGGTCACCGACCACCGATGAGTTGCCGTGGGCGATGTTGCCGAACGGCCCAGCGTGCACGATGACCGGGGTGTTCTCGATCGTCTGCAACAGGTTGGGAGCCAAGGCGTCGCGCATGATCACCGACATCGATCCGGCGCCGTTCAGGTCGTCGGCGGTCACCGGTCGGTTGTCGTTCGTGTAGCCGACGACGATGCGGCCGAGGCGGGCGCGGAGATCCTCGGCGGAGGTAGCGAGGGCGAGGATCGCCATCACCTCGGAGGCCGCGGTGATGTCGAATCCGGTCTGACGGGTCACCCCGTCCATCCGACCACCGAGGCCGATGACAATGTTGCGCAAGGCGCGGTCATTGACGTCGAGCACGCGGCGCCAGGTGATGTTGTTGAGGTCGAGGCCAAGCTCGTTGCCGTGGTGGAGGTGGTTGTCGACCATCGCCGACAGCAGGTTGTGGGCCGCGGTCACCGCATGGAAGTCACCCGTGAGGTGAAGGTTCAGCAGTTCCATCGGGATGACCTGGCTGTAGCCGCCACCGGCAGCGCCGCCCTTGATCCCGAAGGTCGGACCCATCGAGGGCTGGCGGAGCGACAGCACCGCGTTCTTCCCGACGTGCGACATCGCTTGGCCGAGACCGACCGAAGTGGTCGTCTTGCCCTCACCGAGCGGGGTCGGGGTGATGGCGGTGACGACGACGTACTTGGCCTTTGGTCGATCGGCGAGTTCGTCGATGGCGTCGAGGCTGATCTTCGCCAATTCAGTGCCGTAAGGCCGGAGCAGGTGCTCACCGATGCCCATCTTCGCGGCGACCTCGGGCATGGGCTTCGGGTGGGCCGCTCGGGCGATCTCAAGATCGGACGGGAAACTCATCGTTGTTCACCCCTGATTCGGTGGTTTGTCGGCAGAATGTGCGGGCGGTCGGCCCGCCGACGCGTGGCCGGCGCGGATTGTCGCACAGGTCACACCTGTTCCACAATACGGATTCATTCCAAGATGTGGAACGATACCTCGTATCTCAACTAACGTGAGTTCCATGCCTCGGCATCGCCACCAACCTCTCGACCGCCTCACCACCCCACTCGTGCGGGACAACGGCGAGCTCCGCCCAGCCACCTGGGACGAGGCCCTCGACCGTGCCGCCGAGGGATTCCGCCGCGCCGGCGGCGGTCAGTCGGTCGGTGTGTTCTCGTGCTCGAAGTCGACCAATGAGATGAACTTCATCGCGCAGAAGCTCGCACGAGTCGCCCTCGGCACGAACAACATCGACTCCTGCAACCGAACTTGACACGCTCCCTCGGTGGTCGGTCTGGCCGCCACATTCGGAGCGGGAGGAGGCACCTCCTCCTATGCGGAGGCCGAGGCCGCCGACGTCATCATCATGTGGGGATCGAACGCCCGTAACGCGCATCCAATCTTCTTCCACCACGTGCTCACCGCGGTGAACAACGGTGCTCGGCTCTTCGTGGTCGACCCGCGACGTAGCGAGACGGCTCGCTTCGCCGATCGCTGGCTGGGGCTCGAGGTCGGCTCCGATATCGCCCTCTCCAACACGATCGCCCGCGAAATCATCCACGCCGGACTCGCCCACACCGAGTTCATCGAGCGCGCGACCAGTGGATTCGACGAGTACGCGGCCTCGGTCGAGGAATGGACCCTTGAGCGCGGCGAGGCCGTCACCGGTGTGCCGGCCGAGGCCATCAAGGAACTCGCCCACGCCTACGCGGGCGCCAAAGCCGCGCAACTGTGCTGGACCCTCGGCATCACCGAGCACCACAACGGCGTCGACAACGTCCTGTCACTGTGCAACCTCGCCCTACTCACCGGCCAGGTCGGCCGCTACGGCGCCGGGCTCACCCCGCTGCGGGGGCAGAACAACGTGCAGGGCGGCGGCGATATGGGGGCCCTTCCCAACAAACTGCCCGGCTTCCAAGACGTCACCGACGACGAGGCGCGCGCAAAATTCAACGCCCGTTGGTCGACAACCGTCCCGCCCGAGAACGGCTGGCACCTCACCCAGATGTTCGACGCCATGGAGCGCGGTGATCTCACCTCGCTCCTCGTCATCGGCGAGAACCCCGCCCAGAGCGAGGCCGACGTCTCGCGGGCGATCGACCTGCTCTCCTCTCGCGACCACCTCGTCGTTCTCGACATCCACATGACCGGCACTGCCGAACTCGCCGATGTGGTCCTCCCGGGAAGCGCATCGTGGTGCGAGTCAGACGGCACCGTCACCAACTCCGAGCGTCGGGTCCAGCGGGTCCGCAAAGCCATCAACCCACCGGGAGGCGCCCGCGACGACATCGACATCCTGCTGGCGCTCGCCGCGCGGCTCGGTCACGACTGGAACTACCGCGACCACGAGGAGATCTGGGACGAATTGCGGTCGCTCTCCCCCATGCACGCCGGTATGCCTTGGTGGCGTCTCGAGGAACTCGGTGGCATCCAATGGCCCTGCTACTCCGAGGACACCCTTGAGCCGCCGTATCTCCACGGTCGCCTCTGGGCCGAGGACCCCGCCGACCGCGGCCGTCCCGCCCCGTTCTCGGTAGTCATCGATGAGCCGCCCGTCGAGGCCGTCGATGAGGAGTTCCCACTCCGCCTCACCACCGGTCGCCGACTCGACTCGTACAACACCGGCGTCCAGTCGGGAGGGTTCTCCTCCCCGAACCGTGCGGGCGAGACGGTTGACATCTCGCCCGGAGATGCCGATCGTCTCGGAGTCACCGACGGCGAGGTCGTTCGCGTCAGCTCGCGTCGTGGAGCGGTCGAGGCGCCGATCAGGATCGATCGGGGCCTCCGCGACGGGCTGATCTTCATGACCTTCCACTTCCCCGATGAGGTCGATGTCAACCAGTTGACGATCGATGCCGTTGACCCCCGCTCGGGAACCGCGGAGTTCAAGGCGGCCGCCGTCCGCATCGACCGGATCATCCACGCGACGACAGGCTGATCAGGCATGGAGACGATCAAGCGGACGACGCCAGCCTCCGATGCTGAGCGGGAGGCCATCGAGAGCCTGCTCGGACCCGGCGACGACCGCCTCGGTCGCGACGCCATCGCCGGCCAGGTCGTCCGCGGACGTCGACACCTCTTGCTCCCCTGCCTCCACGCCCTCAACGATCGGATCGGCTGGATCAGTCCCCCAGCCATCGACCATCTCGCCACGCGACTGGGCGCCTCCCCCGCGGAGATCCACGCGGTGGCCAGCTTCTACGGGCTCTTCTCACTCAGCCCCCGCGACCCGGTACAGCGACACGTCTGCGTCGACCTGGCCTGCCGCGCGGCCGGCGGCCCGAGCGAAGAGACGGTGACCGACGGAGCGCACCCCGCTCCATGTCTTGGCCTCTGCGACCGCGCCCCTGCCGCCATCACGATCGGAGCGCCGAACGAGGAGCCCGATCCGGCATCCGCAGCGGTCGACCGAACTGGGGATGACGTCCTCCTGCGCCGGGTGGGCGCGGGTGATCCGCTCGACCTCGACGCCTACCTCGCGAACGGCGGGTTCTCAGCGCTCGAACGCGCCCGTGACCTCGGCCCCGAAGGGATCATCGCCGCCGTCGAGGCATCCGGACTCACCGGTCGGGGCGGGGCCGGATTCCCGACCGCTCGCAAATGGGACGCCGTGCGTACCCAGCCCGTCACCCCGCATCACCTCATCTGCAACGCCGACGAGTCCGAGCCCGGCACCTTCAAGGACCGGACCCTCATCGAGAACGACCCCTACGCCCTCATCGAGTCGATGGCGATCGCTGCTCTCGCCATCGGGTGCGAGCTCGGCCGGGTGTATCTGCGCGGCGAGTACCTCCGCGCCCACCGGACGCTCTCGACGGCGATCGAGCGATGCCGCGCCGCCGGACACCTCGGACCGTCCACCGGCTTCGACATAGAGATCATTCGCGGGGCCGGCGCCTACATCTGCGGCGAGGAGACCGCGATCTTCAACTCGATCGAGGGCTACCGCGGCGAACCTCGCAACAAGCCACCGTTCCCCTTCGAGTCGGGACTCTTCGGGCAGCCGACCGCGGTGAACAACGTCGAGACGTTGATGAACGTGCCCTCCATCATCACCGAGGGCCGCCGCGCCGATCGCCGACTGTTCTGCCTCTCGGGCGCCGTTCGCCGACCCGGCGTGATCGAAGCGCCGATCGGTATCACCCTCGGCGAGCTGATCGAACGCGCGGGCGGTCTGCGCGACGGCTCGGAGCTCCGCGCCGTCATGCTCGGCGGCGCCGCCGGAGGTTTCGCTGGCCCGGGCGACTTGGACCTGCCTCTCGATGACACCTCGCTGCGCGAAGTGGGGCTCACCCTCGGCTCCGGTGTGGTGATGGTGCACGATCAACACGTCGACCTCGTCGACCAGTTGCGCCGTATCGCCGCCTTCTTCCGCGACGAGTCCTGCGGACAGTGCGTCCCGTGCCGCGTTGGAACGATCCGGCAGGAGGAGGCCATCGAACGGCTCGCCTCCGGAACCGGCGAGGCCGACCTCGCCCTACTCCGCGACATCGCCGGCGCCATGCGCGATGCGAGCATCTGCGGTCTCGGTCAGACGGCGGCCAACGCCATCCAGTCAGCGGTTGTGCGACTCGGGGTGCTGACGTGACAGCGATCGACGACACCGCCCGCGAGACGGCGACGGTCGAGGCAGTCATCGACGGAGTCACGGTTCGCGTAGCCGAAGGGACGACGATCCTCGACGCCTGCGGCGGTCGCGGCTGCGGTATTCCGACCCTGTGCTATGGCGAGACGATCACGCCCCGTAACGCCTGCCGCGTGTGCATGGTTGAGGTCGAGGGCTCCCGCACGCTCGTCCCCTCCTGCTCTCGTCCGGTCACGGAGGGCATGGTCGTCACGACGCGCTCCGAACGGATCGACCACTCGCGGCGGATGGTGCTCGAGTTCCTCGGCTCCTCGGTCGATCTGTCGCTCACCGACCATGTCGAGGAGTGGAACGCCGAGTACGGCGCCGACCCGACCCGATACGGCTCCGAGGCCGCGCGGGTCGACGAGCCGGTGCGGATCGACAACGACCTCTACGTGCGCGACTACTCGAAGTGCATCCTGTGCTACCAGTGCGTAGATGCCTGCGGTGAGCAGTGGCAGAACAGTTTCGTGATCGACATCGCCGGACGCGGCTTCGATGCTCGGGTGTCAACCGAGCACGACGTCTCGCTTCCGGACTCCGGGTGCGTCTACTGCGGCAACTGCATCCAGGTCTGCCCGACCGGCGCGCTCATGTTCACCTCCGAGTACACCATGCGTCAGGCGGGCACCTGGGATGAGGCGCGCCAGACCCAGGTCGACACGGTGTGCGGCTACTGCGGCGTGGGCTGCAACCTGACGCTGCATGTACAGGACGATTCGATCGTGAAGGTGACCTCACCGGCCGACAGTGGCATCACCAGCGGCAATCTCTGCGTGAAGGGCCGCTTCGGTTTCCAACACGCGCAGAACCGCCCCGCCGACTGACCGGCACCAGTACATCGCCGAAAGTCAGGCTCCGCCCATCGTGGCGACGATTCGCTCGAGCATCGCGGGGCTTGTCGCCATGTTGAGACGAACATGGCCAGAGCCCTCACGACCAAACTGGGGACCCGGGCTCACCTCGACACCGCGCTCCCGGAAGATGTCGCGGGGCACCTCGCCCTCCCCGAGGTGCGAGCAATCGATCCAGGCGAGGTAGGTGGCCTCCGGCGGCGTGTATCGCGCGCCTGGCAGGTGATGCTCGACCAGGTCGACGAGGCGATGGCGGTTCTCATCGAGCACCTCCATGACGGCCGAGAGCCAATCGGCGCCGTCAGTCCATGCGGCCACGGCCGCCTCCACCGCGATGAGGTTCGGCGCGCCGAAGAAGTGATCGGGGAAGGAGCGAAGTCGTCGCTCGAGTTCCGCATGGCCGACATGCATGACCGCCCAGCGGAGACCCGCGAGATTGAACGCCTTCGACGCCGAGGTCACCGTCACCGCGCGGCGGGCGGCCGACTCGGACACCGAGGCGAAGGGGATGTGCGTCTCGGTGTCCGTCTCGATGTCCGGCGGGTGCTCGTGAACCAGGTCCGAGTGGATCTCATCGGAGACCACCACGAGATCGGCCGCCTCGGCGATCTCCGCAAGTCGCTCGAGTTCGGGGCGCCGGAAACGGTGGCCGGTTGGGTTGTGGGGATGGCACAGGATGAGCAGCGACGGTCGCTCGGCCGCGATGATCGACGCCACCTCGTCGATCCGATCAGCGCCGACCGGCAACTCGACGATCCGCCGGTCCATCTCGCGGAGCGAGTTGAGAAACGGGTGGTAGGCCGGGGTGTGGAGGGCGATGGGATCTCCAGGCTCCGTGAGTAACTCGACGGCGATACGCACGCCCTGCAGCACATCGGCAAGGTCGTGGATCCGCTCGACATCGGGTGACCATCCCCACCTCGAACTCATCCGCTCGGCGAAAAGCCGACCGGCCGGTGATGGGGCCGGACCCCAGTGCGGATATCCAAGTGACCCATGGGCGACGACCGCGGCGAGTCGCTCGCTGATCGCAGGGGCAATCGGGAAATCCATATCGGCGACCCAGGCGGCCAGCCGCCCCGGATGCGCCTGCCACTTCATGCCCGGAGTCGACGCAAGGATCGCGGGATCGAGGGAGCGGAGACCGAAGGGGTCGCTCATCTCGACTCGTCCGCCAGCCCCAGATCGCGGAGGCGCCGCTGCATGAACACCGGCACCTCGAACCCGTCGCCGGCCTCGGCACGGCGGGTGGCGGGGCCGTCTTCGGCCCACTCGTGACAGGAGCCGATGTTCATCCTCCAGGTGTCGTCGACATTCCCCTCGAAGAGCCTCATCCGCAGCGAGGGACTCTCCCCCTCGGGGAGTTCAGCCGAGAACATCGACCAGGTGCACTGCACCGCCACCGGACCCATGGCGAGGAGCAGAGCCGTGGTGTGGGTGCATCCGCGCGGCCCTCCGAAGAGCTCGCGGACCCGACCCGAGTAGCCGCGGGCGATCGAGACTCCCTCGAGCGAGCGGTAGTGCTCGGTAATCGTGGGGCAGGTTCCGTGCGGGTACGACTCGAAGGTCACTTCGCAGCGCTCGATCATGAGAGAGGGGAAGGCGACCTCCATCTCGACGACCATGTGGTGCACGATGATCGGATCGGGGTCGTGCGAGATGTAGAGGCCGGGGGGCTTCTGGTCGCGCACCCCGCCGCGGATGAGGATGCGATCCGATGCGAGACGGTAGGCCCGGACCCGGTACTCGCGGTCGTGGATCGGGAAAAGGTCGGCGTCATCCGGAAGGATGTCATCGCCGGCCCAGGCGGTCGTCGAGATCGATTCGCTCACCCCGCGATGTTCGCAGAGCGAGAGCGACCGGACCGAGCCGCATCGCTACGGTGACCGGATGGACGACGGGAACCCGGGCGCGACTGCGGTGGTCGTCGCCGATCGTCGCGGGCGCGCCGCCTCGTTGGCGACCGCGGTGCTCGTCGAGCGCCTCTCCACCCGCCACCGCGTGACCGTGGTCGATCTGGACGGGTTCGGTGTCGCCATGACCGCGGCGGAGCGTCGCGCCTACGAGTCCGACGAGCCGATTCTCGACGCGGGGGTTCGTTCCTCCGCCGAGGCTGTCGCGCGAGCCGCGGTGCTCGCCTTTGTCACCCCGCTCCAGTCGAGTGGCCTGTCGGCGCCCGTGAAGGGGTGGCTCGATCGGGTGCTGGTGCCGGGCGTCGGATTCGAGATCGGCGACGACGGACGCATGCGACCCGGCCTCGGACATGTTCGGAGACTGATCACCGTGACCGTCGACGACCGGAGCCGACTTCGCCGACTCCGCGAGGGAAACAGCGCGCGACGCGTGATCTCACGGGCGCTCCGGCTCGTGTGCGGGTGGTCCACCCGGTCGTCGTGGATCCGCGTCGGATCAGAGGCATCCGCGGCGGAGATCAGCGACGCGGTGACCGGGGCGGCGCGGCGATGGTGACGGTCGTGTACTGCCATCCCTTCGAGGGATCGCTAACGGCCGCCGCGCGCGATATCGCGCTTGAGGCTCTGCGCGGAGTGACGACTCACCTCGTCGATCTGTCCGACCCAGATCGCGACACCATCGGGCTCGCCGAGACCGACGCCGACGCCCTTTCGCGTTCGAGTGGATTGGTTCTCGTCTACCCGACCTGGTGGAGTGGCCCACCCGGAGCCCTGCAGCGCTGGTTTGACGAGGTGTGGACCGCCTCAGCCCGCTTCGGGTCGATCGAGCGCATCATCGTGTGCACGACCCACGGCTCATCCAAACTCGTCAACTCCCTTGAGGGGGAGAGCGGGAAGCACACCGTGTCCCGTTATCTGCGACCGAGGTGCGCTCGACGATGCCGAGTCGAGTGGGTCGCGCTCTACGGACTCGACCGCTGTAGTCCCGAGCACCGCGCCCGGCATCTTGAGCGGGTCGGCCAGCGGGTCAAGTCGCTGCGGAGCTGATCGCGACAGCGACCTCGGCGGCGACCGCCGCGTTGTTCTCCGCGAGCGCCAGGTTCGCCGGAACGCTGTCACCACCGGTTACAGCGCTGATGCGGGCGAGCACGAACGGGGTGACCGCCGCTCCTCGGATGCCCTCGGCCGCGGAATCAGCGAGCGCGTCGGCGAGCGCCGAGTCGATCGTCGTCGGGTCGAGCTCATCGTCGACCGGGATCGGCACGGTGAGCAGCACCCCCCGCTGGGGGCGCGTACGCGCCGCGAGCACCGCAGCGACCTCCCCAGCCGACTCCACTCGATGTGGCACTCGCAGACCGCTCGATCGGGTGTAGAACGCGGGGAGATCGTCGTGGCGCCATCCGAGTACCGGGACACCGGCCGTCTCGAGATGCTCGAGGGTGCGAGGGAGATCGAGGAAGGCTTTGGCCCCGGCGCACACCGTCACCAGGGGATGGGAGGCGATGGCGTCGAGATCAGCGCTGACATCGCCGGTGACCGCGACCTCGCGGTGAACGCCGCCGATGCCGCCGGTCGCGAAGACCGAGATCCCAGCCGCTGCCGCGAGCGCGAGGGCGGCCGAAACGGTGGTCGCGCCGAACTCCCAACCTTGGGCTATCGCCACAGGGAGATCGCGCTCGGCGGCCTTGCGCGCGGCACCGAGAATCCGATCGTGCTCATCCTCGGAGACACCGACCCTCGGCACACCGTCGAGGACGGCGGTGACCGCGGGCACCGCCCCTCGGGCCTCGACCGCCGCGAGACAGCGGTCGAGGGCCTCTCGGTTGGCCGGTGATGGCAATCCGAGGTGGGAGAAGATCGTGGACTCGAGCGCGACGACCGGACGCCCTGCGCTGATCGCCGCCGCGACCTCGGGGGTGAGGACCGGATCGATCACGGTGTCAGTGTTGCCGGGCTCATCGGTCGCGAACGAATCTGGAAACCACCTCGACGTGGTGGCTACCGGGGAACAGGTCGAGGGCGATCGCGGAATCGAGACGGAACCCCGCCTCAACCAGCAGGGCCGCGTCACGGGCCATCGACACGGGGTCGCAGGAGACCAACCCGAGCACGTCGGGTCGGAGTCGTTCGACGGCCGCGACTCCCGGCCGTCCGAGACCGGATCGGGCTGGATCGGCGATCACGACATCGGACGCGGGGGCATCGGGGGACGCTCGCCAGACCCCCACCTCGGAGGTCGCGACATCGATCTCAGCGGGCGGTGGGTCGAGGCGCGGCAGGTTGACGAGGGAATCCGACGTCGCCGACCGCGAGCTCTCGACCACCGTCAGGCGTCGTGCGGAGGAGCCGAGCCCTGCGGCGAGGAGCCCGACACCGCCGTAGAGGTCGACGAGATGCTCGGCGCCTGAGCATTCGGGAACGACGCGGGCGAGGGTCCGGACGAGGAGGCTGGCCGCCTCCGGGCCGCTCTGGAAGAACGAGCCAGCGGACACCCGAAGCCTCACGGAACCGCTCGGGGAGGCGATCACCTCCTCGATGGCCGCGTCACGACCGGTTCGCGTCTCCGCAGGCAACCCCGAGACCGCTCCGGCCCGACGATCCCACCGTGCGGTCGATCCGCCATCGTGATCGGACACCCGGACGGTGACCTCAAGGCCCGGCGTGAGGGTCATGCACTCGAGCAGCTCGAGCAGGAGCGGATGAGCCACCTCGCATCCGGCGATCGACACCGAGGTGTTCGATGACTCCATTCTGAGCGCCGGTCGTCCCGACTCGTCGCCCACCACCCGCATCGTCGTGCGGTAACCGGTTCGCGAGACGGAACCGCCATCGAGGACGTCGAGGTCGATTCGAGCTGTCCGACGAAGGGCCTCCACAACCACACCGACCTTGTGAGACATGTGCGCGGCGTCAGCCACCTCCCCCCAGTCGCACCCACCGCATCCGGCCCGCCTCGCGGCGCAGCTCGCTTCGACTCGATCCGGCCCGTTGGAGACGACCGAGATGAGCCGTGCCCGCGACCAGTCGCGGCGGGCATCGATCACCGAGGCCCGGACGCGATCCCCTGGGACCGCTCCACGCACGAAGACAACCCTCCCGTCAGCCGAGCGGGCGAGGGTCTCACCTCCAGCGACGAATCTCTCGGGCTCGAGCTCGACCTCGTCGCCGACAGCCGGCGGGCCGTCCGGGGGCATCCCCGAATGCTAGACCCCCTCCCGATCAGCTCAGCGCCCCACAGGCAGCTGGAGCCAACCAACCCGAGCCAGCCCGTCGGAAGCATCGAGTCGGAGCGACCGGCGCCTAACCTCGACGCATGGCCCGCCCAATCCAGATCGCTCCCTCCGTGCTGCCGGCTGACTTCGCGCGGCTCGGCGAGGAGGTGGCTGCCCTCGAGGAGGCTGGCTGCGATCTCGTCCAGTGGGATGTCATGGACGGGAACTTCGTTCCGAATCTCACGTTCGGCCCCGACGTCATCGCGGCCGCTCGCCGTCATACCTCGCTCCCGTTCGAGGCCCATCTGATGGTCGCCGATCCCGACCTGATGGCCGGTCGGTACGTCGAAGCCGGGTGCTCGCGGCTCATCGTGCACGTCGAGGCCTGCCAGCACCTCCATCGCACCCTCCAGAACATCGCCTCCCTCGGAGCGACCGCGGCGGTCGCCCTCAACCCGTCGACACCGGCGACCGAGATCGCTCACATCCTTGACCTCGTCGACCTCGTGCTCGTGATGACCGTCAATCCGGGCTTTGGCGGGCAGGCCTACATCGCTTCGATGGAGCCGAAGATCGCCGAGGTTCGCGCCATGATCGATGGCGCCGGGCTGGCCGACACGGTCGACCTCGAGGTGGATGGAGGAATCTCGGCTTCGACGGTGAGTGGTGCCGCCGCTGCCGGAGCGAACCTCCTGATCGCCGGTAGCGCGCTGTATCGCCACCCCGAGGGCCTCTCGGCCGCGGTGACCGAGCTGCGTGCCCTCGCCTCAGCTGCCCGCCCGGTCTGAGGCCGGATCAGCGGCGGCGCAGCGAGCGGAGGAAACCGGCGGCGCTGACCCGCAGAAGGGCCAGCAGGAAGATCACCGCCACCACGATCGCGAACGGCACCACAACGGTCGCAGCGAGTCGCGTCCGATCCTCTACAAGATTGTCGAGGAGTCCGGTCTCGACCTCCATCCCGATCGGGGTGAGGGTCAGGATCGGATCCTCGAAGTCGGGGCAGATGACGTCGTCCTCGGACACTCCGATGATCTCGTCGCCGGCGAAGTTGATCGGCTCGGGAGCGAGCTTTGAGACGAGGATCCCGATGTCGGGATCGATCTCGGCGCCCACGAGGAACCGCTCGCCCGGGTCGAGGTACTGGGCGTCGTAACCGAAGCGAACATCGACCAATCCGCCGCGGTCGAAGGATCCGAGTTCGCCAGCGCGCACGGTCACGTCGGTGAAGCGGACCGTTCGATCGTCGGTGGCGGCGACCTCGCCGAGGAACACCACATCCGGCGAGTCGGGCGCGGCGCACCCGAGAGGTACGGGCACGAGGGGAAGCGTGCCGGGAGTCGTCCCGGCCACGACACCCTCGTCGACCGTCACCCCGTCGTCAGCGGGCGGCTCCTCCTGGGCGAGCAGGGTGCCTGGGACGAGCGCGCCGGTGGCAGCGAGGAGGCCGATGGCGAGGCTGACGCGTCGCGGACCCACACCCGAACAGTACCGAGGGACCGCTGCGGGCGGTCGTCAGCGGCCCCGGAAGACCGGGTCGCGCTTGTCGATGAAGGCGCGCATGGCCTCGGCGACGTCCTCGGTCGTGAAGGTCACGGTCTGCGCGAGACCCTCATCGTCGAGCGCCTGCTCGAGGGTGACGTCGAAGGAGTTGTTGAGAAGACGCTTCGACATGGCGAGGGCGATCGGTGGGCCAGCGGCCAATCGGGCCGCGATCGAATCGACCGTCGCGTCGAGTTCGGCCTCCGGCACCACTCGGTTCACCAGTCCGATCCGATCGGCTTCGGCGGCATCGATGATGTCGGCGAGCAGGACGAGTTCTTTCGCACGGTGCATGCCGACCAGCCGCGGCAGGAACCACGAACCACCGAAGTCGACGACGAGGCCTCGACGGGCGAAGATCTCGGAGAACCGTGCGCCCTCGGCGGCGATGACCAGATCGCAGGCGAGCGCCATGTTGAGACCGGCGCCAGCAGCCACCCCACGCACCTTCGCGACGGTCGGTTGAGCGAGGCGCTGAAGCGACAGGCAGAGATCGCCGATGTGTCGCATGGAATGGAGCATGTGGCGCGAGCGGGTCTCCTCACCCGACACGTCGGCCCCCGAGCAGAAGTCACCTCCAGCCCCGGTGAGGACCACGGCGCGCACCTCATCGGCGGAGTGCAGTGCCCGAACAACGTCGGACAACTCCTCCCACATCGCCGAGTTGGCGGCGTTCTTCCGGCGCGGCCGGTTCATCGTGATCGTGACGACGCGGTCGACCTCGTCGACGATCAGCGTTTCGTAAGGCCCCCACGGCATCGCCTCACCATACTGATGGCCATGGGATTCAATCCGTACCGGAGATTCCGCGCCCGGCCCTCCGACTACCTGCTCGTGGCCAGCGCGCTCGCGGTCGCGGCGGGTCTCGTCATGTGGGGTGTGTTCGGCTGATCCGTCGTCGCTCCGTGAGCATCAGAAGGCAGCCTCATACCGCTCGATGGCCACACCGACGATGGCCACGACGTCGAAGCGGAACGAACCGACCCCGGGCCGACGGACCCAGATCCACTCCTCGGCCGATCGCCGCAGCCGTCGCTGTTTTGCCGGGCTGACGGCAGCGGTCGGCCCGCCATGGGAGTTCCGGGCGCGGGCCTTCACCTCGCAGAACACGATCACATCGGCGCGGGCCAAGATGAGATCGATCTCGCCGTGCCGGCACGACCAATTCCGCTCGACGACGCGATATCCGTCGCGGAGGTAGTCGAGAGCGGCGAGTCGCTCGCCCCACTTGCCCCTGGCAGCTGTTGCCGACATGCGTCCTCCTTCGGGCCCGGTCGGGCCATCGACGGGGACGCTCTCAGGCGTCGATGCGGCGAGAGGTCAGAACTCGCGCTTCTCGCGGATGCGAGCGGACTTACCGAGACGGTCGCGCAGGTAGTAGAGCTTCGCGCGACGGACATCGCCACGCTTGACGACCTCGATCTTCGCGACGGTGGGCGTGTGCACCGGGAACGTGCGCTCGACGCCGACGCCGTAGCTGAGCTTGCGGACCGTGTAGGTCTCGTGCAGCCCTCCGCCCTGGCGAGCGATCACATCGCCCTGGAAGACCTGGATGCGCTCCTTGCCTCCCTCGACGACGCGCACGTGCACCTTGAGCTCATCACCGGCCTGGAAGTCGGGGATGTCGTCGCGGAGCTGGTCGGAGTCGATGAGGTCGGTGGTCTTCATGGCGTGCTCTCTCGTGGAGTGGTGGGACGACCCTTCTCGGGCGCCCGTCCGGCCGGGGCAGGATACGGGACCGGGGGGAACTCTTCCAACAGGCGGCGATCGGCTTCGGTGAGGCCGCCGATCCCCTCGATGAGCTCAGGACGAGCGACGAGCGTCCGGTGGAGCGCCTGAGCGCGCCTCCAACGAGCGATAAGGGCGTGGTCTCCGGATCGCAACTCCTCGGGCACCGCCCATCCGCGGAACTCCGCCGGACGGGTGAACTGGGGTTCCTCGAGGAGCCCTGATCCGGCGAAGCTCTCGGTTTCGGGACCCTCCGAGTTGCCCATAACACCGGGGAGCAGTCGGGTCACCGCCTCGATCACGAGACATGCGGCCACCTCTCCCCCGGCGAGCACGACATCACCGACGCTGAGCTCACCGTCGACGAGATGCTCCGTGATGCGATGGTCGACACCCTCGTAGCGTCCGCAGAGCAGGCTGAACCCGTTGGTCTCGGCAAGTTCGCCAGCCATCTGCTGATCGAAGCGCCGCCCCCCGGGTGAGAGCAGCAGCAGGGGTCGCGGCGGGTCGACCGCCTCGACACAGTCGAAAACGGGCTCGGGCCGCATGAGCATTCCGGCTCCGCCACCGAAGGGGCTGTCGTCGACGGTTCGGTGGTTATCGGTGGCGTGATCGCGTGGATCGTGCACTCGGAGGTCGACCGTGCCGGCGCGGCGAGCGCGACCGAGGAGGCTCTCCGAGCAGAACCCGTCGACCGACCCGGGGAACAGGGTGAAGACGTCGATCCTCACGACTCGAACACCTCGAAGAGCCCCGCGGGCGGGTCGATGACGATTCGTCCGGCCCCCGATTCGACAATGAAGACCGAGGGGACGAGCGCGCCGTTGTCGAGTTCGAGGAGATCGGAGGCTGGGTTGGCGATCACCGATACGCAGCGACCGCGATCGATGCCCTCGCGATCGACGACGGTCGATCCGACCAACTCGTGCACCCACAGCGCCGTCGGGTCGTCGATCGGCTCAGCGCGGATGGGTCGTCCGGCGAGAGCCTCGGCAGCGTCGCGATCGTCGACGCCCTCGAGGTGGATCACGCGCTTGGAGCCCTGCATTCGGCTCGACGCCACGGTCCGCCACTCGTCGCCGATCAGCAGACGGGCTCCGACGGCGACCCGCTCAAGGCGATCGGTCGACAGGTTGACTACCAGGTCACCTCGGACGCCGTGGGCGCGTCCGAGCCGGCCGACCTCGAGCAGCTCGGGCCCGGACATGGGAGGGGATCAGTCGTCGAGGAACTCGATGTCGACCTCGACGCCGTCCTTGGAGGCGGCGGCG
>JAYQAE010000005.1:0-13883 GCA_038136655.1 Ilumatobacteraceae bacterium
CCGAAGTCGTCGGCGGCGAAGGCGACGGTCTGGGTGAAGATCGTGTTGACGAAGGCCGAGGTCATCGAGGCCGCGGCGAGGAGACCGAGCACGAGGATCTGACGTTGATCGAGGGCCTCCGGGGGCGCCCACCACAGTCGACGCTCGGGTGATCGTCGCCCGATCCAGCGCCTGACCGGAATGGCGAAGAGCCAACCGAACCACGGGATCTCGAGGTGGTAGTCGGTGCGCTCCTCCCAGTGATCGCCGTCGCGTCGGAGCACGCGTCGGTAGGAGGTGAACGGCCCGCGGTCCTGCTCGAGGGTGGCGCCGTCGGGGGATGACTCAACGACGCGCTCGCTGAGCAGACCAGTTCGCGGGGCAGTAATCCTGTCGTCGGAGTGACCCACCTCGCTCCGGTGCCGTCGGATGACGGTGCGCTGACCTCCCGGCACGTGCGGAGCATACTGTTGGCCGTGTCAGCCGGTCCTGGGTCAGATCCGCGCGCCATTGACCCCGGACCGCTCATCACGGTCCGTCGCGCGGGCGATCTCTCGGGCCGGGTCTTGGTGCCCGGGGCGAAGAACTCGGTGCTCAAGTTGATGGCGGCCTGCCTGCTGGCCGACGGCTCATCGGAGATATCGAACGTCCCACAGATCGCCGACGTGTCGATCATGAGCGAACTGCTCGAGGCGATCGGGCTCCGTCTCGACACCCCCGCGCCCAACACGCTCCACTTGACCAACCCGGGTGATCTGGTGCCGGTCGCCCCCTATGAACTCGTGGAGAGGATCCGCGCCTCGATCAACGTGCTCGGTCCGCTCCTCACCCGCTGTGGTGAGGTCCGACTCTCGCTGCCCGGCGGCGACGACTTCGGTGCTCGGCCGATCGATATGCACATCGCCGGTCTCGAGGCGATGGGGGCCGAGTTCAAGATCTCCCACGGCTATCTCGAAGCCCGCGCCGATCGGCTCCACGGGGCCGACATCGTGTTCGACTTCCCGAGCGTTGGTGCGACGGAGAACATCGTGACAGCGGCGGTGCTCGCCGAGGGAGTGACCACGGTGGAGAACGCGGCTCGCGAACCCGAGGTCGTCGACCTCTGTCAGTTCCTGCTCGCCATGGGGGCCGAGATCTCGGGGGTGGGCACCTCGCGCCTCACCATTCGCGGGGTGGGTCGTGACGGACTCCGCCCGGCGAGCCATCGAACGGTGCCCGATCGGGTGCAGGCCGCCACCTACATCGCGGCGGTCGCGGTGGCCGGGGGAGAGGTCGAGATGGTCGATGCCCGACCCGGCCAGATGGAGATGTTGCTCACCCGGTGCCGGGATATGGGGATCGTGTTCGAGCCCTTCGATGATGAGGGCGTCGAGGGGCTGCGGGTCTCATGCTCCGAGCGGTTGCGGTCGGTCGACGTGCAGACCCTTCCCTATCCGGGGATCGCGACCGACTACAAGCCGCTCATCATCACGATGCTCGCCGTGGCCGATGGGGTGTCGATCGTGACCGAGAACCTCTATCCCGGTCGGTTCCGCTACGTCGAGGAGCTGCAGCGGCTCGGGGCGGACATCCGCACCGACGGCCACCACGCCGTGGTGCGGGGACAGCCACGTCTGTCGGGTGCCCCGGTGCGGGCGCACGACATCAGAGCCGGCGCCGCGATGGTGGTCGCCGGGTTGGCGGCGGAGGGCACGACGACGATCTCCGGGGTGCGTCACATCGACCGTGGCTACGACGATCTCGTCGGTCGTCTCGCCTCGATCGGTGTGGACATCACCCGCGTCGATCCCTGAACGATCCGGGCTCACTCGGCCGGTTCGACCGGTTCCTCGGCTTGGGCATCGGCTTCGGCGGCCGCGCGGGCTGCTGCCTCGACCCGTCGCTTCACGAGCGCGAGCACGCCGATCACCACGAGCATCGGGCCGGCGACGAGCAAGATCTCGTCCCAGCCGCCTTGGTGAGCGAGGAGGGCCACGGTGTGAGCGTACGAGGTCGATCGTGCGAGCCGACCCCGGTGTCTGGTTGACTGTCGAGGCGATGTTGGAGCAGATCAAGGCGACGATCGAGGTCATCCGGCCGGCCCTTCAGGCCGATGGCGGCGACATGGAACTCGTCGGTGTCGATGAGGAGACGGGCGTGGTCAGCGTGCGGCTCGTCGGGGCCTGCGGGACCTGCCCGGTGTCGACGCAGACGCTCAAGGGCGGAATCGAGCGCATTATGCGCGACCGCGTCGACGGGGTCACCGAGGTGATCAACGTCGCCGAGGCCGAGAACGCGATCTGATGGGACGCGCTCCGGCGGATCCCGTCGCGCTGTTCGCGTCTGCCCGCGAGGGTGACCGGGCGGCGATCGCTCGATTGCTCTCGCTCGTGGAGCGTGGTGGGGTCGAGGGCCGCGCGGTTGGACGGCTCGCTCATCCGCTGAGTGGGGAGGGCTATACCGTCGGCCTCACCGGCGCGCCGGGCGCCGGCAAGAGCACCCTGACCAGCGCGCTCATCGGTCATCTGCGATCGCTCGAGATCGAGGTGGCTGTGCTCGCGATCGATCCGTCGTCGCCGTTCACCGGGG
Organism: Ilumatobacteraceae bacterium; assembly: GCA_038136655.1. GTDB lineage: Bacteria > Actinomycetota > Acidimicrobiia > Acidimicrobiales > Ilumatobacteraceae > Casp-actino5. The sequence goes on from JAYQAE010000005.1 coordinate 2,548, forward strand.
GCGCCATCCTCGGGGATCGCGTGAGAATGCAGGACCACGCGAACGACCCGGGGGTCTTCATCCGGTCGATGGCCACCCGAGGCCATCTGGGTGGGCTCTCGGTGGCCGCTCCGGAAGCGATCCGGCTCCTCGATGCGCTCGGCCGACGGTGGATCCTGCTCGAGACGGTCGGTGTCGGTCAGGTGGAGGTCGAGGTGGCGGGCAAGGCCGACACCACGGTGGTCGTGGTGAACCCGGGCTGGGGCGACAGCGTTCAGGCGAACAAGGCGGGCCTTATGGAGATCGCGGATGTGTTCGTCATCAACAAGGCCGATCGCAAAGGGGTCGAGGAGACCCGCCGCGACCTCGAGCAGATGCTCGACCTATCGGAGTTGCCGAACGACGCTTGGCGACCCCCGATCGTGGCGACGGTCGCCAACTCGGGGGAGGGTGTGGCCGATCTGTGGGAGGCCGTCGGACGACACCGCGCCTTCGCCGAGGACAGCGGGGTGCTCACTGAGCGACGCCAGTTCCGGCTGCGGGAGGAGATGCGCGAGATCGTCGCGGCCCGACTCCGCGAGCGGGCCCGTCAGGTGTGCACCGGGGAGCGCTGGGACGAGTTGACCGACGAGGTCCTCGGACGCCGTGTCGATCCGTGGACCGCTGCCGACGAGATGTTGGCCCCGGTCGACGCCTGAGCGTTCCGCCGGCTGAGCTCGTCGAGCACCGTCTCGAGGGCGCGCGGGCCCGGTCGACCTCGACTCGTCCAACGCTCGGCGCCGTCGCGGAGTCGGGCAATGGTCCATCCCCGGTCGAGGGCGCTCACGACCGCGCGTTCGAGGAGGTCGGCTCCGGTGTGCGGCGCGAGCAGGGCGAGGGTGTCGGGGACGTCGAGCACCGGGATTCCCGACACGGTGACGACGGCCTCGTCGACGGGCCCCCGGGTGAAGTGCGTGATGATGACCCCGGGGTGTCCGGGCCACGACCCTCGCCGGCAGAGGAGATCGACCCGGTCGTGATCGTGGAAGCCGTCGAGCCGGTGGAGGCGGGCGGCGGCTCCATGGGAGATCACGCCGCGGCCGGGCCCGAGGGTGGCGATGCGGCAGCGCTGTCGGAAGCTCTCTGGTGTCGAGGTGACCCGGACGACGCGGGGGCCGACTCGGTCGAGCACCCCGATATCGAGGAGTCGCCGCTCACGATGCCATGAGACGCCGAATCGCCGGAGATCGTCGCAGGTGGCGACGCCGTCGTGGTCGTGCAGATGCCTGAAGAGCTCGCGCATGACCCCCGGTGGGCGCGAGCGGATCCCCGGCGGGGAACTCGACGTGTCAATCTGCCGGGGAACTCGACGTGTCTATTTGCCGAGGAACTCGACGTGTCTATCTGCCGAGGAACTCGGCTTTGCCCGGGCCGTTCTCGAGGAAGCTCCGCACACCGATCTGGCTGTCCTCGGTTCGGAACGACTCCACGAACAACTCGCGCTCCACCAGGAGACCGTCAGCCAACGACATCGACAGGCCGCGGTCGATCGCCTCCTTCGCGAGCGCCTGGGCGATCGTCGCGCCGCGAGCGACCTCGGAGGCGAGTTCCATCGTCCGGTCACGCAAGCCCTCGGAGGAAACGATTTCGTCGGCGAGGCCAATACGCAGCGCCTCCTCGGCTTTCACCTGTCGGCCGGTGATCGAGATCTCCTTCGCGCGGCTCGCGCCGACGGCCCGAGCGAGTCGCTGGGTCCCTCCGCCACCGGGAATCGTGCCGAGGAGCACCTCGGGTTGGCCGAACACCGCTCGCTCGGAGGCGATCCGGTAGTCGCAGGCGAGAGCCAACTCGCAGCCCCCTCCGAGGGCGTACCCCGACACCTCGGCGATCACGAAGCGCGGGATCGCGGCGAGGGCGTCGAGGGCGACGTGGATCCGCTCAGTGATGCCGGCTGCTTCCTCGGGTCCGCCGAACTCGGAGATGTCGGCACCGGCGGCGAAGATCTTGGGGCCACCGGTGACCACGACGACCTTCGGCGGACTCGCGGTGAGCTCCGCGGCGATCTCACTGATTCGCGCGACGACCGCTCCCGAGAGGGCGTTCACCTTGCCGTTGGTGAGGGTGACGAGGGCGATGCCCCCGTCGAGGTGCTCGAGTTCGACGACAGTGTCCATCGCGACAGTCTTGCCGACCGGTACCGGCGCCCGGCACCCGGAGGTCGGGCTCTCGGTCAGGTCGCGGGGTCAGGCCCCGGGCTCAGGCCCGGAGGTCAGGCCGGAAGGGCGCGCTGGTAGACGTCGACGGTCCGCCGAGCGATCGCCTGCCAGGAGTATGCGCCCTCCACGAGTTCCCTCGCGGCGGCGCGCAGGCTCGAGGCCAGCTCGTGGTCGGTCAGTACGTCGATGATCCGCGCCGCGAGGTCCTCGGCCCGTCCCGGTTCGAAGGTGAGCGCGGAGCCGTTTCCTCGAACCAGCTCAGCGAGTCCCCCGGTCTCCGCGGCTACCAGGGCCGCCCCACCGGCGAGGGCCTCGAGGGTGACGACGCCGAACGGTTCGTAGAGCGACGGGATCACGACGCAGTCGGCACGATGGAGGGCGGTGCGCAGGGCGTTGTCGCTGATGAACCCGGGCAGGTCGACGATGTCGCTCACCCCGGCCACGTCGATCTGGGACTGGAGCTCGGCGAGGTAGGTACCGCGTCCAGCGATCACGCAGCGCACCCCGGGCACCTCTGCCCGCACGATCGACATGGCGTGGGCGAGCACCTGGAACCCCTTCTCGTACTGCACCCGCCCCCAGGTGAACACGAGCGGGGAGCCGGGCCCCGCCGAGGCCGGGGCATCGACCGCGTCGTCGTCACCCTCGGTCGCCGCCCACCAGGTGGGATCGATGCCTCCGGGAATCGACGAGACGAGATCCGGATCGATCTCGAAGTCGGCGGTCACCTGGCGAGCGAGGAGGCGGGTGATGGTGATCACCTGCCGGGACCGGGCCGCAAGCCACCATTCCACCCCGTTGATCTCTTCGGGAGCGCCGGGCGGTACGTGGCCGCCATGGCGACTGCGCTCTGTGCCGTGGAAGGTGGTGACGAGCGGAGCGCGATGCGCGGCCGCCAGCGTCGTGGACGCCCAGGCGACCGTCCAATCGTGGGCGTGCACCACGTCGGGCCGCCAAGTGGGATCGATGGCGCTGAGCGCGGCGTCGACGAGGGCGTGGTTGGCCGACGAGGTGCGGCCGATCGGATGCTCGGGCACCCAGGGGAGGTCGGCTTCGGCCCGAACGACGGTGACCCCGCCGATGGAGGTAACCGATGGGGTGCCATCGGTGCGCCTCGACACGAGCACCACGTCGTGCCCCTCCGCAGCGAGGGCGTGGGCGAGGCCGTCGACATGGGCGGCGGTGCCGCCGGTGTGAGCCGGTGGGAGTTCCCATGACAGCATGAGCACCCTCACGCCCGCGGACCCTAGTCTCGGGGGGTGATCAGTCGCGGGCTCGTCGGCCCCACCCCGGGTGAGCTCGACCTGCACCTCTTCAACGAGGGTTCGCACCGTCGGCTCTGGGAGATGCTCGGCCCGCAGGCGACGGCCGATGGGGTGCGGTTCGCGGTCTGGGCGCCGAACGCGCGGGCGGTGTCGGTGATCGGCGACTTCAGTTCTTGGAATCCGATTCCGCTGGCTCCGGTCGCCTCATCGGGTGTGTGGTGCGCGGTGATCGCCGAGGCTCGCGCTGGCCATCACTACAAGTTCATCGTCACCGGCAGCCACGGGCGCGACGTGCTCAAGGCCGATCCGATGGCGAGACGCACCGAGTGCCCACCGGGCGATGCGAGCGTGATCCCCGACGATGTGGCTCCCGGGTGGGCGTTCGACTGGGCGGACGACGAGTGGATGTCTCGCCGCGGCGCGGTCGTGAGCGGCGAGGCGCCGCTACGCGTCTACGAGGTGCACGCGGCCTCATGGAGACACGGCCTCGAGAGTTGGGGCGCGCTTGCCGAGGCCCTCATCGAGCACGTGACCGCTCTCGGGTTCACCCATGTCGAGCTGCTCCCGGTGGCCGAGCATCCCTACGGCGGATCGTGGGGGTATCAGGTCACCGGGTATTTCGCCCCGACGGCTCGACTCGGCGACCCGGACGGATTCCGACGGTTCGTCGACCGGCTTCATCAGGCCGGCATCGGGGTGATCGTCGACTGGGTTCCGGCGCACTTCCCGAAGGACTCCTGGTCGCTCGGCCGGTTCGACGGCACGGCTCTCTATGAGCATGAAGACCCCCGTCTCGGTGAGCATCCAGATTGGGGGACACTCGTCTTCAACACCTCGCGCGACGAGGTGCGGAACTTCCTCGTGGCGAACGCCCTGTACTGGATCGACGAGTTCCACATCGACGGCCTCCGCGTGGACGCTGTCGCGTCAATGCTCTATCGCGACTACTCCCGGGAGGCGGGGGAGTGGATCCCGAACGAGCGCGGCGGCAACGAGGATCTCGTCAACGTCGACTTCCTGCGAGAGGTGAACACCGTCGTCGGCTCCACCCATCCGGGGGTGCTCATGATCGCCGAGGAGTCGACGGCGTGGCCGGGGGTCACCGCGCCCGCCGACGCCGGCGGGCTCGGCTTCACCCACAAGTGGAACATGGGGTGGATGCACGACACGCTCTCGTTCTCGCGGAGGGAGCCGGTGCATCGCCGACACCACCACGGGGAACTCCCGTTCACCCTTCTCTACGCCTTCAGCGAGCGCTACGTCCTCCCGCTCAGCCACGACGAGGTCGTCCACGGCAAGGGCAGCCTGCTCGCCAAGATGTCGGGTGATGACTGGCAGAAGTTCGCCACCCTCCGCCTGCTCTACGCCTGGCAGTGGGCGCTTCCCGGCTCACCGCTGCTGTTCATGGGATCCGAGTTCGCTCCCTGGTCGGAGTGGCGTCACGACCGCACCCTCGACTGGTCATTGATCGACCACGAGCCGCATCGGGGGGTCCGCGACCTGGTCGCGCGTCTCAACCAGACGGCTGATCGGCATCCGGCGCTGTGGGAGCGCGACGACGATCCAACGGCCTTCGAATGGCTCGAGGTGGAGGACGCCGATCACTCGGTGTACGCCCTGCTGAGGTGGGCGCGCGACGGGCGCTCAGCGGTGGCCGCCGTGGCGAACTGGACTCCGGTGCCCCGTCCTGGATATCGCCTCGGTGTGCCTTGGGGAGGTGAGTGGCGGGTTCTGATCGACACCGACTCCACCGACCTGTGGGGGAGCGGGGCGCGCGGCGCCGCCTCCTCCGCGGTGGCCGAGGAGGTCCCCTGGCAAGGTCGTGATCACTCCGTCGTGTTCGATCTCCCACCGCTCGCCATGGTGTGGTTCGGTGCCGACGCCCCCTGACGACCGCCAGGTCATCGCCGCCTCGGTAACGCTCGGCGCCGCGGTCGGCGTCTTCGCCATCGCATTCGGGGTTGGCTCCGTGTCGGCCGGGGCCTCGGTCGCCCAGACCTGCGTCATGTCGCTCCTCGTCTTCACTGGAGCCTCCCAGTTCCTCGCGGTCAGCGTGGTCTCCTCCGGGGGGTCGGCCTTGTCGGCCTTCGGCGGCGCCGTGCTACTCGCCGCGCGCAACGCCGTCTACGGGCTCACCATGTCGCGGCATTTGTCAGGAGCGCTCCCCACCCGTCTGGTGGCGGCGCAGATCACCATCGACGAGTCGACGGCGATGGCGACCGCCCAACCGACCCCTCAACAGCGTCGTCGGGCGTTCTGGATCACCGGCGCCTCCGTCTACGTCTTCTGGAACATCGGGACGTTGATCGGGGCGCTCGCGGGCAGCGCGGTCGATCCCGAGATGTTCGGGCTCGACGCCGCGTTCCCCGCGGGCTTCGTCGCCATGGTCATGCCCCACCTCGAGACGGCCAGGGGTCGCGCGGCAGCTGCCACCGGGGCGCTGCTCTGCCTCGTCACGGTGCCGATCCTTCCGATCGGACTGCCGATCCTCGTGGCCTCGGCCGGGGTGCTGTTCGGGGTGAGGCGACCATGACCTGGCTGCTCGTCCTCTCCCTCGCCGGCGCGGCCTATCTGTTCAAGGTGACCGGACTGGTGATCGTGGGTGGTCGTTCGCTCCCGGCGGTGGTCGAGCGATGTCTCGCCCTCGTGCCGGCAGCGCTCATCTCAGCGCTGATCGTCAAGGACACGGTGAGCGTTGGCGACGAATTGGTGCTCGACGCCCGGCTACCCGGGGTGCTCGCGGCCGTGGTGGCGGCCCGTCTCCGCGCCCCGCTGATCGCGGTCATCGTGCTCGGGGCGGCGGTCACAGCGCTCGCCCGCGCGGCGGGACTCGACTGAACGCGGCGGCTCAGGCCGATTCGACGATGCGGGCGAGGGCCCGCAGGTTGCGCCGCCAGATGGCGCCCATCACGACCCGCCCGCCGACGAGCGCGCCGAGCGGACCTCCGAGCCACCAGGGGAAAACGAGCTCCTCGGTCCAGGTGAAGCGGGTGCGTCGGCCGAGGTCGATCGGCTCGAGCGTGAAGTGGCCCGAGCCGGTCACAACACCGCTGTGACGCACGCCCATCCGCTCGCCGGGCTCCCAGTCGGTGATCTCCATCTTGTCGACGAGGGTGATCGGACCGACCTTGGTGTCGCATTCGAAGGTCGTGCCGATGCCGCGGGTCTGCTCGCCCGTGAATCGGATGGCGACCGCGTCGGCCATCCAGTCGACGTGGCGCTCGACCGGTTCGACGATCTCCCAGACTCGATCGGTCGGGGCGTCGATCTCGACGGAGACCGTGATTCCTGCCATCGGTCAGACGGTGGCCTGGACGCCGCGGAGGGTGGCGGCGGCCTGCTCGGGCGGGACGACGTTGATCATGACGCCGGTGCCGCGCTCGAATCCGGCCTGGGTCACCAAATTCGGCCAGATGTGGATGTGCCAGTGGTACTCCCCGGAGTGCTGGTGCGGGGCGGAGTGGAAGCCGACGTTGTAGGCGACATCACCGAGCACCCGGTTGAGCGACGACATGGCGTCGCGCAGTCCGCGGCCGATGGCGGCGAGGGTGGTGTCGTCGGTGTCCTGCAGGTGGAGGTCGTGGCGTTTCGGGATGACGAGGAGCTCGTAGGGGGTGCCGCTCCAGTAGGGGCAGATGACCATGACATCGTCGGCGTCGATGACCACCCGGTCACCGGTGGAGCGCTCGGCCTCCACGGTGGTGCACAGCACACAGCCTCCGGCGAAGCGGGCGAAGGCGCGCTCCTCATCGAGGATCTCACCGGGCACGAACGGGAGGCCCATCAATTGGCCGTGGGGGTGAGCGATCGAGGCGCCGGCCTCGCGGCCGTGGTTGACGATCGCCTGGGTGTAGCGGATGTGCTCGGCCGAGGCGTGCTCGACGAAGCGGCGCTTGAGCGCGGCCATGAACTGCTCGGCTCCGGAGTCGTCGAGGACGTCGAGACCGGCGGTGTGGTCGGGTGTGTACACGAAGACCTCGTGGATGCCGGTGCCCTCGGCCGTGACGTGCACGGGGCCCTCGTGATGGACGGCGAAGCCGTCGTCGCCGGTGAAGGCCGGGTAGAGGTTGGGGATGACCCGCACCTGCCATGACCCCGACGAGTCCACGGTCTCAAGAGCGGGCGGTGTCGACTCTTCGTTACCGGGGCAGAACGGGCAGGGCCGCTCCGGGGGGCCGTCGACCACGGCCGATCGGGGCGCGAAGTCGGTGGGACGTTGGGCCCGTTCGGACACGATCGTCACCCAGCGGCCGGTCAACTGGTTGAGACGCAGTTGGCTCACATATGCAGGATAGGCGCGGGTCGGTCCCGCTACGCGCGGATACCCGAATCGGCACGACGCAGAATCGTCACGCGGCGGCCGTGCGGATCCGCCGGTGGGCAGGGCTCGAACGCGTCCGCGTCGGCCGGCCAGTCGGCGCCGTGATGGGCGATCTCGAGCCCGGCGGCATCGGCCATCGCCGCGAGTTCAAAGTGGTCGAACCAGCGGATGCTCCACGGTCGAAGGCGAGTGCGGCCACCGTCCGTCATTTCGACGAAGTGCCCCTCGAGGCGCCGATCGCTGAGATGTCTCGACACGGCCAGCACCACGGTGTCGGCCGTCATGTGTCGAACGGTCACCGAGGAGTCGGCGGTGGAGTCGTCGTCCAGTTCGTCGCCGACGGGCGGTTCGGTCTCGATCGCGAGATGGCCGCCCGAGGCGAGCGACGCCGCGATCCGTTGGAGCAACTCGAGCTGTCGGCCCTCGCCGACCAGGTTGAACACCGTGTTGTAGGAGGCGAGCACGAACGAGAGCGGCCCGTCCGGCAGGTCGTCGAGCATGTCGCCGAGGACGCGCTCCACCCGTTCGCATCCCCTGCGCGCTTGGAGGCGGTCGAGCATCTCGGCACTCGAATCGATCGCGATCACCCGACAGTCGGTGAGTCGGCCCGCGATCGGAGCGGTGAGTCGTCCGGTGCCGGCGCCGAGCTCGACGAGCGGACCCTCGGCGGGGCAGGTCAACGCGGCGACGGTCGTCAGGAGGTCATCGACGCGGGGGTCATCGCCGTACCAGTCGTCGTAGACGTCGGCGAAGGCTCGTCCGTAGGTCGACTCGTCGTACCCCTCCACCCCGTCGCACCGTAGTCTTCGCTTCGTGGACGGGCTGCTCTACCTCGATCACGCTGCCTCGACGCCGATGCGCCCCGCTGCGGTTGAGGCGATGACCCCGTTCCTCACCGACTGCTTCGCGAACCCCAGCGGATCGCACCGTTTCGCCCGAACGGCGCGTCGAGCGGTCGACGAGGCCCGCGAACAGGTGGCGGCCGCCCTCGGGGTGCTGCCCGGCGAGGTGATCTTCACGGGCTGCGGCACGGAGTCCGACAACCAGGCCGTCACCGGATCGGTCGCTCAGCGCGGGGGTCTCGCCGTCACCTCGGCGGTCGAGCATCACGCGGTGCTCGACCCGGTACTCGCCTCGGGTGGGGTGGCGGTCGGGGTGGACGCCACCGGCCATGTCGATCTGGAGGAACTCGCGCGGGTCTTGCGATCGAGCGACGCGGTGTCGGTGGTGAGCGTGATGACCGTGAACAACGAGGTCGGCACGATGACCGACATGGTGGCGGTGGCCGAGGTGGTGCGACGCGAGGCGCCGGGGGCCTGGCTCCACACCGACGCGGTCCAGGCCGCGTGTTGGATCGATCTTCGCGAGGTGACGCCGCTGGTCGACATGCTTTCGTTGAGCGCGCACAAGTTCGGCGGTCCGAAGGGGGTCGGGGTGCTCGTAGCCCGCGGTGGCGCCTCGCCCGCTCCGATCATCCGGGGTGGCGGGCAGGAGCGCGAGCGACGGAGCGGCACCTCGAACGTCGCCGGCATCGTCGCCACGGCAGTCGCCCTCGCCGAGACCGACACCGAGCGCGAAGCTGAGGTGGATCGCGTCGGCGCACTGCGCGCGCGCCTGGTCCAGTCGATCTCGTCCTCGGTGGATGCACACGAGACCGTTCCCGGCTCGGTCTGCGTCCCCGGGGTCGCGCACCTGTGCTTCGAGGGAGTCGAGAACGAGGCCTTGCTGTTCCTGCTCGACACCGAGGGTGTCTGCGCGTCGGCGGCCTCGGCCTGCGCGAGCGGCGCGATGGAGCCCTCACATGTGCTCGCCGCAATGGGGGTTCCTCGCGGGATCGCCGGCGGCGCCCTCCGGCTGAGTCTCGGCCATACGAGCACCGAGGAGGAGGTCGACGCGGCGGCCCGCGCCGTGGTGTCCTCGGTGGAGCGGCTTCGAGGAGCGGGTTGAGGTGCGCATTCTCGTCGGGATGAGCGGAGGGGTCGACTCCTCGGTGGCGGCGGCGCTGCTCGCCGAGGAGGGCCATGAGGTCGTCGGGGTGACCATGCGACTCTGGGGCGGCGATAGCGACACGGGTTGCTGCAGTGTCGCCGATGTCGATGACGCGCGTCGGGTGGCTCAACAACTCGGACTCGATCATGTGGTGTTCAACTTCTCCGACGACTTCGATGAGCGGGTGGTCTCGCCCTATGTCGAGGCGCACTCGAGGGGCATCACCCCGAATCCGTGTATCGAGTGCAACCGGCATCTCAAGTTCGACCGCCTGAGCGAGCGGGCCCGTGTGCTCGGGTTCGACGCCGTCGCGACCGGCCATCACGCCCGGCTGGAGCGCGACGCGGAGGGTCGTCCGAGACTCGCTCGCGGCGCTGATCGCGACAAGGACCAGAGCTACGTCGTGCACATGGTCGACGCCGAGGAGTTGGAGCGGACCGTGTTCCCGATCGGGCATCTCTCGAAGGCCGAGGTGCGCGATCACGCCCGACGGCTCGGTCTGCGCACCGCGGACAAGCCCGACAGCCAGGACGTCTGCTTCATCACCTCGACCGGGGGCCGCGAGCGGTTCCTCGGTGACCGCATCCCGCTTCGATCGGCCCCGGTGGTCGACACCGAGGGACGGCAGCTCGGCGAGGTCCCCTCCGTCGAGTTGGTGACCATCGGCCAACGACGCGGCCTCGGTCTGCCGGGCGGAGGTCCGCTGCGCTACGTCGTCGACGTGGTGGCCGAACCCGAGCCGGTCGTCGTGGTGGGTGATGGAGCCGATCTCATGCGCGGCTCGGTCGAGGTCGAGTCGTTCAGCTGGGTCGACGGAGCGGTCGACGGGAAGGTTCGGGCGCAGGTGAGCGCCCACGGTCCTGCCCAGTGGGCGCGATGTGTGGCGACCGATGAGTCCGGTGTGATCCGAATCGACTGGGAGGAGCCGCAGCGTCGCGTCGCTCCGGGCCAGAGCGTGGTGCTTTACGACCTCGAGGATCGCTGGGTGCTCGGCGGCGGCGTGGCCCGTCGCTGAGACCAGGCGCGCAGCACCGCCCCTGGGCGGGTGGGGGCCACCCGAGCAGCGCTGAGGTGGATCGCTCGGCCCCCGGGTCGTCGAGGGCCGGTGGCCAGCACGGCCGTGACCGAGTCGACGGTCGCGAGTTCGAGAGTCGGACCGGTGACCCCGCCGGTGAGATCGGCGGGGGAGTCGTCGGTGGCGATGGCGAGGGCCGCTACCTCGGATCGTCGGAGCATGAGCGTCTCCGAGAGAACGAGCGGATCGTGAACGACGATCCCGGTCGGGACGAGCACCAGCCAGCGTCGGGAGAGCCGATGCCAGCGGGGGGCTGAGACGAGGGCGAGGACGAGGGCGAGGACACCGGTGATCGCCGCGGTGATCGCTGCCTCGGCCCGCGCGGCGACGATGCCGAGTCCGACGGTGAGACACCAGGCGAGGGCGGAGGCGATCACGTAGCCGGTGGGTGGTCGGAGGGGGAAGCGTCGCTCGGCGCCGTAGGCGCCGGCCGGTAGGTGGTGCGAGCCGATCGGCGAGGACCACACGGCGAGGGTGGCCCCGAGCGAGAGGGCGATCCCCCCGACGGGGGT
>JAYQAE010000005.1:13893-17658 GCA_038136655.1 Ilumatobacteraceae bacterium
GGGGAGCCCTCCACCGAGGTGCACGTCCTCGACACGCGCGGGCACGCCGTGGGGGGGGGGACCCCCCCGGGCGGCGCGCGGCCCCGGCACCCCACGGGCGGCCCCCCCCGGCGGCGGGGGGTGGCGGGCGGGGCCCGCGGCCCGGGGCCCCGGCGGCGCGGCGGGTGGGGGGGGGCCCGCCTCTCGCCGCCCCCCCCACGGCGAGGGTGGCCACGAGCGAGAGGGCGATCCCCCCGACGGTGGTGGCGTCGGTCCGCTCGAGGGCGATGGCCACGGCGACGATGGGGGCGAGGGGGGTCAGCGCTCGCGCGACGGTCAACGAGATGGCGGACGGGATCGCGAGCGCTAGGGCTGCTGCGATCCAAACGATCTCGAGTGCCGGTCCGGTTCCGACCAGCGGCCCGTCATCGGTTCGGAGGGTGTCGAGGCCGGCGCCGACCACAACGGCGACGGCGATCCAGAGCGCGACGGCAGCGGCGGGGAACCATGGCGCTCGACGGCGCTTGGGCGGTATCTCCCCGGTATCGACCACCTCGACAGTCTGTCGGGTCCGGGTCGTGCTCGGCACGGTTGTCATGGCACGATCTGTCGATGGCGGCGGTCGACTCCCCGGAGGCCCAGGCGAGCGGGGTGCTCGGCGGTGTTCGGCCCGGTTCGACGCTCGGTGTCGGCAGCCTTCCGCACCGCGATGGTGAGTCGGCGGCTCGCTTCTCCCTCGACCACTTCGACATCGCGGTGGTCCCGCGCCTCCCGAGGCGATCCCCGGCCGAGCAGCTCGTTGCGCAGGCCATCGTCGGGGCGCGGGGAGTGACCCTCGGTCAGTACGGCACGATCGCCGTCGATGTCGCCGCCCTCGACCCGGAGGCTCCGGTGGTCACCGATCTGCGCTCGGACAATTTCGCCGGGTTTCGGTCGTTTCTCGATGTCGCGTCGGCTGAGGGGATCGATGCCCGCCCGGTGAAGTGGCAGTTGGTGGGACCGGTGACCCTCGGTCTGTCGCTCACCCGAGCGGGCGCGCCCGTTGACCTCGCGTTCCGCGTGGCGTCCCAGACGGTGCGCGCGCACGCTGATGCGCTCTGCTCGGCGCTTGAGGAGGCGCTTCCGGACTCCCCGCAGTTGATGGTGCTCGATGAGCCGTTGATGGCTGATCTGATGGAGCACGACTTCCCCCTGCCGCCCGATACGGCCGCCGATCTGCTCTCGGGGACGATGGCGGTGGTTCAGGACCGCGCGGCGGTCGGGGTGCACTGCTGTTTCGACGCCGATTGGCCCTCGCTGCTCGAGGCTGGTCCGCAGGTGATCTCGCTGCCGGCCCGGGCCGATGTGGTCGAGGTGGCCGGCTACATCGACCGCTTCCTCGACGGTGGCGGTTGGATCGCGTGGGGTGCGATCTCCTCCGACGGCCCGATCGGGGTGACCGCGAATCGCTCGTGGCACACGCTGAGCTCGATCTGGTGCGATCTGGTTCGGCGGGGCTCGGATCCGTCGTTGCTGCGCCGTCAGAGCCTGCTCAGTCCGCGGAGCGGCTTGGCGGGGCATACCCCGTCGGTGGCCGAGGACATCTGCCGGTCGCTCCGCGAGATCTCCAGTCGAGTGCGCGATCAGGCCTCGGCGACCCGGTTGGTGTTCGGCGCCTAGACGCTCGGGCCGCCGCGCACCCCCTATCTACACTTGAGCTATGGAGCGATGCCGTGGCCGCTGACGAACGTCGCTCCAAAGAGTCGCCGGCCGACGAGATCGACCGTCTGCGCGGGCTGGTGGCCCACCACAATCGGCTCTACCACGAGCTCGACACCCCCGAGCTTCCCGACGGCGAGTTCGACCTGCTCGTGCGGCGCCTTAGGGAGCTCGAGGCCAGCCACCCCGAGTTGGCCTCCGCCGACTCCCCGTCGTCGTCGGTGGGTGGGGCGGTCTCGGCCACGTTCGCGCCGGTGGTCCACGCCGTACCGATGATGAGCCTCGACAACGCCATGGACGCCGACGAGTTGTCGGCCTGGGGCGAACGGCTGGTTCGCGGCCTCGATGGTTCCGAGGCCCAGCTGGTCTGCGAGTTGAAGATCGACGGGCTGGCCATGAGCCTGCGCTACGAGGCCGGGGTGCTGGTGCACGCGGCCACCCGAGGCGACGGTCGCGTAGGCGAGGACGTCACGGCGAACGTGCGCACCATCGCCGATGTTCCCGAGCGGCTCCCCGCCGGTGCCCCCGAGGTGGTCGAGGTGCGCGGCGAGATCTACATGCCGGTGTCGGTGTTCGACGCGCTCAACCGCGAGGCGGCGGAGGCCGGCGATCGTCTCCTGGTGAATCCTCGCAATGCGGCGGCGGGTTCGCTCCGACAGAAGGACCCGACGGTCACCGCCCGTCGCCGCCTGTCGATGTGGGCCTATCAGCTCGGTGAGGTGGTCGGGGGTCCAGCGATCTCCTCCCATCACGAGGCGCTCGAGTTCATCGCCTCCCTCGGGTTCCCGGTCAATCCCGAGGTCAGGGTGGTCGGGGGTCTCGATGAGGCTTCGGCGCTCTGCCGGCACTGGCAGGAGCACCGGCACGATCTCGACTACGACATCGACGGAGTGGTCATCAAGGTCGACGACCTCGCCCAGCGAGCGGCGCTCGGCCACACGTCGCGGGCGCCGAGGTGGGCGATCGCGTTCAAGTTCCCTCCCGAGGAGCGCACCACCCGTCTCCTCGACATCCAGGTGTCGGTCGGGCGCACCGGACGCACCACCCCCTTCGCGCTGCTCGAGCCGGTGTTCGTCGGCGGTTCGACGGTGACGATGGCCACCTTGCACAACCAGGATCAGGTCCGCCTGAAGGATGTCCGCCCAGGCGACCTCGTGGTCGTGCGCAAAGCGGGTGACGTCATTCCCGAGGTCGTGGGTCCGGTGCTCTCGGAGCGTCCCGACGGGCTCGCAGCCTGGGAGTTCCCGAGCGTGTGTCCCTGTCCGGTGGCGAGTGTTCTCGAGCGCGCCGAGGGTGAGGCCGACACCCGATGCGTGGAAGCCACCTGCCCGTTCCAACGCGACCAGCGCATCATCTACTGGGCGTCTCGGGGGGCGATGGACATCGAGGGCCTCGGCGAGCGGACGGTCGCCCAACTCACGGCGTCCGGACTGGTCGCCGATGTCGCTGATCTCTACACCCTCACCGCCGATCAAGTGGAGTCCCTAGAGGGGTTCGCTCGGTTGAGCGCCGAGAAGTTAGTGGCGGGCATCGATGGCTCGCGCGGCCGACCCGCCTGGCGGGTGCTCACCGGCTTCGGCATCAAGCATCTCGGTCCGACCGCGGCTCAGAGTCTCGCCACCGCGCTCGGCGGGGTGCGTGAGGTGCTCGAGGCATCAGAGGAGCGCCGGGCCGAGGTGGCGGGGGTTGGCCAGGTGATCTCGGCTTCGGTCTCCGACTGGTGGTCTCGCGAGGCCCACCGCGATCTGGTCGACCGGCTCGACCGTCACGGGGTGGATCTGCGTGTCTCGGATGGCCCGCGCTTGTCCGATCTGCCCGCCACCCTCGAAGGCCGCGCGGTGGTCGTGACCGGCACGGTCCCGGGTCACACCCGCGAGAGCGCTCAGGCGGCGGTGCTCGCCCGGGGTGGCACAGCCCCGGGAAGTGTCAGCGCGAAGACCTACGCCCTGGTCGTCGGTGACGGAGCTGGGGCATCCAAGCTCACCAAGGCCGAGTCGCTCGGTATCCCGATCGTCTCGGCGGATCGCTTCGACGAGTTGCTCGAATCGGGCGAGATCCCGACCTGACGCGGCCCGATAGCGGGCCGCG
>JAYQAE010000005.1:17668-34457 GCA_038136655.1 Ilumatobacteraceae bacterium
CACATACCCAACCACCGGCGTCTTGGGTGCTTTGCTTATTGTTCTTTCGTTTTGGTTCCGTGTAGGGCATGCCTGCCGTTGTTGCCCGCCCGTGGTGCGCCCCCCCCCGGCCCCCCGCGCCTGCGGGTCAGACGACCGCGAACTGCCAGGTGAACGAGCGGGCTCGCTGCCGACCCTCGTCGATCCGCCAGTGGATGACTTCGACTCGGTGCACTCCCGGCTCGAAGCGCGGCACGGGGCCGTTCGACGACGGGGTGTACGTCAGGGTCGAGTTGCCCGGTTCGAAGACCGTCACCGGGGGGACCGAAACCTGCTCGCCGGGCTCCACTGGGCTCGCTTGCACCTCCGAGAGGTCCACGGTCGGGATCTCGACCCCGTCGATCACGAGCACCCCGGTGTGACCGGGGGCGAGGTCGACGAAGACGTTCGTCTGGGCGAGGGCCTGCTCTGCATCGGGGACGGGGGTGACGCTCTCGATGGTCGCTGGGAGGTCGCTGCGCTCGTCACCGGTCACCGACACCAGAAAGCCGCGGGTCACGAGCACGAGCCCGATCGCGATCACCGCGCTGATGAGAAGGAGGGCGGGGTCGACCCGTCGTCGGGAGGGCGCCGGAGGTTCGGGCTCCGCGGTCACTTCGGGGTCGATACCGCTCACGCGCCCATCATGGCCGAGGTTCGTCGGGGGACCCAACCGGAGCGGCTGGCCCGACCCCCACGGCGATCCGGCCGCGGGTAGCGTCCTGTGGCCGTGGACCTCTCGTCGCTCCGAGGGTCGGAGATCACCGACCGCTTCCATCTCACCGGGGTGGTGTCGGTCGGAGCGACCGCGACCGTCATCGATGGAGTGGAGCGCTCGTCGGGTACCGCAGTCACCGTCCGCGTCATTAACCCGGCCCTGTGCTCCGACCCGGGTTTCCCCGAGGAGTTCCGGAGCGCGATCCGCCCGGTGCGTGCCCTCGACCATCCCAATATCGCGACCGTGCTCGCCACCGCGATGGTCGACACCGACCGAGGGGCGGCTGGCTGCATCGTCACCGAGGCGCTGACCGGGGGGAGCCTCCGCGACCTCCTCGATCGCGGTCGACTCCTCAGTCCGTCACAGGCCCTCGCCCTCGGACTCGATGTTTGTCGCGCCCTCCACCTCGCTCACTCGCGGGGACTGGTGCACACCGAGGTCACCCCGTCGAAGATCATGTTCGGTGACGAGGGGCGAGCGCGATTGGTCGACTTGGGCCTCGCCGGTCTGCTCGGCCGACGGGCCTGGATCGATCCGTCGTCGCTCGACAACCACGTGGTGCGGTACTCGGCCCCCGAGCAGGCAACCAGCCTCGAGCCGTCATCCGCCGCCGACATCTACGCCCTCGGTCTGGTGCTCGTCGAGGCGGTCACCGGGTCGGTGCCCTTCGACGCCGGCTCGACGGTCGCGACCCTCGCCCAACGGGTCGACCGACTCATGCCCGCCTCGGCCGATCTCGGACCCCTCGCGGCGGTGCTCGAGCACGCCGCCCGGCCCGACCCCTCGGAGCGATGGACCGCTGAGTCACTCCATCAAGCGCTGGTGGCCGTAGCGCCTCGCCTGCCGCGGCCCGAGCCGCTGCCGTTGGTCGCCCGATCGGTGGCCGGCGCCTTCACGAGCGAGCTGCCAACCACCCGTGCGGCGAACGAGCCCAGCTCCTCGGGACAGGGCCAACCCGCCTCGGTCAGGACCGCGGTCGAGGAGCCCACGTCGGACCGAGGGGTTGAGGATTCCGCGGCTCGGGCTCCGGCCGTTCAGGACGCGACCGGGGAGGTCCGCATCGGTCGCCGTCGACCGGCCTGGCTGCTCCCGCTGACAGCGGGGTCGGCAGTGGTGCTCGCGGCGCTGCTGGCTCGACTCCTTCTCGTCACGCCGATCTACGTCGTCCCCGATCTCCGTGGGGTCACCGAGGCCGAGGCGGTTAACACGATCACTCCCTTCGGCTGGACGACCGAGCGGATTGTCGAGCGCAGCGACGCGGTCCCGACTCCCGGCAACATCATCTCGACGAGTCCGGCCGCCGGGGTCGAACTCGCCGAGGGTGAGCCCTTCACCTATGTGGTGAGCGAGGGTCCCACCCTTCGCGCCGTTCCCGACACGTCGGGCGCGCGATCCTCTGACGCCGAGGCGACGCTCTCGGCGCTCGGTCTGACCCCCTATGTCGAGCCCGTCTACGACGAGGCCATCGCGGTTGGCGTCGTCGTGTCGTGGGTCGCCACCGACGATCCAACGGTGATCGCTGGAACACCGGTGGAACCCGGCACGGCGATCACCCTTCGGGTGTCAGCTGGTCCAGCGCCGAGAACCGTGCCCGATCTCGTCGGGATCCTCACGGGACCGGCCCGCGCGCGCCTCGTCGATCTCGGTCTCGTGCTCGTCGAGCGTGAGGGTGACTTCGACGAGGAGACCGAGGCGGGTCAGATCGTCGAGCAGAGCCCCGCTGCGGGCGAGTTCATCGAGCGGGGAGCCGAGATCGAGGTCACCGTGTCGAAGGGTCCCGACGTCGTCGTTTTCCCCGCGCTCGCTGAGGGCATCGTGTTCGCGGACGCGCGAGCCGAGCTCCTCGCCGCCGGGTTCGAGGTGGAACTCGTGCTCGGTGCCGTCGACGCCATCGTGTCCGAGGTGCTCATCGAGGGGGAGCCCCCCGAGGTCGACGGCATTTATCCGCGCGGCACCCAGGTCGACATCGTCGCGGTCTGAGTGCCGACGGGCCGCGGCGGTGCGTCCGCGCGCGACCGGCGTCACTACGGTGGCCCCATGGGAGTGCTCGACGGTCGTGTGGTCGTCGTGACCGGTGCTGGTCGCGGTCTCGGTCGCGCCCACGCGCTCCTGCTCGCGGCCGAGGGAGCGAGCGTGCTGGTGAACGACCTCGGAACATCGCCCGACGGCGTCGGTGGGGACGGCGACCCGGCTTCGGAGGTGGTCGATGAGATCGTCGCGGCCGGCGGGGCGGCTGTTGCCAACCGCGATGATGTCGCCGATTGGGCGGGGGCCGAGTCGGTGGTGGCCGCGGCGGTCAGCGCCTTCGGTGATCTCGATGTCGTCGTGAACAACGCGGGGTTCCTTCGAGACCACGCGATCGTGTCGATGAGCGAGCGTGATTTCGACTCGGTGGTGAGGGTTCACCTCAAGGGTCACTTCGCCATGACCCACTTCGCCGCGCGACACTGGCGCGAGCGATATCACGCGGGGGAGCGGCGCCGCCGCGCGCTCGTGCACACCGCGTCCACCTCGGGGCTCTTCGCCAATCCCGGCCAATCCAACTACGGGGCCGCCAAGTCGGGTATCGCCACCCTCAGCCAGATCGCCGCCCAGGAGTTGGCTCGCTACGAGGTGGTGTCGAATTGCATCCTGCCCGGGGCGCGCACCCGTCTCACCCTCGCCAGCCCCGGTCTTCCCGAGTTGATGGCGGCCACCGAAGGCGCCTTCGACACGTGGGATCCGGCTAATGCCTCGCCGCTTGTGGCCTATCTCTCCTCGGAGGCCTGCCGGTTCACGGGAGAGACCTTCTCGGTCATGGGAGGTCTCGTCCAGCGCATGCATCCGTGGACGGTCGGGGAGTCGGTGGAGTCGCCGACCGGTTGGACCGCGTCGACGCTCTCGGCGGCACTCGACGCGCTCTGAGCGTCAGTCGGTGATCGCCTCGAGGGCGGTCGCGATCTCCTCGGCGAGTTCGAGATCGGCCGGTCCCGCCTGCAGGGCCATCACCCGGATCACGTCGCCCTCGACCTGGATACGACCGGACATGAAGGCCTGCATCGCCGCTGCGGGATCGCGCGAGACGAGCAGCACCCGAGCGGTCTCGTGGTCGACGGTGATCGTCGCGTCGGGTGCCTCGACGTGTCCGAGGTCGACGTCGAGAGCTCCCGAGTGGGTGTCGAGGTGAGCCTCGACGGTCGCCCCATCGGGTCCGTCGGTGACGACCAAGTTGACGCTGACATCGGCGACGGGGGCGGGGAGTCGGTCGGCGAACGACTCCCGCACCTCGCGGGCCGCCTCGATCCAGGCATCGGAGAGGAATGGGTGCGCGGCCATGAGGCGAGCGTACCGGTGGTCAGTCGAGCAGTCTCGTCCGATAGGTGACCCGTTCGAGCTCGTCGAGATCGAGGTCGTAACCAAGCCCTGGCGCGTCGGGGACGGCGACGGAGCCCTCCTCGACGGTGATCGGGTCGAGCACGATGTCGCGGGCCCAGAAGCGGGCTGAGGCGCTGATGTCGCCGGGCAGGGTGAACCCGTCGAGTGCGGCGAGGGCGGCGTTGGCCGCGCGGCCGATCCCGGTCTCGAGCATCCCGCCGCACCAAACCGGAACGCCGAGGTTGAGGCAGTGGTCGTGGATTCGCCGCGCTTCGAGGTAGCCGCCCACACGTCCCGGCTTGATGTTGACGACCTCGGCGGCGCCAAGTTCGATGGCGTCCCGAGCGGTCTGGGCGGACACGATCGACTCGTCGAGGCAGACCGGGGTGCTGGAGGCCGCGGCGAGGCGGGCGTGACCGATGAGGTCCTCCTCGGCCATCGGCTGCTCGATGAGCAGCAGGTCGAACTCGTCGAGTCGGCAGAGGTGATCGATGTCATCGCGCCCGTAGGCGGTGTTGGCGTCGACCTGGAGGCCCATGTCGGCCCCGATGAGCGCTCGCACCTCGCGAACCGGCTCGATATCCCAGCCGGGTTCGATCTTCAGTTTGATGCGGGCGTAGCCGTCGCGGACGTAGCCGTCGACCGCCGCGAGCAGATCATCGATCGTCGGATGGATACCGACGCTGACTCCGCTCGGCACTCGGTCGCGGGTTGCTCCGAAGTGGGTCCGCAGATCGGTGTTGCTCGCGCGTAACTCGGCGTCGAGGGCGGCCATCTCGACGGCGGCCTTGGCCATCGGATGACCGCGTACCGGTTCGAGGATCTCGGCGATGTCGGCGGGGGTGACATCGCCAGCCGACCGGAGCCGCGGCCAGAGATGTTGCTCGAGGACCAGCTCGACTCCGTCGACGAACTCGGGGGAGTAGACCGGCTCGCTGAGCGCGACGCACTCTCCCCAGCCGCTCTCTCCGTCGACGCCTTCGAAGCGCAGCAGGAGGATGTCGCGATCGGTCTGGCTGCCGAAGCTCGTCCTGAACGGGCTGACGAGGTCCATGCGGACCCGTCGCAGCTCGAGACGACCGGCGCGCATCAGACGGGCTTCTCGAGGATGTAGGAGCCCTCGCGGGTGAAGCCGGTCACCACAGCACCCGCGGCGAGGGCCGATCCGAGTTCCTCGCGGACGCGTCGGCGCCAGGCCTGCGCGGCAGCCGGATCGGTGCGCCGGAGCACGACGATGTCCTCCGGGGTGGAGATCTCGATCCGTTCCGTCGGACCGGCGGGTCGCGGATCGTCGACCGATGGGTCGACGGGCCATGCGCACAGCACTCGGTCGCTCTCGTCCTCGGCGTTCACGGCGTCCGACATCGGACCGTAGAAGTCGGGGAGGTAATCGGAGAGTCGGGCGCCGAGCACCTCGATGTTGAACCAGGCGTTTCGGCGCACGATCGGGTCGAAGGTCCAGGTGACCCATTCGATGTCGTTCGCAGCGGCCCAGGCTCGTTGGTGGCTCTTCATGGCGCGGCCGACACCGGCGTGCTGCACCCCGGGGAGGATGCCGGTGATGTGGCTGTGGAGCGCGGGTCGTCCTTCGTGACGGGCGAGGAAGCCGAAGGAGGCGCCCACCATGTTGTCTGCTACGAAGGCGGCGGCGACGTAGCCGCCGGCGTGCTCGACCGCTCGGAGGAGCTCAGGGCTCACCATTACCGAGGTCGCCCCCCAGATCTGTCGGAGCACCTCGCTCACAGCGGACATCTCCTCCACGGTGTGCGGGCTGCGGATCTCGACGTCGTTGTCGTCACTGCCGGCCACGAGCCCAAACTACTTCGCCCGTGCCGGAGCGCTGTCAGCGACAGTCCGCGCCGGGGTCGATGACTTCTCGTCTAAAGACTCCGCTCCGGTTGGTAGAGGACACCGGCGCGGATAACGATGCGGGAATGGCGCGCATTTTGGTGACCGAGACGATCGCCGACGGCGGACTCGATCGTCTCCGGGCCGACGGTCATGAGGTCGACGTGCGCGAGGGCCTCGACCGCGCCGGTCTTCTCGACGCCGTCCGGGGCGCGGCTGCGCTGATTATCCGGTCAGCGACCCAGGTCGACGACGAGGTGCTCGCCGCCGGCTCCGACCTGGTGGTGGTGGGTCGAGCGGGGATCGGCCTCGACAACGTCGACGTCGCCGCCGCCACCGCTCGTGGGGTGATGGTGGTCAACGCCCCGCAGTCGAACATCGTGTCGGCTGCTGAGCACACCATGGCGCTGCTCCTCGCGCAGGCTCGCAACGTCCCGCAGGCCCATGCTGCCCTCGTGGCGGGTCGATGGGAGCGCTCGCGTTGGGAAGGCGTGGAACTCGCAGACAAGACGTTGGCGATCGTCGGTCTCGGCAGGATCGGCAAGTTGGTGGCCGAGCGGGCCCGAGCCTTCGGTATGAGAATCGTTGCCTTCGACCCGTTCGTCTCAGTGGAGCGCGCGCGGCTCATGGGCGCCGAGTTGCTCCCGCTCGATCAGGCGGTCGCCGAGGCTGACTTCCTCACGGTCCACCTGCCACGCAACGCCGAAACGATCGGGCTCATCAACCGGGAGCTGCTGCTCAAGGCGAAGCCCTCGCTCCGGATCGTCAACGTTGCCCGCGGTGGGATCGTCGTCGAGTCCGACCTCGCTGAGTGCATCAGCGAGGGCCTCATCGCGGGAGCGGCGCTCGACGTGTTCGACACCGAGCCGTGCACCGACTCGCCGCTGTTCTCCCTGCCCGAGGTGGTCGTCACTCCGCATCTCGGGGCGAGCACCCGCGAGGCCCAAGACAAGGCCGGCGACGCGATCGCCGACATGGTGCAACTCGCCCTCGCCGGCGACTTCGTGCCCTGGGCCGTCAACGTCGACGCGGCTGAGGCCGATGAGATGCTGCGTCCGTTCCTCGGGCTCGCTGAGCGGCTCGGCCGTCTCTTCTCGTCCCTCTCGATCGATGACCTGTCGTCGGTGGAGTTGCGGGTGGAGGGCGATATCGCCGCCTGCGATACGCGGATTCTCGTTCTCGCCGTGCTGAAGGGAATGCTCGCAGCCTCGGTGGATGAGCCGGTCACCTTCGTGAACGCGCCACAACTCGCCAGCGAGGCCGGAATCGACCTCTCGGAGTCGAAGTCGTCCGTCGCTGAGGACCACGTCAATCTGATCGCGGTGCGCGGCGGTGGCCGCAGCATCGCCGGCACCCTCCTCGATCGGACCGGGGCCGAGCGCCTGGTCGAGATCGACGGGCACGGGGTTGACATGCCCCCGGCAGCCAACATGCTGCTGATCTCCAACGATGACCGTCCCGGCGTGATCGGCACGGTCGGTACGCTGCTCGGCGACGCCGGGATCAACATCGCCGATATGGACGTCGGGCGGGTGGCCCGTTCGGGAGGCGCCCTCATGTTGATCGCCGCCACCGCCGTCGTGCCCGACGATGTGCTGAGCGCCCTGCGGTCGGCTCCCGGCGTGACGAGCGTCGTCAGCCTTCGCGGCTGATCCGGCAGGCATCGCGGGTCGCGATGGCGACCGCGCGAGCCGCATCGGCGTAGCCCTCGCCTGAATCGGCGTAGAGCACCGCTCGTGACGAGTTCACGATCAGGCCACGCCCGTTCTCAGTGGCCCCGGCGGTGACCGCCTCCCGGGCGTCCCCTCCTTGGGCGCCGACGCCGGGAACGAGGATCGGGAGGTCGCCGACGGTCGAGCGCACCCGCGAGAGCTCCTCGGGATGGGTGGCGCCGACCACGAGTCCGACCTCCCCGAGGGTCGACCAGCGTTCGGCGATCATGCGGGCCACCCGCAGGTAGAGGGGCTCGCCGTCTACTTCGAGGAGCTGCAGGTCGGATCCGCCGGGATTGGAGGTTCGACACAAGGCGATGATGGCCCCAGCGGTGAGGAAGGGCTCGACCGAGTCGGTTCCGAGGTAGGGGTTCACGGTGACGGCGTCGGCGCCGTAGCGACCGAAGGCCTCGCGCGCGTACTGCTCGGCGGTCGAGCCGATATCGCCTCGCTTCGCGTCGAGGATGATCGGGATCTCGGGGTGGTGCTCGGCGATGTGGCCGCAGAGCCGTTCGAGTTGGTCCTCGGCGCGCAGGGCGGCGAAGTAGGCGATCTGTGGTTTGAAGGCGCAGACGAGGTCGGCGGTCGCGTCGACGATCTCCGCGCAGAATCGGAACACGGCGTCGGGCGCTCCGTCGAGGCTGCGGGGGAGGCGGCGTGGATCCGGGTCGAGCCCGACGCACAGGAGGGAGTCGTTGCGCTCCCAAGCGGCGGCGAGCCGGCCGTGGAACCCCGAGGTGGCCGCGGTCACTGCTCGATCAACTCGATGGCGGCGGTGGGGCAGAGATCGGCGGCGTCGCGGACCCGGTCGTGCAGCTCGGTCTCAGGATGCTCGCGGAGGACGTGGAGGTAGCCGTCGTCACCGATCTCGAACACCTCCGGGCAGGTTTGCGCGCACCCGCCGGTGGAGGCGCACAGGTCGAGATCCACGGTGACGCGCACGCTCCGACACTAACCCGAGGCCGGGAGGCGCCGTCCGGTGGATCAGCCCCGCCGCTGCCGCTCGAACGCCGACAGCACCGCTCGCAGCGAGGCGGTGGTGATGTTCGGATCGATGCCGATTCCCCAGCGCACCTCGGCGCCCGACGAGCTCTCCACGTAGGCGACCGCCTCGGCGTCGGAGCCACGTCCGATGGCGTGCTCGGAGTAGTCGAGCACATCGAAGTCGCCGGGCCACTCGGCTCGGAGGCCGCTCACGAAGGCCTCGACGGGTCCGTCGCCCTCACCGCGGACGGTGACCGCCGCGCCGTCGACCTCGAGTTGGGCGCTGATCGTCGTGCGACCGCGGCCGTCGCTGGTGTTGGTGTGCAGCTCGTGGCTTCGCAGCTTCATGCTCGGCTCGCTCGGGAGGTACTCGGTGGAGAAGGCCTCCCACATAACCGTCGGTGAGATCTCGGTGCCCGAATCCTCGGTGATGTGCTGGATGGTCTTGGAGAACTCGATCTGCAGACGTCGGGGCAGGTCGTAGCCGTACTCCTCCTTCATCACATAGGCGACACCGCCCTTGCCCGACTGCGAGTTGACGCGGATGACGGCCTCGTAGGTGCGTCCGACGTGCTTCGGGTCGATCGGCAGATAGGGGACACCCCACTGGTCGTAGTCGTCGGGGAGGGCGGCGAAGCCCTTCTTGATGGCGTCCTGGTGCGAACCGGAGAAGGCCGTGTAGACGAGGTCGCCGACGTAGGGGTGTCGGGGGTGCACCGGCAGTCGGTTGCAGTACTCGGCGGTGCGCCGGAGGGCATCGATGTCGCTGATGTCGAGTTCGGGGTCGACCCCGTTCACGAACAGGTTCATGGCGAGGTTGACGATGTCGACGTTTCCGGTGCGCTCGCCGTTTCCGAAGAGCGTCCCCTCGACGCGGTCGGCGCCCGCCATGACGCCGAACTCGGCGGCGGCGACGGCGCAACCGCGGTCGTTGTGGGGGTGGAGGCTGATGATGACCGACTCCCGGTCGCGGATGGTGCGGCCGAACCACTCGATGACGTCGCCGTAGACATTCGGGCTGTAGCACTCGACGGTGGCCGGGAGATTCAGGATGAGCGGCCGCTCCGGAGTCGGCTCGATGACGTCCATGACCGCTTCGCAGACCTCGATGGCGAACTCGGGCTCGGTGAGCGTGAAGCTCTCCGGGGAGTACTCGTAGCGGATGCTCGTCCCGTCGAGCTCGGCCTCGAGCTCGCGGCACAGCCGGGCTCCTTGCACAGCGATGTCGATGATGCCCTCGCGGTCGAGACCGAAGACGACCTCTCGCTGCAGCGGATTGGTGGAGTTGTAGAAGTGGACGATGGCTCTTGGCGCCCCGCGCAGGCACTCGTAGGTGCGCTCGATCAGTTCTCGGCGGCACTGCACGAGCACCTGGATCTCGACGTTCTCGGGGATGAGGTCGTCGGTGATCAGTTGGCGGACGAAGTCGAAGTCGGGCTGGCTGGCCGATGGGAAGCCGACTTCGATCTCGGTGAAACCCATCTTGACGAGCTCGCGGAACATGGCGAGTTTTCGGACGGGGTCCATCGGGTCGATGAGCGCCTGATTGCCGTCGCGGAGGTCGACGGAGCACCAGGTGGGGGCGCGGTCAATGATGACGTTCGGCCAGGTGCGGTCCTCGAGGATGAGGGGCACCTGGGGTGAGTACCGCTCGAAGGGCATCTTGCGCGGGCTGGCGGGTGTCGGTGGCACGGTGTCTCCTTGGGATTGCGTTCGTCGGGGTCGGTCGGAGCGGTGCCGAAAACGACAACCGCCCCCGGACCGGGTCGGTGGGGGCGGGCGGACGTGGATATGTGCGCGTCCGCCCTACGTAAGCAGCCCAAGAAGGGGAAGCAGACGCAAAGCGGTGGACATCGGTGTCGAGACTACCCACCGGCCACCCGCTCCACAATCACCCGGACTGCCTCGCCGGTAGGCTCGGGCGCACCATGACTGACCGACCTCCGCGCACCGGTGCGCGGCGTCGGGGCCGCGGCGGCGGTTCTGGCGGCTCCTCCCCCCGGCGTCGGCCCCCGCATCGCGATGACGATGTCGAGGCTCGTACCGGCTCCTTGACCTCAACTTCGGCCCTCCCTCCCGTGGAGGCTCCCACCGGTTTCGCCGAGTTGGGTGTGCCGGAGCGGATCGATGTCGGGTTGGCCGCCTGCGGCTTCGCTACTCCGTTCGCGATCCAGACCGAGGCGATTCCGGTCGCTATGCGCGGAGACGATGTCTGCGGTCGCGCGAAGACCGGATCGGGCAAGACCTTGGCCTTCGGCGTGCCGATGCTGGCTCGGATCGAGGGGAATGGCGCTCCGGGCCGACCGCTCGGATTGGTGCTCGTGCCCACTCGTGAGCTCGCGGTGCAGGTGGCCGAGGTGCTTGAGCCGGTCGCGGCGCAGGCCTCGATGCGTGTGCTTCCGGTGTACGGCGGGGCGAGCCGCGATGGGCAGATCGCCGAGTTGAACAAAGGCGTCGAGCTGGTGGTCGCCACGCCGTTGCGCCTGATCGATCTCATCAAGTCGGACGAGGTCGACCTTTCCGAGGTGCAGATCGTGACCCTCGATGAGGCCGACCGCATGGCCGATGACGGTTTCACCCCGCAGGTCGAGTGGATCCTCCGACACTGCACGGGCCGTCGCCAGACCATGTTGTTCTCGGCGACCCTCGACGGCGATGTCGGACACCTCATTCGCGCGTACATGACCGATCCGGTCGAGGTGGCGATCGACGCGGTGACCGACACGGTCGGCACCATGCACCACCTGTTCCTCGCGGTGCATCACATGGACAAGGCGCGGGTGGTCGGCTCCATCGCCCGGTCGATTCCGAAAGTCGTCGTGTTCTGCCAGACGAAGCGTCTGTGCGACAAGGTCGAGGGGGCGCTGGTCGATCTCGGCGTGAACGCGGCTGCGATCCACGGTGATCTGTCGCAGGCGGCCCGCGAGCGCGCCCTCCAGCGATTCGCCGACGGGCGCCTGGCCGTGCTGGTCGCCACCGATGTGGCGGCTCGAGGCATCGATATCGACGACATCGGAGCGGTCGTGCACTACGACCCCCCGGGTGATGTGAAGGACTATCTGCACCGCTCCGGCCGCACAGCGCGGGCCGGGCGCGACGGGTGGGCGGTGACCCTGGTCGAGTACAACCAGCACACTCAGGTGCGGGTGCTGCAGCGTCTGCTTCGGCTCCCCGCGGTGAAGCCGGTCGAGGTCTTCTCGAACGATGACCGTCTACTCGATCTCAGCCGCTTCGAGACCGACGTCACCACCTAGACCGTGGGGCGCTTCCGAGTGCGGCGGTCATCGTGTCTGCTCGCGGTGGTGCTCCTTGGCTGCTCGGGCTCGGGAGCCGATGACGAGCTCCCAACGGTGTCCGCGCCCGCTCCGGTGACCACGCCGATCGCCCTCGGACCGGATCCTGATGAGGCGGTCGAGGTACCGGCTCCTCCCTTCGGACTCCCAGAAGCCGTCGAGGTGGCGGTGCGGGTCTCCCCGGCCCGCGTGACGACGTTGGTGTCGATGACCCCGCGGTCGGTGGATCCCGACTCGCTCGACCCGTTCGACTCGGTGGCGTCCTGCTCGGTCATCGAGGGGTCGGGCACGGGTCCATTCGAGGTGGTGGTGGCCGACCGTGAGACCGAGTCATCGGTCAGGTTCGCCGCGGTCGGTTCCGAGTTGCTCGCGGCCGATGCCGCATCGGTGGAGGTCGACGTGGAGGTGCGCCTGCTCGGCGGCCCGGTCCGTCTCGGGTCCGCCCGGGTCACCTTCGCCCGTGTGGGCGGCTCGGTCGATCAGCGGTCGGGCACGGTGGTCGGGCGCACCGATGCCGGTGAGTCCGTGTCAGCGGGATTCACCTGTTCTGGTGAGCGGGCGGTCGCTGCTGCGCCGGCTGGTGCTGGCTACTCAGTGCGCCTTCGCGATGGTCTCCGCGAGCGCACCGCCTCGCTGAGCGTTCACGCCGAGGGCGCGATGCGTTGCGCGGATCCGGTCGATGCCGATCGCGTTGTCGCCGCTGTCTCCGCTGACGCTGGTGTGCCCGGTGGTGGTGGCGGTGCGCTCTCGGTGTCGTCGCGACCGGGTCTCTCCACCGGCGCTTCGGCCCCTGCCGACGTCGTGCTCTCGGTGCTCGGACGCACCGTCGTGCTCGGCGAGGCGACCGTCACCCTGACCGGGGCCGGGACGGGCATCTTCAGCGGGACGTCCTCCGACGGCGTGGTGGTGGACGGCGCCTGGCGCTGCCCAGGCTGATCGACGTCAGTCGGCGGGGTTCAGCCCGGTAGCCACGCGGGGCGCGTCGACTCGAAGCGGTCGATCGCGTCGGCGTGGGTGAGCGTGAGCCCGATGTCGTCGAGTCCCTCAAGGAAGCGATGGCGGGTCGGGTCGTCCATGGGGAACTCGACCGAGACGCCGGCGGAGGGCACCTCAACCAGGCGTCGCTCCATGTCGACGACCACCGCGGTGGCGGGGTCAGCCTCGATCGCTGCCCAGATCGACTCGACCACGGCGAGGGGAACGGCGGCGGGTACCAGCCCGTTCTTCGTACAGTTGTTTCGGAAGATGTCGGAGAAACTCGGCGCGATCACGGCGTCGAAACCGGCCTGTTGGATCGCCCAGACGGCGTGCTCGCGGCTCGAACCGACCCCGAACGAGGGGCCGGCGACAAGGATGCTCGCCCCGGCGTATCGCTCGTCGTTCATGACGAACGCGGGATCGTCCTTCCAAGTGGAGAAGAGTCCCTTCTCAAAACCGGTGCGCTCCACCCGCTTCAACCATTCGGCCGGGATGATCTGGTCGGTGTCGACGTCGCTGCGCCGGAGCGGGACGGCGGTGCCGGTGATGACCCTGACGGCTCTCATGACAGATCCTCCGGGAGTGCGAAGTGGCCAGCGACCGCGGTGGCTGCCGCGACGGCGGGGGAGACGAGGTGGGTGCGCCCCCCGCGCCCCTGGCGGCCCTCGAAGTTGCGGTTGCTCGTGCTGGCAGAGCGTTCGCCCGGGGAGAGCTTGTCGGGGTTCATGGCCAGGCACATCGAGCACCCCGGCTCGCGCCAGTCGGCGCCGGCGGCGCGGAAGACCTCGTGAAGACCTTCGGCCTCGGCGGCGGCCTTCACTCGGTGCGAGCCGGGCACGACCATCACGCGAGGGACGGTGACGGTACGGCCGCGCATGACCTCGGCGGCGGCCCGGAGATCCTCGATGCGACTGTTGGTGCACGAGCCGATGAAGACGGTGTCGACCGAGATGTCGCGGATGGCGGTGCCTGGGGCGAGTCCCATGTAGTCGAGCGCCCGGCTGACCGTCTCGCGGGTGGTGGGATCGGCGTAGTCGTCAGGGGAGGGCACGCGGTCGTCGATGGAGGCGACCTGGGCGGGGTTGGTGCCCCAGGTGACCTGCGGACGGATGGTGGCGGCGTCGATGACCACCTCGGTGTCCCAGGCGGCGCCCTCGTCGGTGACCAGGGTCGACCAGTCGGCGACGGCGGCGTCCCAGTCGGCACCGGTGGGGGCGTGGTCGCGGCCTTGGAGGTAGTCGAAGGTGGTCTGGTCGGGGGCGACGAGTCCGGCGCGCGCGCCCGCCTCGATCGACATGTTGCAGACCGTCATGCGACCCTCCATCGAGAGGGATCGGATCGCGGAGCCCCGGTACTCGATGACATGGCCGATGCCGCCACCCGTGCCGATGTGCCCGATGATGGCCAGCACGACATCTTTGGCGGTGACCCCCGGGGCGAGCTCGCCCTCGACGGTGACCGACATCCACTTGGGTCGCGACTGCGGCAGTGCCTGTGTGGCGAGGACGTGCTCGACCTCGCTGGTGCCGATGCCGAAGGCGAGCGCTCCGAAGGCGCCGTGGGTCGCGGTGTGGCTGTCGCCGCAGACGATGGTCATGCCTGGGAGGGTGCGGCCCTGCTCGGGCCCGATGACGTGAACGATGCCCTGGCCGGCGTCGCCCATCGGATAGTGGGTGATGCCGAATTCGCGCGCGTTCTGCCGGAGGGTGTCGACCTGTTTGGCCGAGATCTCGTCGGCGATGGGCTGGTCGATGTCGGCGGTCGGGACGTTGTGGTCCTCGGTGGCGACGGTGAGCTCGGGGCGACGCACGGTGCGGCCGCTGAGGCGCAGACCCTCGAAGGCCTGAGGGCTGGTGACCTCGTGGATCAGGTGGAGGTCGATGTAGATCAGGTCGGACTCACCGGGGGTGGAGGCGACGAGGTGCCGGTCCCAGATCTTCTCCGGGAGTGTCTTCGGTCTCGTCTCAGCCATCGGTGTCCGCCCTCTCCGGTCCTCGTCTCGGTCGCTGCCGGCCCCGAAGCGTACCGGCGGCCAGCTCGGGCGACCCCGGGGTCACCAGGCGCCGACGAGTTCGACGATCGCGATGAGGTCGCGACCGGCGGGTAGGCCGAGGCCTGGTTCGCCATCGGGTCCGAAGGCGAGGTCGGGTGGCATTTTCAGGATCCGCGTTCCACCCACCGACATCCCGGTGATGCCCTGTTGGAGCCCGGGGAGGGTGTAGCCGTCCTCGAGGAGGATCTCGAGGGGCTCGCCGCGGTCCCAGGTGTTGAAGAGGGTGACCCGGTTGTCGCCGCGAACGAGCAGGAGGTGGGCGAGAACCGTGTCACCGGTGAGGGCCGTGTGGCCGTCTCCCTTGACGTAGTCCTCGACGCTGAGTTCGAGGGCTCCGTCGGAGGGGGCGGTGTCGATGTCGATCGGGGCATCAGCTGCTCGGGTGGGTCGGACGACGGCGCGCACGTCGACGATGAAGGTGAGCGCGTCACCGGCCTTGATGGGGTCGCCGGGCGGGTTGTCGCCGTAGGCGAGGTCGGCGGGGATGTCGAGGCGGCGTTTGGTGCCTGGGGTGGCGCCGAGGAGCCCGTCGTCCCAGCCTTGGATCACTTGGCCGGCGCCGACGGTGAAGTTGAGGGCTTGCCCCCGGGCGAGGCTGGTGTCGAAGAGTTCTCCGGTCAGGGTGATCACGCCGACGTAGTCCACCCACACGGTGTCTCCCACGGCGGCTTCGCGTCCCGCGCCGGTCTCGATGTCGGTGATGAGCAACTCGGTCGGTGCCTCGTCGAGGGGTTCGACGTCGAGGGGGTTCTCGCCGATGGTGGTGGTCGGGGCGTCAGGGTCAACCGGGTTGAGTTCGACGTCGGTGACATCGGCCTCGTCGACCGCGTCAGCCGTGTCGTCGCCTCCGCATCCCGCCGTCATCGCGATGACCAGCAGCGCGGCGAGGCCGAGAGGAGTCGGGCGCAGCCGGTGAAGCACCGTGGGGACGCTAGCGGGATCGAATGTGACGCTCGTCCAGCCATGCGGCTTCGTCCTCTCCGAGGGGGGTCGATGGCGGATGCTGGGTAAAGGGCCAGAGTTCCTCGGCGACCCGTCGATAGTTGCCGCGGGCGCCGAGCTCGCCAAGCAGGGCGTACAGGCCGAGGTTGATTCGCTGGATGAAGACGAAGGCACGGGGCACGGTCGCGTACTGCGAGATTGGGCTCGAGCGATCGAAGGTGTGTCGCACGATGCTCGACGCGTAGGACGCCGTCCAGGTCATCTCGCGATCGGCCGAGACGGGCTCGTAGAAGTGGGAGAAGTACTCACCGACCTCGTCGGTGTCGACCGGGGCCTCGGGGAGCAACATTCCGGCCTCCTCGAGGATGGCGCGGAAGCCCGGCACATCGTGCTCGACGGCGGCGAGTCGCACCATGGTCTCGAAGGTGCGCATCTCGGCCTCGCTGAACTCCTTCACGAGTCCGAAGTCGAGGAAGGTGACTCGACCGTCCCGATGGAACAGGTAGTTGCCGGGATGGGGGTCGCCGTTGAACGCGCGCATCGTGTAGAGGCTTCGGAACACGAATCGGAAGATGGTCTCGGCGGCGAGGTCGCGCTCGCGCGCGTCCCAGGTGAGCAGCTCGGCCCAGGTGTGCCCGTCGACGAGGTCGGTGGTGAGCACCCGCGCCGATGAGAGGTGATCGACGACATCGGGGATGTGGATCCTGGGGTGACCTCGGTAGAAGTCGGCGAAGCGCCGCTGGTTGTCGGCCTCGCGCCGATAGTCGAGCTCCTCACTCAGTCGATCCTTGATTTCGTTGACCATCTCGGTCGGGTCGAGGCCGCCGAAGCCCTGCCGGAGGATGGCGCCGAGCAGGTCGGCGTTGCGGAGGTCGGCCGAGATGGCCTC
>JAYQAE010000006.1:0-29327 GCA_038136655.1 Ilumatobacteraceae bacterium
TCGATGTCGTGATCACCTCCGAGGTGCTCGAGCACATCACCGACGACACCGCCGCGATCGCTGAGATGGTGCGCGTGCTCCGCCCGGGCGGCCGCTTCGCGGCGAGCGTGCCAGCCGAGTTCCCCGAGCGGATCAACTGGCGTCTCTCCGACGCCTACCACGCCCCGATCGCCGTCGGCGGCCACGTACGCATCTACTCCTCGGTCGAACTTCGCGCGAAGCTCCGCGCCGCAGGTCTCGAGCTCACCGGCCGTCATCGGGCCCACGCCCTCCACTCCCCGTACTGGTGGTTGAAGTGCGCCGTCGGCGTCAACAACGACGAGCACCGCCTCGTGCGTTCCTACCGGCGTCTACTCGAACGCGAGATCATCGAGCGTCCTCGCTCCCTCGCCCTCGTCGAGCGGGCTCTCGCGCCGGTCCTCGGCAAGAGCGAGGTGCACTACGCGGTGAAGGGCAGCGCAGCCGGATGAGGCCGATCGACGGCATCACCGGGGTGATCACAACCGACGAGCTCCGACGGTCCGGAGAGCACCTCGCCTCCCTGCAGACGAGTGCCGGCATGATCCCGTGGTTCCCCGGTGGGCACTGCGATCCCTGGAACCACGTCGAGTCGGCGATGGCCCTCGACCTGGTTGGACTGAGCGCCGAGGCAGAACGGGCCTACGACTGGCTGATCGCCACCCAACGCCCCGACGGCAGTTGGCACAACTACTACCTGCCGGACGGGGCGGGAGATACGACCGTCGAGGACCCGAAACTCGACACGAACGTCTGTGCCTACATCGCCACCGGAGTGCTGCACCACTACCTCTGCCATCCCGATATCGGCTTCGTCGATCGAGTGTGGCCGACGGTCGAGCGCGCCCTCGACTGGGTGCTGTCATGTCGCCGCGACGATGGCCTCGCGCTGTGGGCCGTTCACGCCGATGACCAACCCTGGGAGTACGCGCTCCTCACAGGGACCTGTTCGATCTTGCACTCCCTGCGCAGCGGGGCCGAACTCGCCCGATTCGCCGGTTCCGAACGCCCGGATTGGGAGGAGGCAGCGACGACCATGGCCGCTGCGGTGCTGGCCGAGGTCAGCGGAACCCACGGAGCCTTCGAACCGAAGGAGCGCTGGGCGATGGACTGGTATTACCCGGCGCTCACCGGAGCCGTCGACGGCGAGGCTGGCCGGGCTCGTCTCGCCGAGGGGTTCGACACCTTCGTCATGGAGGGCCTCGGCGTGCGCTGTGTCAGTGACGAACCGTGGATCACCGCCTCGGAGACCGCGGAGGCATCGATCGCCCACGCTGCCGTCGGCGAAGTCGACACCGCCACCGAACTTCTGGCGTCCACGCGCGACCATCGTCTTGCCGCGGGCGCCTATCTGACCGGCATCGTCCATCCCGAGCGGATCGTGTTCCCCGCCGACGAGCACACCTCGTATACGGCGGCGGCGGTGATCCTCGCCGTTGACGCGATCCGCGGCGATAGCCCGGCGAGTCGCCTCTTCCGACATACCTGACTCACCTACACTCATCGGCGTGCGGTCCGAGAGCGCGTCACGAGGACCGATCTCGACCGTCGCGAGCGTCTGGGCCTGGTTCGTCCTTGGCGTCACCGTCATTCTCGCGGTGCCCGTCGTCGCTGTCATCCGATTGGTGACCGCTCCGTTCGACCGCGGTGCGTATCTCGCTGGCTTCGCTTTCCGCAAGGTGGCGGTAGTTCACCAGCGCCTCAATCCACTCTGGCGTTTCCGGGTGGAGGGTTCGATTCCGACCGATCCTCGTCGCCCCTATGTCGTGGTCGCCAACCACGAAAGTTTCGTCGACATCTTGTTGATCTCGCATCTGCCGATGGAGATGAAGTGGGTCTCCAAGAGCACGTTCTTCAAGATCCCGCTCGTCGGATGGCTCATGTGGCTCGCCCGTGACATCAAGTTGGTGCGAGGAGCTGAGGGGGGTGGCGCGCACGTCTACCGCGAGTCGCGGGAACGTCTCGACTGTCGGGTCTCGGTGATGCTGTTCCCGGAGGGGACGCGTTCGGCGACCGGTGAACTCGGCGAGTTCAAAGACGGCGCCTTCCGGATCGCGATCAACGCTGGCGCGCCGATCCTGCCGCTCGCGGTCCACGGCACTCGGACCGCGCTGGTGAAACACGACTGGCGCTTCGGGCGGAGCACGGCCACCGTGCGGGTCCTCGATCCGATCCCGACCGACGGCCTCACGACAGCCGATGTCGATGACCTCCGCGACCGCGTGCGGACGTTGATCGACGAGGCCCGACGCGACCTTGCCGCCTCCGGGGCGTAGGTCACGCCATGTTCCAGACCCCTCTCAGGGCGCTCGCCACCCTCCGACCGAACGTCCCGGCCGTCGTGCTCGTGGCCTCCGCGGTGAGCACGGTCGTCTTCACCTCCACGCCCTTCCTCATCCCGGGTCTCGCCGATTCAGAGGGAGTGCCGGTCGGTCGGGTCGGGCTGATCTCGACGCTGCAACTCGGGGGTTTCGTGGTGTCGTCGTGGGGTGCGGGCCGGTTGTTCCGGCCGCGCCGGAGGGTGATGGTGATAGCGATCATCCTCGGACTCCTGGCGAATATCGCTTCGGGCCTCGTCGGTTTTCCGGCGCTGCTCCCGCTTCGCTTTCTCGCCGGCATCTCACTCGGAACGATCGCGTGGATCTCCTGGTCGGAGGTGTTCGGCGACGACGACCGAACCGGTGATATCGCGGTGATCGGACCGGTGGTCGGGAGCATCGCGTCACCGATCGTCGCCTCGGTCATCGACGTGTCGGGTCCGAGCCGGCTCTTCTTCCTACTCGGCGCGCTGCATCTTGTGCCGCTGGCCTTCATTCGAACCGCCCGGTTCGCGGCTCCGCACCGACCGCGCTCGGAACGGCACCGGCCGGCACCCGCGGCCCTCGTGCTGTTGCTCGCTCTCGGTCTGCTCACGCTCGGGGGCAACTCGGTGTTCGTGTTCGCGGGAGCGGTCGGCTCGGGCGATATCGGTCTCAGCCCGATCGCGGTTGCGTTCGTGTTCTCGCTGAACTCGCTCGCGAGCATCCCGTCGGCTCGGCGCCGTGGACCGCATCGTCATGCCGGTTTCTGGACCGGGGTCACGGCCGCGATGGCGGTGCTGGTCGCCGCGGTCCATCATCCAGGCGTGTTCGTCCTCGCGCTCGTGGTGTGGGGCTACGCCTTCTGGATGTGCGTGCCCGCGGCGTTCGCGCTGTTGGCGCGCAACTCCCGGTATCCGGCCGAGCGCGCGGGTGACTCTCAGGCGTATATGGCGCTCGGTCGGGTCATCGGCCCCTTGCTCGGCGGCGCGCTCTACGAGTTGCACCCGACACTGCTCGGCGTAGTCGGTGGAGGGGTGATGGCCCTCGCTGCTCTCACCTTCGCCGTCGTGGATCGCCGCACACCGGCCTGAGCGAGAGTTCGGACCGCAGGTCAGCGCCGGCGTTCCAAAACCCTGAGCGACCCGACGGCGTCGACCTCGGTGAAGTCACCGGAGTCGAGCGCCGGTCGATAGATGCGCTCATAGGGAGGGCGTCCACCGTCGGCCGGGTCGGGATGCACGTCATGGATGGCGAGCAGGCCCCCAGGGACAACGAGGGGGATCCACGTCTCGGCATCGACGCGCGCCTCCTCGTCACCGTGACCGCCGTCGATGAAGATCATCGAGGCACCTGAGCGAAGCAGTCCACCGACGGTCGCGGAGCGGCCGACGATGACGGTGACCAACTCCTCCACCCCAGCCGATTCCAGGGTGTGCCGGAGGTGCGGAAGGGTGTCCATCCGACCGGTTCGGGGGTCAACCACCGACGGGTCGTGGTGTTCCCATCCGGGCTGAATCTCCTCCGAACCCCGGTGATGGTCAACGGTCACGACATGACCGCCAGCGATGCGGGCCGCGTCAGCGAGCCAGAGCGTCGACCGTCCGCAATAGGAACCGACCTCGATGATCGGCGTCGAGCTGAGCCGAGTCAGCGCCTCGATTCCCCAGCGACGAAGCGCAGCGCCCTCGGAGTCGGGCATGAAACCTCGGGTGGAAGCGATCACCGCGGCGAGTTGAGCGTCGATCGGAGGAGGCTCACCGGGCATCCGTCGAGCATACGGCGCTGTCCCGAATCGGGTCCGAGGTGCCAACATGGCGTCGTGCAAGACGACGTGGATGCCCTGGTACGACTCCTCGACCTCGAACCGATCGAGGTGAACCTCTTTCGCGGTGTCTCTCCCGATGAGGACCGTCAACGAGTGTTCGGCGGGCAGGTCGCCGGTCAGGCGCTCGTCGCCTCGGCTCGCACGGTCGAGGAGCCGGGTCGCATGGTGCACTCCCTGCACGCCTACTTCCTCCGCCCGGGCGATCCGAAAGCGCCGATCCTTTACGAGGTCGACCGCATCCGGGATGGCCGCAGTTTCTCCACCCGACGGGTAGTTGCCATCCAGCACGGTCGGGCCATCTTCAACTTGCAGGCGAGTTTCCACGATCACGAGGCCGGTTTCGACTACCAGCCCCAACCGCGCGATGACGTTCCCGAACCGGAGTCCCTTCCCGATTTCAAGACCCGGATGGAACCGCATCGAGAGCGACTCGGCCAATGGCTCGATCTTCCACGGCCGATCGACACCCGCTACGTCAACGGCGATCCGATGTCGCGCTCAGGTCAGCGCTCGTCCTCGCAGTTGGTGTGGATGCGCGCCGATGGACGTCTTCCCGACGACCCGGTGCTCCACGCCTGCGTCGTCACCTACGCGAGCGACATGACCCTGCTTGACACGACACTCCTGCCCCACGGTCGCTCCTATTTCGACGGTGTGCAGATGGCGAGCCTCGATCATGCGATGTGGTTCCATCGCCCGTTCCGCGCGGACGAGTGGATGCTCTACGAGCAGCGGGCGATCTCGAGTTCCTCCGCGCGAGGTCTGGCGGCGGGTTCGATCTACACCAAGGACGGCGAGCTGGCGGTGAACGTCTCCCAGGAGGGACTCATCCGTCCCACGTCCTGAGCGTCTCGGCGCGCCTCAGCGCCGAGCCCCCATGAACATCCCCTTGAGGTCGTCGTAGTGCTCGATGACGTGACCGGCTCCGAGGACGACCGCTTCGAGGGGGACCTTCGACATTCGGACGGGCACCTGGGTCTCGCGCTCGATTCTCGAGGCGAGGCCGCGCAGCAGCCCGCCACCACCAACGAGGTACATCCCGCGCACGAGGAAGTCTTGGGACAGTTCGGGTGGCGCCTTCGAGAGGCATCGCGTGACCGAGGTGATGATCGATGACACGGGGTCCTCGATGGCCGCTCGAATTTCCTCGGGAGTGAGTTCGACGGTTTTCGGCAGCCCGGAGGTCAGATCGCGACCTCGCACCTCGGCCGGAACCTCGTCGTCGGTGACGTCGGCCGATCCGATGGCCAACTTGATCTTCTCGGCGGTTTGATCGCCGATCGCGATGCCGTGCTCGCGGCGGATATGACTCTGGATGGCTGAGTCGATGTCGAAGGAGCCGACGCGCACGGCTTCGAGGGCGACGATTCCGCCGAGGGAGATGACAGCGGTCTCGGTGGTGCCTCCACCGATGTCGATGACCATGTTGCCAACCGGTTCGTCGATCGGGAGGTCAGCGCCGATCGCGGCCGCCATGGGCTGCTCGATGAGGTTCGCGTCGGCGGCGCCGGCCCGACGGGCGGCATCGGTGACCGCGCGGCGCTCCACCTCGGTGATGGCCGAGGGCACGCAGATAACCACCTTCGGGCGGGTGAAGCGGCTCACCCCGACCCGCTGGAGCAACAGCCGGATCATCCGCTCGGTGATCTCGAAGTCGGTGATCGCGCCACCCCGAAGAGGCCGGACCGCGACGATGTAGCCGGGGGTTCGCCCGATCATCTGCCAGGCCTCGCGTCCAGTGGCGAGCACCTCGCCGGTCTGGCGGTTGAGGGCGATGACCGTGGGCTCGTTGAGGACGATCCCACGTCCCTTCATGTAGACGAGGGTGTTGGCCGTGCCGAGGTCGATCGCGAGGTCACGAGCCACGGTGATCGTCCTCATCGGGCTCGCCATCCCCCAGGAGGGGCTGGTCGACCTCGTCTCCATCAGGGTCGAGCTCGCGGATGCGCTCGGTCACGCCGCGCCGGGCCTCGGGCGACAGCGCGTCGATCTGACGCTGGAAGGAGGCGACCGTGTCGCGGCGACGGCGCAAATTGATGCCGATAGCGACGACGAGGGTGCCGACGATGACGGCGACGATGATCCAGGACGCCATCGCCGGCTGCCTCAGCGCTCCGCCGCAGCGACCGACGTCGGCGGAATCGGGGGGTTCGCTCCGGTGGCCCAGTCAGATCCGCCCGACCAGGTCTCGTGCTTCCAGATGGGGGCGCTCGCCTTGAGGGCATCGATGCCGAACCGAGCCGCCTCGAAGGCCTCGGGTCGGTGGGGGGCCGATACGGCGACGACAACGGATGACTCGCCGAGGGCGAGGGTGCCGACGCGATGGAGCATGACGACTCGGCCCGCGGTCGGCCACCGCCGACGGAGCTCGGCGACGATCTCCGCGAACTTCTCGGTCACCTGCTCCTCATAGGCCTCGTAGGTGAGCGAGGTGACGCCGTCGCGCCCGTCGGCGTGATCGCGAGTGGTTCCCGAGAAGAGCACGACGGCCCCGCAGTCGGGACGCACCGCCCAGTCGTAGGCCGCTCCGATCGGCAGCGGCGACTCGGTCAACCCCAGCCACTCATCACCGGAAGTCGGAGCCCGCACACGAGCACTGTAGCCCTCGGCCCGCTCAGGCGATCAGCGGCGGCGCGGTCGTAAGAGCCGAACCATGACGAGCACGAGCACGATCACCGTGGCCGCCCCGGCCCCGAGAGCGATCTCCTGTCGGCGCTTCGGCGTGACCGACGACCACCAGGCTCCCTCGGTGCCCTCGACGAACACCTGCTCATTGGTCACCGTCGGTTCCCAACCGAGCGCTCGCAGACGGTCGTTAGCCACCACCCAGAACGATCTGGTGTAGGCATCGAGGCCCGGGGGGATCGGGCCACGCTGGAGTCGCCAGGTCAGAGAGGTGATCACCTCGACCGCCCGCTCCGGAAGAGGAAGGCGGAGTCGACCGCCCCCGAGGGCGCGCACCCGATCCCCGGGCACCCAGCCGTCGGGGGCGACGTTTACGACGCCGTCAGCGCGCTCGATGGCGCAGCGGACGACCGCGCTGGCGAGATCGTCGATGTGCACGAACTGGGCGCCCGGGTCCTCGCGACCGAGCCGTCGTCCGTAACCGGCGGCGAGGGCCCGCGCGAGGGCCGAGGTCCCTCCGAGGGGGCCATGCGCACCGCTCATCACCACAGCGGGGCGGAGCACGCTCACCGACCGGTCGATGCCGGCTCTCCGCCAGTCGTCGACGGCGAGTTCCACGCCGGCGAGCTGTCGAGCGAACACGAAGTCGTGCTCGGGTCGGAGGATCGCCGCCTCGGTGAGCGGCACCGGGTTGCTGCGGTGCGCACCGTAGACAAGGGCCGATGACACGAGAACGAGGTGCGCCGGCCTACGGCGCGAGAGGTCTCCGAGCAGCGCCTCGCCGAAGCTGGTGACACTGGCGGACCGGGCGCCGATGCGGTCGTGATCGCCCACCTCGAGATCGATCACGATGTCGACGGGCCCCTCCACTTCGTGATCGACGATCCTCAGCGCTCCATCGGCGGCCAGAAGATCGATGACGCGCCGACCGAGCGCCCCGTCGCGTCCGCGCACGAGCACGGTGGTCGACTCACCTGCCATCCCGGGGGGACGCTAGCCCTCAGCCCACGTAACATCCCCTCGATGGCCGATCCCCCCGAGCCGACCCCCGACGATCCCTTCTCGGGCCTCCCGCTGTTCGGTGACCTGTCACGGATGCTCGCGGGGCAGGGCCCGATCAACTGGGACGCCGCCCGCCAATTCGCCGTGCTCAGCGCGACTGGGGGAACCGCCGAGTCGAATGTCGACCCCGCGGCGCGCATGTCATTCGAGGGGCTGACATCGATCGCGGCTATGCAGGTCAGCGACGTCACCGGGATCGACTGCACCTCGATCCGACCGGAGCTCGTCACGCCTGGGGTGTGGGCTTCCAACACGCTCGACGCGTACCGGCCGCTCTTCACCGATCTCGCCACCTCGCTCTCGGCGCCAGCCGGCGACGCCCCAACCGACCCGATGGGCCAGATGTTCGCTGGCCTCTCAAAGATGATGGGGCCCGCGATGCTCGGCATGGCGGTCGGGTCGATGGTTGGTGACCTCGCCCGACGAGCCTTCGGCACTCGAGACCTGCCGATCCCCCGGGGCAACGATCGTGTCGAGTTGGTTCCGGCCACCATCGACGCGTTCGCTGCCGACTGGTCGATCGGCACCGAGCAGATGCGGCTCTGGGTACTCACCCAGGAACTCGCTGGCCAGGTCGTGGCGACACGTCCAAACGTGCGTGACCGCTTGCTCTCGCTCGTGAAGCAGCATGTCGGCGGCTTCCGGCCCGATCCGGATGCCATCACGGAGCGCCTCGGAAGTCTCGATATGACCTCTGGTGATCCGATGGCCGCGCTTCAAGAGGCCCTCGGTGATCCGGAGGTGCTTCTCGGCGCCGTTCGCTCCCCCGATCAACTCGAACTCGAACCATGGCTCGATGCCGCGGTCGCGGCCGTCGTCGGGCTGACCGACTGGTTCGTCGACGCCGTGGCTGTACGGGTGGTCGGTGGTGAGGCACTGGCCATCTCCGAAGCGGTTCGCCGGCGCCGCAGCGAAACCGACCCGGCTGACGTGTTCATCCAGCGCCTTCTCGGCATTCGGGTCGACGCGGCTCAGGTATCGGCGGGGAAAGACTTCGTGCAGGGCATCGTCGATCGGGCGGGTGAGGATGCCATCGGTCTGTTGCTCTCCCATGCCGAGCCCCTGCCGACGCCGAACGAGATCGGCGCCCCCGGACTCTGGCTCGCTCGGGTCACCGGCGAGTGACCTCGCTCCATTCGCCTCAGTCGTACAAGTAGGCGACGGCGGCGACCCCCGCGACCGCTGCGAGGTAGACGAATCCGGCGGTTCCCGACACGGAGAGCAACACCGGCAGGGTGGCGCCGACCACCCAACCGAACTGGAAACGCGTCTCGTAGCGAGCGAACGTCTGCCCGCGTCCGGTCTCGGGGCCATCTCGTTGCACGATGCTCTCGAAGGCGAGGCGACCGATCGCCGCCGAGAGGTTCACGGTGCCGGCGAGCACCACGCCGGCGAGTTCCCCTCCGATCATGATCGCGGCGAGGGCGGCGAGGGTGTCGAGCGTGAGGGCCGTCGCGAGCATGTTCCGCTCGGCGACGAAACGCCGCATGGTCTGGGCGACCGCATTGCCGAACATGGTGCCGAGCGAGCCCGCGCCGACGGCCGCGCCAAGCCACCACGACTCGGCTCCGGTGCCGCGATACCAGAGCGCGAGGTGGAACAAGGTGAAGCCGGCTGCTGACCGGAGCACGAGCATCGCCACCCACGCCGTTCGCAGGTCGCCTGACTCGATGTTGTCGTCTCGTCCGAGGGCCGCCGTCTCGTCGATGAGGCCGCGCGAGACGGGGAGGCTCATCGACCACCAGAACGCGAGGGCGAAGAGCACCGCGCCGTAAGCGAGCGTCGGTCCTGACCCGAACAGGAACTGCAGCCCAGCGGCGGGAACAACGGCGACCGCTCCGACGAGCCCGGCGATAAGTCCGAGTTTGGAGTTGGCCTCAACCAGTTCGGTCTCGCTTCGCACCACCGAGGGGACGATCGCCGACTTCGACACCGCGTACGTCTTCTGGAGGACGAGGGCTACGAACACGAGTGGAAAGAGCCAGAGGTCGTCGGTGAACCAGATCATGGTCACTTGAATGACGAGCCGGGCGAGGGCCGTCATGCGGATGACGAGACGCCGACCGCCGCGGACCCGGTCGATCAACGGCCCGATCATGGGTGCGACGATCAGGAACGGCGTGAAGCTGACCAGCAGGAAGCCGAGTAGCCGCGACCGAGTGCCGTCGAGGTCGACATCGAAGAAGAATGAGTCGGCGAGTGCGACGACCATCGCCGCCTCGCCGGCCATCATCGCAGCGTGGGTGCGGGCGAGGTGCTGGAACCTCGATCCGCCGTCGTCACGCACGGCCGACGATGGTAGGCGGCGCGCCACTCGGACGGGTGGTGGGCTCAGATTGATTCGGTTCGTTTGGGGCGTTCGAACTTGTAGCCGAGGCCGCGGATGGTGATGATCCGCGTCGGGGTACTCGGGTCGTCCTCGATCTTCGACCGGAGCCGTTTGATGTGCACGTCGAGGGTCTTGGTGTCACCGACGTAGTCGCTGCCCCACACACGATCGATCAGCATCTCCCTCGTGAGGACTCGACCGGCGTTCGTGAGGAGCAGGCGAAGCACATCGAACTCCTTGAGCGGCATCGGAACGATCTCGCCAGCAATCGTCACGACATGTTCCTCGGGGTCGAGGGAGACATCACCAACGACGATCGTCTCGGTGCTCGGCAGGGCGATCTCGCCGGTGGAGTCGCGGGGGAAGCGCCTGAGCGCCGCTCTCATCCGAGCCACGAGTTCGCGAATCCGGTAGGGCTTCGTGACGTAGTCGTCGGCGCCGACCTCAAGGCCGACGACCGTGTCGATCTCGCTGCTCTTAGCCGTCACCATGATGATCGGGACATCGGACGTCTGTCGAAGGCGCCGGCACACATCGATACCGCTCATCTTCGGAAGCATCACGTCAAGCAGCACGATGTCGGGCGAGCATCGCTCGAACATCTCGAGCGCCTCGTGCCCATCGCGGGCCACCTCGACGGCGAAGCCCTCTCGGGAGAGCCCGAGCCGAACCGCTTCGATGAACGACTCCTCGTCCTCGACGAGCAGAACGGTCTGCTGGCTCATGTCGATGGGACCTCCTGGTCGCTTCGGTTGGCACTCTGGGTCGGGTCCGCCGGTTGCGGGTTCGGGATTCGGAGCACGAAGGTGCTCCCCTCTCCCTCAACGGACGACACCTCAACCGATCCACCGTGGTTCGTCGCCACGTGGCGAACGATCGCCAGCCCGAGTCCGGTTCCACC
The DNA here is from genome assembly GCA_038136655.1 of Ilumatobacteraceae bacterium. Taxonomy (GTDB): domain Bacteria; phylum Actinomycetota; class Acidimicrobiia; order Acidimicrobiales; family Ilumatobacteraceae; genus Casp-actino5. The sequence goes on from JAYQAE010000006.1 coordinate 11,061, forward strand.
GGTACCGCGGCTCCGCGCCTTGTCGACCCGGTAGAAGCGCTCGAAGATCCGTTCGATCTCGCGCTGGGGGATACCGACGCCCTCATCGGTGACCGTGAACGCAACGGCATTGGCGTCACGTTCTACCGACAGGTCCACTCGACCTCCCGCCTCGGAGTACTTGACCGCGTTCTCCACCAGGTTGCCGATCGCCGAGGCGAGTTGCCGCGGTTCACCGACAACGCTGATCGGCGACATCGACTCGCTCAGACACACCTCCACCGATCGCTCACGCGCCGAGTGGCGCACCCGCTCGGCAGCGGCCTGCATCAGGCTGGCCGCATCGAGCGGAACTGCCTCGATCTCCGTCCCGAGTTCGATCTCGGTCAACTGCAAAAGATCATCGATGGTGCGCGCCGCCCGTTCGGCCTCGAAGACCATCCGACCGACGAGGCGCTGGATCGTCTCTTGGTCATCCTCCCCGACCAGGGCGTCGGCGAGCACCGCCATCGCGCCGACCGGCGTCTTGAGCTCGTGGCTGATGTTTGCGACGAAGTCGGTTCTCATCGCATCCAGTCGACGTCGCTCGCTGATGTCGTCGGCGATGGCGACCGCTCCCCCTCCCGGCAGCGGGGAGGTGTGGACCACCACCACCTGCTTGGGCGGACCGAAGAACTCGAGGGTCTCATCGGAGTCGATACCCGTGAGAGCACGCTCAAGGTGACGCTCGATCGCCTCCTCGATGAGATAACCGGAGTGGGAGTTACGCAATCGCTCCGCCGCGGAGTTACGCAGAGCGATGCGGCCCGATGGATCGACTTGAACAATCGCGGTGCGGAGCTGGTCAACCAGTTCATCGATCCGCCCCGAGGTCGGTTCGGGGCTCGCCGAAACTGGGACTCCTTCAACCGGTGATCGCCGGCGACGAACGATCAGCCCACCGGCGCTGGCCCCGATGACCAGACCGACAATGACTGAGATCAGGTCCACTGGGCCTCAGCTGTCGGAGGGAGTACCGGGCCGGTCGGAGTTGGAGCGCGACTCGTGTTCGGGCAACCAGCCGGTAGCGATGTAGCGAACCTTCTTGGACAAGTTCACGGAGTGATCGCCGAGCCGTTCGTAGAAGCGCGCGACGAGGGCGAGTTGCACCGCCACCGCAAGGTCGATGGTTCCTGCCGCGTGGCTCTCAAGGATCTGCTGGATGAACTGCCGGTGAAGATCGTCGAGGTACGAGTCGATATCAGGCAGGGCGGCTGCGCCGACAGCATCGAGGGTCGAATAGGCGTCGAGGGCCTGCCGATACTCGGCTTGGGCCTGATCACTCAGCTTCTGGATGATCCCTCTGAGCTTCGGGTCAAGCCCGTGTCCGTAGATGCGACGGGCAGCCTTGCAGATGTTGCAGCAGAGGTCCGCTGACCGCTCCATCTCGGCCGAAATCTTGAGCGCCGTCGCAACCTGCCTCAGATCACCCGCCACCGGCGCTTGGAGCGCGAGGAGTGACAGCGCTTTCTCCTCAATCGCGGTCGCGCGAGCGTCGACCTCGGCATCGCCCCGGAGGACGTACTCCGCGCCCTCGAGGTCCTGTTCGAGCAGCACTGCCGTCACCCGCGGGATCAGGTCGATCACCGTGGCGCCGAGACGAACGATCGAGTCGCGTACCTCATCGAGGTCGTTGTGGAAGACCGAGCGGAGCTCTCCCATCAGCCGAACCTCCCGGTGACGTAATCCTGCGTCGCCTGCTCTGACGGGTTGGAGAAGATCGTCTTCGTGTCGTCGATTTCGATCAGTCGACCGGGTTGGCCGGTACCCGCGATGTTGAAGAACCCGGTGCGGTCACTCACACGAGCTGCCTGTTGCATGTTGTGAGTCACGATCACGATCGTGTAGTTCTCCTTCAACTCGAGCATGAGCTGTTCGATCGCCAACGTCGAGATCGGATCGAGCGCCGAGCACGGTTCGTCCATGAGGAGGACGTCTGGCTCGACGGCTGTGGCCCGCGCGATACAGAGGCGCTGCTGCTGTCCACCGGAAAGCCCCGAGCCCGGCTTGTCCAGGCGGTCCTTCACCTCTTCCCAGAGGTTGGCCCCACGCAGTGAGCGTTCGACGATCGCGTCGGTCTCGCTACGGCGCAACTTGCCGGAATTCAGCCGAATACCGGCAACGACGTTGTCGTAGATCGACATCGTGGGGAACGGGTTCGGTCGCTGGAACACCATGCCGACCCGCCGTCGCACCGCGACCGGATCCACGCCCGATGCGTACAGGTCCACACCATCGAGGGTGACGCGGCCCTCAACCCGAGCACCGTCGATCACCTCGTGCATTCGATTGAGCGATCGCAGGAACGTCGACTTGCCGCAACCCGAGGGGCCGATGAGCGCCGTAACCGACTTGGACTCGATACGCATATCGACATCGGCAACCGCGCGGAAGTCGCCGTAGTAGATGTTGAGCCCGGCGACCGAGATTCCTCTGTCCACCTCGCCCGCATCTTGTGTGGGCTCGGACCACCGGGAGTCGTCGGTCACTGGTGTTCCTTTCGTCGTCGCACCATCTGGCATCATCGCAGAGCCTTCGGCTTCAGGACAGTTGCGAGCATTCTCGCAACGATGAACAGGGTCGCGACGATGATCACCAGCATGAGTGCCGCCGCCCACGCACGCGCGACACCGGCCTCGGTGGGGATCCCAGGCTGGACGTACTGGTAGTAGGTGAACACCGGCAAGCTCGTCATACGGCCGTCGAACGGGTTGAGATTGGTCTCCTGGGCGAGGCCAGCCGCGATCAGCAGCGGAGCGGTCTCGCCGATGACTCGCGCGATCGCCAGCGTCGTCCCGGTCAGGATCCCCGCGATCGAGGTGGGGAGCACGACCTTGAGAATCGTCTTCCACTTCGGCACACCCAGCGCGTACGAGGCCTCGCGAAGTTCGTTCGGCACGAGCCGAAGCATCTCCTCAGCGGAGCGCACCACCACCGGAGTCATGAGCACTGACAGCGCCAACCCTCCGGCGATACCTGTCCGACTCCCAGGGCCGAACACGATGACAAAGAGCGCGTAGGCGCACAGACCAGCGACGATCGAAGGAATGCCCGTCATGACATCGACCATGGTGGTGATCGCTCGAGCGAGTTTCCCGCGGCCGTACTCGACTAAGTGAATCGCCGTCAGAAGTCCCAGTGGAATCGCGATCGCCGCCGCAAGCCCAGTGATGATGAGCGTGCCGATCATCGCGTGCAGCGCTCCTCCGGCCGGGACTCCCTCGCGCTGGGCGAGCAGATCCTCGGGAGTCAGACGCATGGTGCCCGTAAGGAACTTCGCGTCCAGGCGCGAGGCACCCTCCCGAACCACTGTCCATGCCACTGAGATAAGCGGGAGCATCACGGCGGCGAATGCCATCGACAAAGCGACACGCATCGCTCGATCGGTGCTCTGTCGGCGGTCCTCAAGCACGCGACTCAAGCCGAACACCAGAACTAGGTACGAGACTGCGCCGACAACGAGGGCCCAGCCCCACCGGAAACCACCGGCGGCCGTCGGCACGAGTACGGCGAGCCCCAGAGCGGCTAAGGCGGTCGCTATCTCGATCCAGCGCGGCATCCGCCGAGCTGCGAATCCCGCCTGCGCAACCCTCGCGGTGGTTTCGCCAGTCGTGACCGTCATCCGTCGGCTCCCGAGAACCCGGCGTCGGCGACACGCCGCGCGAGGGCGTTCACGAGGAAGGTGATCCCGAAGAGCACGAGTCCGGTCGCGATGAGCCGATTGACGTCAAGCCCGTACGCCTCGGGGAACTTGAGCGCGATGTTGGAGGCGATGGTGTTCGAGTTCTGATTGGTCAGAACGCTCCAGAAGTAGCCATCGCTCGGCGAGAGGATGATGGCCACGGCCATCGTCTCACCGAGCGCTCGACCGAGGCCGAGCATGCATCCGCTGATCACCCCCGAACGCCCGTATGGCAACACTGCCTGCCGGATCATCTCCCACTTCGTTGCCCCGAGGGCGAGCGATGCCTCCTCGTGGAGGCGCGGCGTCTGAAGGAATGACTCCCGAGACATAGCGGTGATGATCGGGAGGATCATCACCGCCAACACGACGCCCGCCGTCAGCATGGAGCGACCGCTGGACGAGATGGTTCCCGAGAAGAAGGGGAGGACGTCCAAGTTGGCGTTGAGCCAGGGATACACATTGCCCGAAAGGATCGGCGCTACAACGGTGACCCCCCAGATACCGAACACCACGCTCGGCACGGCGGCGAGCAGGTCCACCAAATAGCCGAGCGACTGCGCCACCCGCCGAGGGGCGTAGTGGCTGATGTAGAGCGCGACCGCGACTCCGAGTGGTGCCGCTATCAGGAGCGCGATGGACGCTGCGTAGACGGTGCCGAACACGAGCGGTCCGACATAGCCCAGAAATGAGTCACTCCCGGACATCTCCTCGGTATCACTGAAGATTCCCGCCCGCCCTTCCACGACGAGGAATGTCGCGACTCCAGCGAGGATGACCAGGATGGTCACGCCAGCAGCCTTCGACAGGCCAGAGAAAATGCGGTCACCGAGCCGACCCCGTGATGACGGCGAAGCGGTCACTGAGTTTCTTGGGGGCTCGAGAAGTGTCACCTGATGGTTCGTCCGTGAGTTGATCGGCTCGGCATCGAGTCGAACCGGTTGCGGGGGTGGCGTGCCGTTGACACCCCACCCCCGATCCGAATGTGAGGTTAGTTTTCTCAGCCAGCGACGCTGATCGCAGCGATGGACTTCTGGATCTCGACCTGGACCTCATTGGAGATCGGAGCCGATCCAGCCGACGCACTGGAGGCGGCCTGACCGTCGTCGGAGCTGACGTAGGTCATGAACGCCTGCACCAGATCGACCGTCTCCTGATCGGCGTACTCGAGACACACGATGTGATAGGAGACCAACGCGATCGGGTACGTATCCGCCGAATCCGGCGTCCGGTTCACCTCGATCGCGAAGTCGAACTCGTTACGACCACCGGTACGCACCGACGAGTCAACGATCCGACCAGCAGCCTCAGGCGAGAATTCGACGAACGAACCAGCGACACCGACCGCAGCAGCGGGCAGATCACCGATCTGAGAAGCATCGGCGTAACCGATCGACCCCTCACCAGCGTTCACCGCAGCAACGACACCAGAGGTCTGAGGAGCACCCTCACCACCACCGGGGCCATCGGCGTCCCACGCCTCGATCGGACCATAGGTCCACACATCAGGCGCAGCCTGAGCCATGTAGTCCGTGAAGTTCTCCGTCGTGCCCGACTCATCGGCGCGGTGCACCGGGTTGATCGCGAGATCCGGCAGATCCACACCCGGGTTGTCCGCGGCGATCGCCGCATCCGACCAGTTCGTGATCTGGTTCGCGAAGATCCCCGCGATCACCTCAGGCGACAACTGCAACGTGGTGCCCGCCAGCGACGGCAGGTTGTACGGAATCGCGATCGGCGAGATGTAGTGAGGAAGGTTGATCGCACCGAGATCACCGGCGCACACCTCCTTCGACGACTCCCACTCCTCATCCTTCAACGCGGCATCCGAACCAGCGAAGTCCGAACCACCACCAAGGAACTGCTTACGACCACCACCAGAACCAATCGGGTCATACTCAACCGTCGCATTGGGGTAGGCCGCCTGGAAGCCGGCCTGCCAACCCAACATCGCCGCAGCCTGCGACGACGCACCAGCACCAATCAACGTGCCGGCGAGTTCTCGGGCCTCCGGAGCCGATCCTTCATCAGAATCGGACGAATCCATGGCCGCTTCAGGCGTATCAACGGCAACCTCATTTCCGCCACCACAGGCGGCGATCACGAGCGATGCAGCCGCTGCGAATGCGACGAATCGCTTGGAATGAAATCTCACGCTGTTGTCTCCAATCAGAAGTCGTTCACGGGGGTACACGCCGCGGGCCTCTCCCACGGACGGCCGCAACCTAAGAGACCCCGGTTAACCGACCCTCGGAGGTGGGTGAACACCAGGTGAACGAATGGGGCACCCGCGGCGAACTGATGCTCGGGCCCGCGGAATCAGCGGCGAACAGCTTGCTGGCGCTCGTACGTCCAGCGATACATGAGTTCTTGGGCATCGGGAGCGAACTCGTCGCGCGGACCGCGGCGACGCCAACGATCGTCGGGTCCCTGCTCCCAGCGCACCACCTCATCGGAGAGATCGAAGTCGAGCACACGGTCCAGCCACTCGCGGTGCTTCGGGTGCTGGATCGGCACCAGCACCTCGACGCGGCGCTCGAGGTTGCGCGGCATCAGGTCAGCCGAGCCGATCAGATAGAGCGGGCCACCATCGTCGGCGCCGTGAGCGAACCGGTAGATCCGGCTGTGCTCGAGGTAGCGCCCGAGGATGCTCCGCACGCTGATGTTGTCCGACAGTCCGGGTACCCCGGCGCGGATGCACGAGATCCCGCGGACCACCATTTCAACGGGCACCCCGGCGTCGCTCGCTCGGTAGAGCGCGTCGATCATCACCGGATCAGCGATCGAGTTGCACTTCATGCGGATCGAGCCTTCGGCTCCGAACTCCATCTCGCGCTCGACCAGGTCGATGAGTTGCGACCGCAGACCCCGGGGGGCAACCAGCAGGGTGCGGTAGTCGTCGGAGCGGCTGAAGCCGGTCAGGTGGTTGAAGAGATGCACGACGTCGGCGCCGATCGCCGGGTCGCTGGTGATGTACCCCAGGTCCTCGTAGAGCCGCGCCGTGCGACCGTTGTAGTTGCCGGTGCCGATGTGGCAGTAGTGCCGAAGGCGCTCGCCGTCATCGCGCACGACGAGCACCACTTTGGAGTGGGTCTTCAACCCGACCATTCCGTACACGACGTGCACACCCGCCCGTTCGAGACGGCGAGCCCACTGAATGTTCGTGGCCTCGTCGAACCGCGCCTTCAACTCCACCAGCACGGCCACCTGCACGCCCCGCTCAGCGGCGCGGATCAGGCTGCGCAGGATCGGGCTGTCGGCGCCCGAGCGATAGAGCGTCATCTTGATGGTCTGCACATGCGGGTCGTCAGCCGCCTGAGCGATGAAGGCCTCGACACTGCTCGAGAAACTCTCGTAGGGGTGGTGGACGAGGAGCGCTCGGTCGTCCACCACATCGAAGAGGCTGCGGTCTGCCTCCTCGGCCGCGAGGATGCGACCGGCGGTGGTAGGCACCCAGGGTCGATCTTTGAGGTCGGGACGGTCGAGCCCGTGCAACTGGAACAAGCACGACAGGTCGAGCAGCGTCGAGTGCTCAGTGACGTTGCGCTCGTCGATACCGAGCTCGCGCACCAGCAGGCCGAGCATCTCGGGGCTGATACTGCGATGCACCTCGAGGCGGACCGGCCGGTTGAACCGTTGCTTTCGCAATTCGAGCTCGACCGCCTCGAGCAGGTCGTCGGCCTCGTCCTCCTCGAGAGCGAGATCAGCGTTGCGCGTCACCCGGAACGTCGCCCACTCCTCCACCACCATGCCGACGAAGAGGGTGTCGAGGTGGGCGGCGATCACCTCTTCGGCGGGCACAAACCGGCCGTCGCCGAGTGGGACGAACCGCGGGAAGATCTTCGGGATCTTCAGTCGCACGAAGCGGCGTTCGGCCGTCGACGGATCGGCGACCGTCACCGCAATCGACAGCGCAAGGTTCGAGATGTAGGGGAACGGGTGCCCGGGGTCGACGGCGAGGGGGGTGAGCACGGGGAAGATGCGGTCCTCGTAGAAGGCGCGAGCCGCGAGCCGGTCGCCGAGGTCGAGGTCGCTCCACCGGACGATCGAGAGGCCGACCTCGCGGAGCGCCGGCAGGAGATCGTCGACGAGCAGCGACTCCTGACGACGCACGAACGCGGCGACTCGGGTGCCGATCTCGGCGAGTTGTTGCGCTGGCGTCAAGCCCTCTGGAGTCTCGTCCTCAACTCCGGCAGCGATCTGATCCTTGAGGGCGGCCACGCGAACCTGGAAGAACTCATCGAGGTTCGATGAGGCGATCGCGATGAACTTGATCCGCTCGAGGAGCGGGATGCCGGGCTCGTCAGCGAGGTCGAGGACCCGCTCGTTGAAGTCGAGCCAACTGATCTCGCGGTTGAGATACCGCGGGCTCGGCGCGGGGGCAGTGTCCGGCTGCGCGCCGACCGACGGGTCGTGGAGTGTCATGAGCGTGTGATCCTCGGTCCGTCGACGACGGCCGGCGTCACTCCTCGAATTCGGGGTCGGGACGGCCGAGGTCCCACTCGAGGGAGATGAGCTCGCGCTCGGCGTCTCGGTTGATCCGCTCGCGATTGCGACGGAACTGCGGATCGGCCTCGGTCAACAGGACCAACCGCGCCAGGGCGCGCGTCCTGAAGTCCTCCATGAGCTTGGTGTCGCCCCAATCGGCGTTGATCTCCCAGTGCGGTGACACCGGGCCGATGTAGGTGATGCGGGCATGGCCTCGCGGCGGGGCGTCAACTGCGAAATCGGTCATAGACAGCGACGTTACCGGCGCCGCTCGGCCCTGTGAACCTGCACTGGGTGAACAGTCGGTGCCGATCGGGCGAATCGTTGCGGCGATGCCGTCATGAAAACGTAAGAAATTCGTGAGATTGCGTGCAGAAAGGCCGAAAATCCGTGCCTGAATGTGTCGTTTGTGTTACATTCATGGCGCACCCGGATCCGGCTTCGCCGGAAACCACCACTGGAGGACAGATGACCACCACCAGAACACTGCTCACCGCGGTTCCGAGCACCGATCAGGAATCGGTCACCGCCTGGATGCAGGCAGGGAACTGCCGGCGATACGAGACCGAGATCTTCTTCCCGAGCGACGGCGCCGGAGTCGACCGGGCCCGCGCTATCTGCTCGCGCTGCCCCATCGTCGACCGATGCCTCGACTACGCCCTCGAAAACCGCATCGAGCACGGAGTGTGGGGAGGATGCAGCGAGCGGGAGCGCCGTCGCATCCTGCGCCGACGCAACCTCGCGCCAGCCGTCTGAACGATTAGCTCTTCGAGGAGTCGTCGGCCGCGTCGGCCTCAGCAGCACCCTCAGCGAGACCCTTCTTCAGCTCACTCTGGGCCTTACCCAAGTTGCGAGCCACCTTCGGGAGCTGCGAGCCGCCAAACACGACGAGCACGATCACGAGGACGATGATCCATTCCGCACCACTGGGCATGCCGTCACACTACCCGCAGCCCGCTGCTGACATCGCGCAGAGGGGTCAGGCGCCCATGACGGCGCGCACCGCCTGCGCGCGCTGACGCCGGATACGGCGCCGCTCACGCTCGGAGAGGCCGCCCCAGATGCCGAACTTCTCGCCGTTGCGGAGCGCGAACTCGAGGCAGTCATCGCGAACGACGCAACCACGGCACACCTCCTTGGCCTCCCGGGTGGACGCGCCACGCTCCGGGAAGAAGAGGTCGGGGTCGACTCCCAGGCAGTTCGCGTCGTCCTGCCAGTTCTCAGTCGGTTCGACCGAGTCGCTCATGTTCGCTCCGTGTCCGCCGCTGGCCGCCAACCCCGTCGGGGCAGGTCAAAACCACGGCTGTAATTACAACGATGTCATTGTTCCATAGCACAGGGTTTCGGTGCAAGGGCGTATTTCTCAGCGCCCCAAGCAGGCACGATTCGAGAGGTCATCCAATGCGGCGTGTCGAGGTGCGCCGACGACGTCCCTCGACGAAATCGTCGAGCACGAAATCACCCAGACGATCGTTCGTCGTATAAAACGCCCGCCCCCGGTTGATCGCTGACATCCGATCCACGAACGCGGTCAGCGCTGACGTCGCGTCGAGCACGAAGGTATTGATGGTGATGCCCGCCCGAGTGCAACGCGCCACCTCGGCGAGCGTCTCCCCCACCGTCTCCGCCGTCGGCGGATAGTCGAACACGATGCGACCGTCCGGGCGCTCATGGGCGGTCGGCTCGCCGTCGGTGATCATCACCACCTGACGCATCCCGTGCTCCTTCGACAGCATGCGCCTCGCGATGCGCAGGCCGAGTTGCATATTCGTGCCGTATTCGTAGTCCCACGACACCTCGGGCAACTCCGCCGCGGTCAGCTCTCTCGCCCCCGACGCGAAACCGACCAAACCGAGGAAATCGCGCGGGTAGCGCGACCGGATCAGCGTGTGCAACGCCAAGGCGGTCTTCTTCGCCGGCAAGAAGTTGCCGCGCATCGGCATCGACATCGACAGATCCACCATCACCACCGTCGCCGCGCGGCTCAGATGCTCACTGCGGACCACCTCGAAATCCTCGGCTTCCAGCCCGACCGGGGTACCCGGGCCCGACCGCGAAATCGCGTTCCGGATCGTCCGATGCAAGTCGAGATCGAAGGGATCGCCGAACTCATGGGGCTTTGTCTCGTGGCTGGCCTCCGAGCCGCGGCCGAGCACAGGAGCCGGATGGCCGCCCAACCGCTCGCGCCGCATCGACGCGAAGATCTCGCGAAGCGCGCCCTGACCGATCGCCCGCAGGCCGCGCGGCGTCAACTGGAGCCGGCCCTCTCGACGTTCGGCCAGACCGGCGTCCTCCAGGATCTGCGACAGCCGAGCCATCTCCGAGAGCGACCGCGCAGCCTCCGGGCCAAGCAGCTCCTCCACCCGCTCCGGATCGAGCTCCGAGAGCGCTCCCGGTCCGCGAGCCCCCGACAGAATCTGCTCAATTAGGTCGAGATCCCCGAGATCCGCCGCCGCCCGAAGTTCGGACTCGCGACCCGATGACCCGTCGCCCGAGAACGGATACGAGGCGTCCCAGTTGAGATCACCGAACTGCCGCCGAAGGCTCTCCGAGAGCGCTCCCATCTGACGAGCGAGTTCCGCGTCCCCGGCGAACCGCTCCGCCAACTCGGCCATTTGCGCCCGCTGCTCCGGAGTCATCGAGTTCATCAAGGCCTGAGCGGCCGCCATACGACGCGCCATCGACTCGAGGAGCTCATCAAGTGACTTCGGGTCGTCGGGGAACATGTCGCCGAACCGCTCCATGAACTCCTCGAACCGCGGATCCTCGCCGGCATCGCGACGAGCGACCATCTCGTTGAGTTCGCCGAGCATCTCACGGACGTGGGCGACGTCTTCCGGTGTCGTCGCCCGCATTCCCTCGGCGAGACGATCAACCGCCTCTTGCACCGTCTCGGCGCGGATCCGCTCCACCAGATCGTCAAGGCGCCTCGCCGCCTCGCCCGACTCGAAATCGTGCGACTGCAACGAACCGATCCGGTCAGGCAACGCGTCAGGTAACAACTCGAGTGAGGCATGACGCCTCGCCGCCGCCTCGCGACCGGCGGCCATACGACGCTCATCACCAGAGCGCTCGGCCTCCGACGCGGCGCGGTCGATCGCGTGCCGCTCCTCGTCGATGATGTCCTCAAGCTCGCGCGACCACGCCGCGAGACGACCATCGGGATCAGCCTCCGCGAGGCGACGAGCTCGCTCCTCCCGAAGCCGCTCCAACACCTCCGACAACCCCTCGAGGCGACCTCGCTCGCCGAGATCCAACCCCTCCCGCATCAGCTGCCGGAGCGCGGCCTCGAGGTCGCCGTGGTGCATGAGGTCATCGCTCAGACCGTCGAGCAGGGATTCCGCGTCGAGATCGATTCCGCGCTGGGTGCCGTCCCACCGCGAGTAGACGAACCGGCTCCCCATGACGACAACGTAGTTCCGACACCCACCGCCACGGCCGGCCGAGCCGGCATCTGCCCCGATGCCCCTGCCGCCGGCTTCACGCCTAGTCTGAGCAGGTGCGCGTCCCACGAACCTTCGTGTTCCTCGATCTCTCAGGGTTCACCAACTACACCGCCGCGTACGGCGACGACGCCGCTGGCCGCATCCTCAGCACCTTCCGCACCCTGGTGCGCGAAGTGGCCTCCGAGCGCGGCGTCCGAATCGCCAAGTGGCTCGGCGATGGCTGCATGATCGTCAGCGTCGATCAGGCCGGCGCCATCGAGTTCACCATGGACCTCGAACGACGGGCCGCGAGGGTGTGCGCCCCGCTCACCCTGCGCGCCGGGCTCGCCACCGGTCACGCCCTGCTCTTCGAGGGCGACGATTACATCGGCTCCGCCGTCAACATGGCCTCACGCCTCTGCGACCACGCCACCAATTTCGACGTGCTCATGCCGACCATGCATCTCGAACGTCTCCCCGAGGGCGTTGAAGCCGAGCAGTACGGCGAGGTCGAACTGCCGGGATTCCCCGGCGCGGTCGACGTGGTCCGGCTGTCGGGCACCCCGACGCGCACCGACCGCAACGACACCGGGGAACTCTGGACCCGGACCCCCTTCGGCTAACCGCACGCCGCGCGCTCAGTCAGGAACGCGACCGGTATGTCGCGCCCGAGGACGCCTCGTCTTTGTTAAGCCGCCTGGAGAGATGCAACCCCTCGAGAACGAACTCGACCGCCGACGCGAGCGCGGCGGCCGAGGCATCCGGACCCGCGAGCGGCGCGACGGCCTCGGCGAGCCCCGGCACCTCGGTGGCCAGCGCCGCCAGTTCCGCGCTCGGCAACCCCTCACCGGTGTGCGCCACGAGGCCCTCCTCGAACGCCTCCACCACTGGGGTGGTGAGCGACGGATCGATGAGATCGCGGAAGGCGGAGAGCACCGCCTGACGGAGCAGGTTCTCGAACACGACCCCTTCACGACCATCCTCGAGGGCCTCGATCTCGATCTTGCCGATCGAGGTGGCCGCGAGAGCATCGAGATCGTCGATGCGCGCCACCGCCTCGAACTCTCCACTGCGCAACGCTCGACGTAGCGCGTTCGCCGCGAGCGCCTCATAGTTGGCGACGCTCAACCGCACGCTCACACCGCTCCGCTGGTTCACATGGCTGCTCGAGCGAGCCAGATGGCTGAACTCGGCGACGATCCGCATGAGGTGATCGGGCACCTCCACCGAGACACCGGAGTCACCCACCACGGGGGGTGTCGCCTCGGCGAGCATGATCTGCTGCTCGAGCTCGACAGTCAGGGGATAGTGCGTCCTGATCTGGCTCCCGAACCGATCCTTCAGCGGGGTGATGATCCGACCGCGGCTCGTGTAGTCATCCGGATTCGCCGAGGCGATCAACATGACATCGAGCGGAAGTCGCACCCGATGCCCCCGGATCTGGACATCGCGCTCCTCGAGCACGTTCAACAGCCCCACCTGAATCCGCTCCGCGAGATCAGGGAGTTCGTTGATGGCGAAGATTCCGCGATTCGTCCTCGGCACCAACCCGTAGTGGAGGGTCAACTCGTCGGAGAGATAGCGACCCTCGGCCACCTTGATCGGATCGACCTCGCCGATCAGATCGGCAATGGACGTGTCCGGTGTGGCGAGCTTCTCACCGAACCGGTCATCTCGATGCACCCAAGCGATCGGCGTCTCATCACCCAACTCATCGATCAGGTTCCGCGCGTACCTCGACACCGGCTGATACGGGTCATCGTTGATCTCGCTGCCAGCGACGATCGGCAAGAACTCGTCGAGCAGCCCGGTGAGCGATCGGATCATCCGAGTCTTGGCCTGCCCGCGCTCGCCAAGCAGGATCACGTCATGCCCGGCGAGAAGGGCGTTCTCCAGCTGCGGCATCACCGTGTCCTCGTAGCCGAGGACGCCCTCGAACAGCGGCTCGCCGGCCGCCACACGCGCGACAGCGTTGGCGCGGATCTCCGATTTCACCGAGCGCGACACCCATCCCGAAGCGCGCAACTCACCGAGGGTCGAGATCGTTGGGGGCATGCGGCGAACCTATACGGCACCGCCCGCCCGCGGCCGATCGAGCCGACCTCCGTCGGTACGCTCGCGCCGTGGAGCTCGATGGTCCGTGGCGGGTCGCCCCCGTCGACGACCGCACCCGACGCCTCGCGATCGGTCCCGACGTCGACGACAGCGCTTGGGCAACCATCGACGTGCCCGGCCATATCGAGCCCGGTCTCGGTCGCCCGGTCATGCTCCGCCGATCGATGACGCTCAGCCCGCGCGAGGGCGACCGACGACGCTGGGTCGTCCTCGAGCAGCTGTCCGGGCGCGCCGACCTCTGGCTCGATGGCGCCTACCTCGGTGACCCAGTTGCGCGTCTCACGCCGCACGCCCTCGAGATCACGCGACTCTCCGACCTCGGGAGTGACCACACCCTCGCCGTCGAACTCAACGACGACACCAGCGCCGGATCAATCTCCGGCCATCGTCAGGACCGGCCACTCACCGTCGGGCTGACCGGACCCGTGCGTATCGTCGACACCGGCCCGGTTCGCATCGACCGGCTCCGCGTGCTGTGCCGCGATGCCGACGACTCCCGCGCCCACCTGCTCTTTCGGCTCGCCCTCGACAGCGACCGAGGTCGCCAGGCCGAGGTGATCACCACCGTCGACGGCGAGGAGGTTGACCGGTCCACTCGCACTCTCGCCCAAGGGATCAACCGCGTCGGTTGGGGGCTCGACCTTCCCGAGCCCCGGCTCTGGTGGCCCCGAACCCTCGGCGACCAGCCACTCGTCGACATCGACGTACAGGTTCGAGTCGACGGAGAGCCGAGCGATTCGTCGCTCCACCGGATCGGGCTTCGCCACATCGCCTGGGACGGCCCCATCTGCTCGGTGAACGGCGAACGGCTTTTCATCAAGGGGGCCAACCTCCTCCCCATCGATGTCAGTGCCGACAACGACGCCGACCCGATCGAACGGTCGGAGCATTTCGTTCGACGCGCTCTCGATATCGGCCTTGAGGCACTCAGGGTGCACAACCACGTCGGTCACCCCTCCCTGTACGCAGCGGCCGATCGCTCCGGGCTCCTCATCCTCCAGGACATCCCGCTACCCGACGCCTCACTGCGCCACGCCCGAAGCGCGGTGACCGCGAGGGTTCGCGACCTCGTCGACTCGCTCGGGCACCACCCGAGCATCGCCAGCTGGACACCACATCAAATGATCGACGGAGAGCGCTGGCGCTCGCGACCGGCCGCGGACAACGTGATCAAGGCACGGCTTCGGCACGTCACCCGGAGCCGAACACCGTCACCACAACGGTCGCTGCTCGACCTCTGGGCCGGCCGATCCCTCGAGCAACTCGACTCGACACGCTCCGGCGCGCGCCTACCCGGTGTTCTCGCGAGCCTTCCTCTGCTCGACCGCGCCGGCAGCCACCTCTACCTCGGGTGGAACGAGGGTGAGGCCAGCGATCTCCCTCGCCTCACAAAGCGCTTCCCGGCCGTCGCGCGATTCGTCGGCGAGTTCGGCTTCCCCACGATCAACCGGTCGACCGCCGAGCGGTTGCAGAGCGACATTGAGGGTGCTCGCTCCTCGCTCGGCTTCGATCCCGACACCCTCCTCGAGCGCGTACCGCCCGGACAGCATCGAGACCTCGACACCTGGGTCTCAGCAGTCAGTCAGCAACAAGCCGATGTCGTGCGCCACACCGTCGAGCACCTCCGGCGCCTCCGCTACCGACCATGCGGAGGCTTCACCGTGTTCTGCCTCAACGATCCCACCACCGGCTGGGGTTGGGGCCTGATCGACTCCGACGGCACCGAGCGCCCGGGATTCTCCGCCCTCGCCGACGCCTGCCGACCGGTCACCGTGATCGTCGACCGACTCGGAGCGGAGATCGCCGCCGGAAGTTCGCAGACGCTCGCCGTCCATGTGGTGAGCGACCTGCGCTACGACCTCGACGAGGCCGTTGTGGAGATCGCGGTCAGCGGCCCCGGCCTCCACCTGACCCGCCGATTCTCAGGCGCCATCGAGGCGGACTCCTGCTCGGCGGTCGGCACGGTCACCTTCCGAGCGCCTGAGGAGTGGGGAGCCGTCGACGTCACGGCCACCATCAGCGCCGACGGTATGACCGCCGAGCACCATCAAACGGTGGCGATCCAACTCCCCCTCAGCTGAGCGGCGCGCCGCCCGCGCGGGTCAGACCCGGGAGAGCGACTTGCGGTTGATCGTCTTCGCCTTGCGGTAGTCGGCGTTCATCAGAGCGATCACATCGATCGAGATCTCCTTCGGGCACGCCGCCTCACACTCACCGTGGTTGGTGCAGGAGCCGAAATGCTCGTCCATGGTCTCGACCATGTTCTCCACCCGCTGGTAGCGCTCGGCCTGACCCTGAGGGAGCAGGTTCAGATGGGTGACCTTCGCGCCGGTGAACAGGTTCGCCGCACCGTTCGGACATGCCGCGACACACGCTCCGCAACCGATGCACTGAGCGGCGTCCATCGCAGCGTCGGATACGGGCTTCGGGATCGGCGTGAGGTTCGCGTCGGGGGCACCACCGGTGGCGGCCGTGATGAACCCGCCCGACTCGACGATGCGGTCGAAGGCCGACCGGTCGACCATGAGGTCGCGAACGATCGGGAAGGCGCTCGCCCGCCAGGGCTCGATCACGATCGTGTCACCGGAGGAGAACTTGCGCATGTGCAACTGACACGTCGCCGTCGCCCGCTCGGGGCCATGAGCCTGCCCGTTGATCATGAGCGAGCACGTCCCGCAGATCCCCTCACGGCAGTCGTGATCGAACACGACGGCGTCCTCGCCGCTCTCGACGAGCCGCTCGTTGAGGATGTCGAGCATCTCGAGGAACGACGCCTCGTCGGTGATCTCATCGATGACGTGGGTGTCAAAACGCCCGGCATCGTTCGGACCCGACTGCCGCCAGATCTTCAGCGTGAGGTTCTTCAGGGTGCCGCTCACTTGTAACTCCTCGTCTGGAAACCGACCTCCTCGTAGGCGAGGGGTTCCTTGTGCAGGGTGGGCTGCGTCGCATCGCCGGTCCACTCCCAAGCCGACACGTGCGCGAAGTTCTCGTCGTCGCGGAGCGCTTCGCCGTCATCGGTCTGATGCTCGGCCCGGAAGTGCCCGCCGCAGGACTCCTCACGCTCGAGAGCGTCGCGGCACATGAGCATGCCGAGCTCGAAGAAGTCCTCGACCCGACCGGCCTTCTCAAGGGTCTGGTTGAGACCATCCTCGCCACCGGTAACGCGAAGGTCCTTCGAGAACTCCTCGTAGAGAGCGGGGATCTCCGAGAGCGCCTTGTCGAGGCCGGCCTCGGTGCGCTCCATACCGCAGTAGTCCCAGATGATCTTTCCGAGTTCGCGGTGGAAGTAGTCAGGCGACCGGGTGCCGCCGATCGACGCGAGGCGGTGATAGCGGTCGCGGGCCTCGGCTTCGACCCGGGCGAACTCGGGATGGCTCGTGTCGGGAATCGTCTTGTTGAGCCACTGCGACAGATAGTTCGAGATCGTGTAGGGAAGCACGAAATACCCGTCGGCGAGACCCTGCATGAGCGCCGAAGCGCCCAAACGGTTCGCGCCGTGGTCGGAGAAGTTCGCCTCGCCCGCGGCGTAGAGACCCGGGATGGTGGTCATCAGCTCGTAGTCGACCCACAGGCCACCCATCGTGTAATGGGACGCCGGGTAGATGCGCATCGGCGTCTCGTAGGGGTTCTCACCGGTGATCCGCTCGTACATGTCGAAGAGGTTCCCGTAACGCTCCGCGACCACGTTGCGACCAAGGCGGCCGATCGCGTCAGCGAAGTCGAGGTACACCCCGTTCTGCTTCGGGCCGACACCCTGACCGGAATCGATCGCGCGCTTAGCGGCGCGCGAGGAGATGTCGCGAGGCGCGAGGTTGCCGAAACTCGGGTAGAGCCGCTCGAGGTAGTAGTCGCGGTCGCTCTCGGGGATGTCCTGCGGGGAGCGGGTGTCACCCGCCATCTTCGGCACCCACACACGACCGTCGTTGCGGAGCGACTCCGACATGAGGGTCAGCTTCGACTGGAAGTCATCGCTCTGGGGGATGCAAGTGGGGTGGATCTGCGTGTAGCAGGGGTTCGCGAACAGCGCGCCACGCCGGTGGGCGCGCCACGCCGCGGTCACGTTGCAGGCCATCGCGTTCGTCGAAAGGAAGAAGACGTTGCCGTAACCGCCGGTGGCGAGCACCACAGCGTGAGCCGAATGCGACGACACCTCACCGGTCATGAGATCGCGCACGACGATTCCGGCGCAGCGACCGTCGATATTGACCACGTCGACGAGCTCGGTGCGGTTGAAGAGGCGCACGTTGCCAATGCCGATCTGACGGGCGAGCTGCTGGTAGGCGCCGAGCAACAGCTGCTGGCCGGTCTGGCCGCGGGCGTAGAAGGTGCGACTGACCTGCGCTCCACCGAAGGAGCGGTTGTCGAGCATCCCGCCGTACTCACGGGCGAAGGGCACCCCTTGGGCGACCATCTGATCGATGATGTTCACCGACACCTGGGCGAGGCGGTGGACATTCGCCTCTCGCGAGCGGAAGTCGCCACCCTTGATGGTGTCGTAGAAGAGGCGGTGCACCGAGTCGCCGTCACCGCGGTAGT
>JAYQAE010000007.1:0-27648 GCA_038136655.1 Ilumatobacteraceae bacterium
CGGCCTTCTTCTTGGCCGGCGCCTTCTTGGCGGCCTTCTTCGGAGCAGCCTTCTTAGCGGCGGCCTTCTTCTTGGCCGGCGCCTTCTTGGCAGCCTTCTTCGGAGCAGCCTTCTTAGCGGCGGCCTTCTTCTTGGCCGGCGCCTTCTTGGCGGCCTTCTTCGGAGCAGCCTTCTTTGCAGCCATCAGTGGGTCACTTTCCGTTGAGGTTTGCCTTCAGCGTCGAGGAGGCGCTGAACTTCATCGCCGTCGAGGCGGCGATCTGGACAGGTGCACCGGTGCGCGGGTTGCGGCCGGTACGGGCAGGGCGCTTCGAGGTGCTGAACGAACCGAAGCCCGGCCACGCGACCTTGTCACCCTTCTTGGCGTTTGCGACGACGGTGTCGAAGAAGGCGCCGATCGTGCGCTCGGCGTCGGCCTTCGAGACGTTCGCCGCGCTAGCGACTGCGTCGATGAGTTCTGACTTGGTCATGAAGATCCTTTTCCTGTGATCGACGGGACGCCGGATTGCGACCCGTTCATCACTCCGAGACCCGGCCCCGGCAAACCCGAACGCTTCGTCCGTGAACACCGATGACAACGCCTCGTTGCGATGACGTCTCCATACAACGACTCCAAATGACATCCGTGCAACTATCAATCTCGTTGCATCTGCAAGTGAACTCGCTCCTCCCCCTTATGGCACAACACCTCCGCCTCGGCGAACCCGCCCGAGCGCCGCTCGGCATCCACCACCGCGAGCTCGCGCACGACTACAACAACAGCCGTTGACGTCCGACGCCGCACCCAGCTCCGTCCAACCGTGACCGCCGCCTCTCGCCGTCGACCGACCGCTGCCACCGCCGCGAACGGAGGATTCCGATGACCGACCTGGGCCGCCGAGATCTATCCCTGAGCGACCACGCACGCGATCTCGACGACCTCGCGGGCGACAGCGACCGGATCCCCGCCGCCCAACGGGTGGTGCTCGACACCTCGGTGCTCGTGGCGGATCCCGCCTGCCTTGGAAGCCTCGGCGCGGTTGACGTCGTGATCCCGCTCACCGTGATCGAGGAGCTCGACGGGCTGAAGACCCGCCCTGACGACGTCGGTCGCTCGGCCCGCGCCGCGCTGAGAACCATCGAGGAGATGCGGCTGCGCCACGGCGGCTCCCTCGCCTCCGCGGTTCCCCTCGGCGACGGCTCCCTGCAGATCGAGGTCAACGGCATCCAACGCCACCTCCTCGTGGAGCACGGGCTCGACCCCGAGAAGCCCGACAACCGGATTATTGGGGCCGCCCTCGGTCAACGGAACATCGGTCCGACCGTCATGGTGTCCAACGACGCCGCGCTGCGAATCAAGGCCGCCCACCTCGGCGTCGATGCCCGCGAGCATCGGCCGACGCGAGCATCCCGCGAGGTTCAGGCGATGGGTTGGCGAGTCGTCGACGTCGATCACACGACCGTCAACGACCTCTACTCCGACGGCTCGGTGGACGTGGCGGAGATCTCAGCACTCGCCGACGGTCTCATCGATCCAACCCCGACCGGCCAGCCCGGCCAGCCGCGTCTCCGAGAGAACGAGTTCGTGGTGTTGCGCGCCGGATCCCAGTCGGCGCTCGCCCGGCGCCGCTCCGACGAACTGCAACTGCTGGCCCCGACACCCCCTGAGCCCTGGGGCCTGCACCCGAGGTCGAAGGAGCAGCGGTTCGCGCTCGAGTTGTTGCTCGATCCTGAGGTAACCGTGGTCGCCCTCGACGGACGGGCCGGCACGGGCAAGACGATCCTGGCGATCGCCGCCGCACTCGAGCAGGTCGTCGAGGACCAGCGCTACGAGCGCGTCGCGGTCTACCGGCCGTTGGTCCCGGTCGGACGAGCCGATGTCGGGTTCCTTCCCGGCGGACTCGATGAGAAGCTCGACCCCTGGATGTCAGCGATCCACGACGCCGTCGTCGCGCTGACCGACCGACGGAGCAGCAGCGACGCGCGTCGAATGGTGGAGGAGTTCACCGAGCGAGGAAAGCTCTCGCTCGAGTCGGTCACCTTCCTGCGCGGTCGGTCGCTCCAACGTCAGATGGTGGTGATCGACGAGGCGCAGAACCTCGAGCCGGCGACGCTGCGTACGATCCTGACCCGAGTCGGTGAGGGTACGAAGGTCGTGTTCACCGGGGATACCAGCCAGATCGACGCGCCGTATCTCGGCGAGTCGAACAACGCGCTCTCGGTGCTCACCAGCGCCTTCGCCGGGCAGCCGTGCTTCGGTCATGTGACCCTGCAGGCTTGCGAGCGAAGCGGTGTGGCCAGCCTGGCCGCCGAGCTGCTCTGAGCGGCGCCCGCCCCAAACAGCACGCCGAATTCCGAGGGGTTGGGGAATAGCTTCCGACCGTTTAGTGTTAAATGGCATATGTCGGCAGTTGAGACCCTCGAAATCCGCTCCAACAGTGACCTTCCCCGCGGCGTCGACTGGCGCGAATACGCGATGTGCAAGGGGCGACTTGAGCTCTTCTTCGCTAAGAAAGCCGAACGCCCGCAGGCTCGCGCCCGCCGCGAGGCTCGAGCGAACCTCCTGTGCAGCGCTTGCCCGGTGAGGATCCCCTGTCGCGAGTTCGCCCGCGAGAACCACGAGTACGGCTACTGGGGTGGCGAGAACGAAGAGGACCGCCACCTCCTCGGGTTCACGGTTGCCGCCCCCATCGGCATCCGCGCGCGCAACTCCTGATTCCCCCCGACGCCGGCGGCCCCTCCCCGGCCGGCCGCCGGCGAATCGGGTCGGGAGACACCCCCGACCTAGGTTGATACCAATGCGGTCGATGTCGTCGCCCTCCGCCGAAGGCCCCCTGGTGTGCACGGTCATCGATCTCGAGACATCGGGGCTCGACCCCCAGGTTGACCGCATCCTCCAAGTGGCCGCGGTCGACATCACCTTGACCGAGACCGCCGGCAGCGTCACCGCTGAGCAGACGGGCGAATGGTCGACCCTCGTCCGTCTCCCCCGACCGTGGACTCGGGTCGGGGCCCGCGAGATCCACGGCATCACCCGCCGACGCCTCCGCCGGGGCATCCCGCTCCGAGAAGCGGTCGCCGAGCTCGACCGCCGCCTCGAAGGACGCGTAGCGATCGCCCACAACCTCGACTTCGACTGGACCTTCCTCGAATCAGCCCGGGAGCGTGAGGGCCTTCCGGCGTCGAAGGCTCCCACCGCGTGCACCCTCGAGATGTCTCGCAGCCTCGATCCGAACCGACAGCGGTCACACCGCCTTGGCGACCTGTGCCGCGACCACGACATCCCCCTCGTCAACGCCCATGACGCCCTCGCTGACGCTCAAGCCACAGCGGCGCTCCTGCCGATCCTGCTCAGCCAAGCAGGCGGCCTCGGAGCGCTTCGGGTCGCCAGCGATCAGCCAACGTCGTAACGCTCAAGCACCCGGAGCGCCGCGTCGCGACCGACTCCGCGCATCGAGTCGGGGCCGATCACCTCGACCTGGTCCCCGAGGCGTAACAACAGCCTGGCCAGCCAACCCTCACCGGTGACCGCCATGCGGGCCGAGACCCATCCCTCGGCGTCGGGTTCGGTCACCGAATCGACCGGATACCGCTCGACCACCCAACGACCGGCCGGTCCAATACGAAGATCGACACGCTCGATATCGGCGTCGACGAACCAGATACCCGGCTCCCCCAGGTCATCGGGTGGACGCCGGTCAGCCCTTCCACGGATCTCGAGCGACTCGATCCGATCGACGCGGAAGTCGCGCACCTCGTCGCTCAGCGAGTCATGGGCCGTCACATACCAACGTCCGAAATCCTGGAAGGTCCTGAACGGGGTGAGCACCCTCTCGGTCGCCTCCTCCCGCGTGCGCGACCGGTAGACGACGGCTACCTCCCTGCCCTCGCGAGCGGCGTCGGCGAGCTGGGTCACCTCAGCCGGGTTCGGACTGATCACGAGCACCCCGGTGTCGTCCTCGCCGAGCCCGATCGCCAACTTCCGCAGGCCTCGGTTGAGGGCGCCCTCAGGATCGGCTCCCGGGAGTTGCATCGCCGCCCGACCCGCGGCGAGGAGCTCGAACGCTTGCTCCTCGGTAAGCCGCAGAGGACGGAGAAAGAGACGGGGGACGCCGACGATGATCGTGCCGTCATCGATGAAGAGGTCGATGAGTTCGTCGACATAGGGCGGCAGCCCGCACATCGCGACCAATTCGAGATCGCGCACCAGGTCGTTCTCGGAGACATCGAAGCGGGTCGCGGTCTCGGCGACCGAGGCGGCCCCCCGCTCCATCAGCCAGGGGAGGATCACCAGCAGTCGACTCAGCCGAGCCTCGGCCGACTTGGGTGAGCGAGCGCCGCTCATGACACCGCCGCCCGGAGTCGCCGGATCACCTCGTCGCGGACATCGTCGGGTTCGAGCACGACCGCGTGCTCGAGGAACCCGAGCACCCAGGACACCAGCGCGTCGAGGCTCGCGAAGGGCACCGAGACCTCCACCGAGCCGTCGTCATGATGGGCGAGCACCCGATCCGGACCGAGCTCGCGTACCGCGGTGGACGCTCGAAACCGGTCGATGACGATCCGGGCGGAGCGCACGCTGTGCTGATCCGCCCCGAGCATCATCGGATCCTCAGGGAGAGCGGTGCGCACATCGAACCCCTCGGGCACCTCGATGGACTCCTCGAGCACCTCGATGCGACCCTCGGAGATGCGATCCACCCTGAAGGTGCGACGGTCACCCCGCGACCTGTCGTGACCGACGAGATACCAGAACCCGTCGCGTAGGAGCAGGCCCCATGGTTCGACGACGCGGTCGACGCCTCCGTAGGAGAACCCGACCGCCCGGCGTTCGGTCAGCGCGCCACGGAGAACCGGCAGCGCATCGCTCGTGGGCACGCTCATCGCCACGAAGACCGGGCCATCGTCGACACCCGCGCCGAGTTTCCAGAGAGCGTCGCGGCCGCTCTCGGAGCCCGGACGGGTGGCGGCAAGAGCAAGCTGCAGCGCACGCAGCTCCTCATCGTCGAGCCCGAGATCGGGGATCTCCATCTCGCGCCGGATCACCCAATACCCCATCTGTCCGGCCCGATCTCCCGTGAGCGTCTCGGTGGAGATCTCAACGCCGATGTCACGCAGCACCGTCTTGTCGCGCTCGAACGCGGCCCGTCGCGCGTCGTGACCGTCGGGGTACTGCCCGCCGAGCTCCGACGCGATGACGTCGAGGGTGAGCGGCTCGCGCGTCTCGAGCAGCAGCGCGAGCAGATTGGTGAGGCGCTCGACCCGGTCGGCCATCAGCGTCGGTACTCGTAGAAGCCTCGGCCCGCCTTGCGGCCGAGGAGACCAGCGTCGACCATGCGGGACAACACCGGCGGCGGAGCGTAGAGCGGCTCCTTGAACTCCTCGTAGAGGCTCTCGGCGACCGCGAGAGTGGTGTCGAGGCCGATCAGGTCGGTGAGACGCAGCGGGCCCATCGGGTGGCTGCATCCCTCAACCATGCCGGCGTCGATGTCATCGCGCGAGGCGAAACCTGACTCCATCATCCGGATGGCCGAGAGCAGATACGGGATGAGCAGCGCGTTAACCACGAAGCCAGCGCGGTCCTGTGAGCGGATGACCCGCTTGTCGAGGGTCTCCGTGGCGAACTCCTCAGCCCGGGAGATGGTGTCGGGTCCGGTCATCAAGCTGGTGACGATCTCCACCAGCCGGAGCACCGGGACCGGGTTGAAGAAGTGCACGCCGATGACCTGCTCGGGCCGGGCGGTCACCGTGCCGAGCTTCATGATCGGGATCGACGAGGTGTTGCTCGCGAGGATCGCCGAGTCGTCGACGAGAACCCGATCGAGCTCCTTGAAGATGTCGACCTTCATCGACTCATCCTCCACCACCGCCTCGATGACCATCTGGCGATCGGCGAGGTCGTCGATCGCCGTGGTGAACGAGAGCCGTCCGAGCGCCTCATCGCGTGCGGACTCAGTGAGCTTGCCGGCCGCGAGTCCCCGATCGAGCGAGGTGACCAGTCGCTGACGTCCAGCCTCGGCGGCCTCAGCACTCACCTCGCGCACCGTGACATCGAGCCCCGCTCGCGCGCACACCTCCGCGATGCCCGACCCCATGAGGCCGCAACCGATCACACCGACCCGCTCGATTCCCATTCGTTCCTCCCTGCTCACGCGCGCCGCCTCATAGACCTGAGCGACAAGGGAACCATTGTGGCCGATCGCGCGGCCCCCCAGACAGCGAGACCGACCCGTCAGAGCGGATTCGTCCCGAGGTCGGAAGCGGAGGGCAGACTTGCGCGATGGCCGGGCTCAACGACGCAGCGACTCCGGTCCACGGGGTCCGCCGCGTGTGGACCGGTGAACCGCACCCGCTCGGCGCCACCCACATCGGTGACGGCACGAATTTCGCCCTGTTCTCCAGCGTCGCCGAGGGAGTCGAACTCTGCCTCCTCGACGGCGACGAGCGCCACGAGACGCGGATCGAACTCACCGAGGTAGATGGCCACATCTGGCACGCCCACCTCCCCGACATCGGACCCGGCCAGCGCTACGGCTACCGGGTCCACGGGCCGTGGGAGCCCGCTCGCGGCCGAAGGTGCAATCCATCGAAACTCCTCCTCGACCCCTACGCGCGCTCGGTCGACGGATCGGTCGACTGGTCTCCCGCCTGCTACGCCCACGACCCCGACGACCCCGATCGGCTCAACACCCACGACAGCGCGCCGCATGTACCCCTCGGCGTGGTGACCGGAGGAGACTTCGACTGGGGAGACGACCGGCCACCACAGGTGCCGATGCATCGGAGCGTCATCTACGAGACCCACGTTCGAGGGATGACCCTGCTCCACCCGGAGGTTCCCGAGCGGCTGCGGGGCACCTACGGCGGCATCGCCCATCCGGCCGTTATCGACCACCTCGTCTCGCTCGGTATCACCGCCGTCGAGCTCATGCCCGTCCATCAGTTCGCGCATGACCACCACCTCGCCGAGCGGGGACTGAAGAACTACTGGGGCTACAACACCCTCGCCTACCTCAGCCCGCACAGCGGGTACGTCGAGGAGGGTGAGAGTCCGATGAACGCGTTCCGCTCGATGGTGCGCGCCCTCCACGCCGCGGGAATCGAGGTCATCCTCGACGTCGTGTACAACCACACCGCCGAGGGAAGCCACCTCGGTCCGACGTTCTCGTTCCGGGGGATCGACAACGAGGCGTACTACCGACTCGTCGACGATGATCCGCGGCACTACCTCGACTTCACCGGTTGCGGAAACACCCTCAACATGCGCCACCCGCATGTGCTGCAGCTGGTGATGGACAGCCTCCGGCACTGGGTGACCGAGATGCACGTCGACGGCTTCCGGTTCGACCTCGCCTCGGCCCTCGCGCGCGAGCTCTACGAGGTGGACCGGCTCTCGACCTTCCTCGACATCGTCCATCAAGACCCGGTGCTGTCGAGGGTGAAGTTGATCGCCGAGCCGTGGGATGTCGGCGAGGGTGGCTACCAGGTCGGCGGCTTCCCGCCGAAGTGGTCGGAGTGGAACGCCGACTACCGGGACACCATGCGCGATTTCTGGCGCGGGGAGCACGCCCGTCTCGCCGAGTTCGGGCAGCGATTCACCGGCTCATCCGATCTCTACATGGCCGACACGCGGCGACCGTCGGCCTCGATCAACTTCGTCACCTGTCACGACGGGTTCACGCTGGCCGACCTCGTCGCCTACGACCGCAAGCACAACGAGGCGAACGGCGAGGAGTCACGCGACGGCGAGAACCACAACCGATCGTGGAACCACGGACACGAGGGACCGACTGACGATCCGGCGATCACCGAACTCCGCGCCCGTCAACGGCGGAACCTCATGGCGACGCTCCTGTTGTCGCAGGGCGTGCCGATGATCCTCGGTGGTGACGAGCTCGGCCGTACCCAGGGCGGCAACAACAACGCCTACTGCCAAGACAACCCGACCTCCTGGTTCGACTGGGAGCGCACCGACCACGAGTTCCTCGACTGGTGCCGTCGGCTCATCGCCCTCCGCGAGGCGCATCCGGTGTTTAGGCGTCGCCGCTGGTTCAAGGGTCAGAGGATCCGCGGGGTCGACGACATGGCATGGTTCCGTCCTGACGGGCACGAGATGAGCGATGTCGATTGGGAGCAGGGATTCGCCCAGTCCGTCGCGGTGTTCCTGAACGGCCAGACCCTGCGAGCCCCCGACCGCCACGGGGAGCGGATCGTCGACGACTCGTTCCTCGTGATCCTGTCGGCGAGCGACACCGACCTGTCGTGGACCCTCCCACCGGAGGGCTGGGGGCGACGATGGACCGTCACCCTCGACAGCGCCGATCCGACCATCGATGAGGAGACCGGTGCGTTCTTCGCCGCCTCAGACACGCTCAAGATCCCGTCGAGATCGATGCTGGTGCTGCGCGCGGTCGACGCTCAGCGTCGATGAGCGCGATACCAGGCGAGTCCCGCCGCCGTCGACGGATCGGCGACCGGGAGCGAAGGGTCACGGATCGCGTCCCCGAGTGAGCCAGCGAGTTCCTTGCCGAGCTCGACCCCCCACTGATCGAACGAGGGCACACCCCACAGCGCACCTTGGAAGATGACCACCCACTCGTAGAGCGCGATCAACTGACCGAGCACCGACGGGGTGAGACGCTCGGCGAGGATCACGGTGCTCGGTCGACCGCCCGCGAACCGCCGATGGGGCTCAGCGGCATCCGGACGACCGAGGGCGAGCGCCTCCACCTGAGCGAAGAGGTTGGCCATCAGCAAGTCGTGTTGCTCGAGGAGTTCGTGCTCGGGTCGGGCGAAGCCGATCACGTCCACCGGGACGACATCGGTGCCCTGATGCAGCAGTTGGAAGAAGGCGTGCTGGCCGTTGGTGCCCGGCTCCCCCCACACCACCGGACCGGTCGGCCCCTCCACTGGTGACCCATCGATCCGGACCGACTTCCCGTTGGACTCCATGTCGAGTTGCTGGAGGTACGCCGGGAATCGGTCGAGGAGGGCTGAGTACGGCAACACCGCCTTCGTGGGCCTGCCGAGCAGGTTGCGATGCATGACGCCGATGAGCGCCATCAGCAAGGGAGCGTTTCCGCGCGCGGGGGCACCCATCACGTGCTCATCGACCGAGCGTCCCCCGGCGAGGAACTCCCGGAAGGAATCGGGCCCGATCGCGACCATCAGAGCGAAACCGACCGCGGACCACACCGAGTAGCGGCCACCCACCCAGTCCCAAAAGCCGAGCACACGGTCGGCGGGTATGCCGAAGTCAGCGACGCGGTCGAGAGCTGTCGACACAGCAACGAAGTGATCGGCCACCGCTCCCTCGCCGAGCGCATCAACCAGCCACGCCCGCGCGGTTCGCGCGTTGGCGAGGGTCTCAACGGTCGTGAAGGTCTTGGAGACGACGACGAAGAGGGTCGACTCGGGACGGCATCGGCCGAGCACCGCGGCGATCTCGGCGCCGTCCACGTTCGCCACGAAATGCGAGCGGAGTTCCCGTTCGGCGAAAGGAGCGAGCGCCCTCGTCGCCATCGCCGGGCCGAGGTCGGATCCTCCAATACCGATGTTGACCACGTCGGTGATGCGGCCGTCGGCTCGCACCCGATCGGCGAGCGACGACATCTGATCGAGCACCCGATGGACCTCGGGAACAACATCGCGCCCGTCGACGGTCATCGCCACCCCGAGCGGGGCTCGTAGCGCCGGATGGGCGACGGCCCGGTCCTCGGTCCGGTTGACTCGCTCACCAGCAAGCAGCGCGTCGCGGAAGTCCGCCACACCGCACCCGTCGGCCACCTCCACCAGATCGTCGAGGGTCTCGTCGGTCACCGGTTGTCGAGAGAGGTCGACCCTCAGGTCACCGACCCGCAGCACGAGACGCTCCGCGCGGTCGGGATCAGCGCCCATCAACTCGGCGAGGCCGACATCGGGCATCCGCACCTGTTCCAGAGAACGACGAGCCATCGCGAGGACCATACCGAGCGCTGGACACCTCCGGTCGTAGCCTCGGCGCCGTGAGCGACCCGGTGGAGAGCGACGACCCACGGGGGCAGCTGTCGTCGGGCATCCGATCGGCCGTGCTCGCCTACAGCATGTGGGGTGGCTTCACCGCCTACTGGAAGCTGCTCGCCGACTTCGCCCCGTTCGACCTCGTCGGCTGGCGCATCGCGTCCGCCACTCTCGTCCTCGTCGTACTGCTGGTCGCCCGAGGCACCTGGGGCAACGTCGCCGGCGCGCTCGCTGACCCTCGGACCCGACGCCGGCTCGCCCTCGCGAGCGCGCTGCTGGCGGTGAACTGGTCGACCTACGTCTTCGCCGTGGTGAGCGATCGGGTGCTCGAGACCGCCCTCGGTTACTTCCTCGCTCCGCTCATCACCATGGCGATCGGGGTGCTCGTGCTCGGCGAGCGCCTCACACCGATGAAACGCGCGGCCGCGGTGCTCGCCATCGCGTCGATCCTCATCACCTCGATCTCCTACGGCGCAGTGCCCTGGGTGGCCGTGTTCCTCGGCGGCAGTTGGGCCTGGTACGGGCTGACCAAACGCCGCGTGCCGCTCGGCCCCGTCGACAGTCTCGGCTCGGAGGTTCTCCTCCTCATGCCGCTCGCCTCGGTGGTGGTGGTCATCAGCCTGGTACGCGACGGCGGGGTGGTCGACTCGGCCAGCGCGGGCGTCTGGCCCTGGCTCGGGCTGCTCGGCACCGGTGTCGTTACGGCTGCTCCCCTGCTCCTGTTCGCCCATGCCGCCAAACGGGTGCCCTTCACGCTCTTCGGTCCGATCGGCTGGCTGGTGCCGATCATCAACCTGCTCCTCGGATGGATTGCCTACGGGGAGAGCATGCCCGCCCTACGTCTCATCGGGTTTGCCCTGGTGTGGGCGGCGCTCGTGGGCATCGCGATCGAGACCGTGCGCGCGGAACGGTCCCGGTCGGCCGCGCTGAGCACCGACCATCGGTGACTGCCACAATGAGGTCGTGTCACGCGAGCCCGGCATCCCCCTCAGCCGACTGATCGATCTTCAGGAGGCCCCCGACACCTCAGGCCGTCCCGAGCCAACCGTCGACCCATCGGAGGTCGAACCACCGCGCGATCCCGGCCCCCCGTGGTGGCGGCGACCGGTCAACGTGGTGGCCCTGATCATCACCTGCAGCCTCGTATTCGGGATGGTCGGCTTCATGGTCGGTCAGGAATCGGTTGGCGTTGACCACAACGAGGTCGACACCGGCTTCCTGCAGGACATGCGCGGCCATCACGAGCAGGCCGTCGCAATGAGCTTCATCTTCCTCGCCGCCGAGGGAACCCATCCCGGTCTTCGCACCGTTGCCCGGAGCATCATCTTCGGCCAGGGCATCGAGATTGGCCGAATGATCCAGATGCTGCGCGATCTCGGCGAGTTCGAGGCGAACATGTCCGGCGTGGCGATGAACTGGATGGGCATGTCATCCGATGTGGACGACATGCCGGGCATGGCCACCGACGACGACATCAACCGCCTCGCGAACGCCTCGGGAACCGAGGCCGACGAGGTCTTCGTCGAGCTCATGGTCGAGCACCATCTCGGAGGTATCGAGATGGCCGAATTCGCCGCTGAGCGCGCCCTCTCACCCGAGGTGAGGGCGATGGCCGCTTCCATGGCCGCCGCCCAGACCGACGAGATCACCGAGATGCGTCTGCTGGTGCCCTGAGCCCGATGCGCCGCTCTGTCCTGCTCGCGCTCATCATCGCGGGAACAGCCTGCGGTCCTGCCCCGCTCGCCGTCATCCGCGAGGCCGACACGATCCGGCCGACACCGACGATCCCCGATGACCTCGAGCTGGCGCTGCCCGACGACGCCGCACC
The DNA here is from genome assembly GCA_038136655.1 of Ilumatobacteraceae bacterium. Taxonomy (GTDB): domain Bacteria; phylum Actinomycetota; class Acidimicrobiia; order Acidimicrobiales; family Ilumatobacteraceae; genus Casp-actino5. Next base: position 11,807 of record JAYQAE010000007.1, read on the forward strand.
CGCCGACAACGGCACGGAGTCCGGCACCGGCGAGTCCAACAGCGGCGAGTCCGACAGCGGCGAGTCCGAGAATGGAGAAACGGCAGTCGAGGACGTGCCGGTGGACACCCCGGAACCCTCCGGGAACCGCTCCATGATCGACGTCGACATGGCAGCAACCTTCGAGTTACAAGGCGAGCGCGAGCCGCGCTCCTACGACCGCCTGCTCGCCGCAGCCGCGATCGATGTCGAGCAGTGGCTCACCGCCGATTTCGTCTCCCCCGACGGCATTCGATGGGACGGTCTCCGAGGGGGGCGGATCGCCGCCGGCCCGGGAGCCGACGAGATTCCCGGTTGCGGCGACGGGCGATTCACCAGCTACCAAGACCTCACCTTGTACGTCGCCTTCTACTGCCCGATCGACGACGTCATCGTCCTCGACGACGGTCCCGACGGTCTGCTCGAATACCTCGGCCGCGAGCATGGCGATGCCGCGGCCGCGGTCGTCCTCGCCCACGAATACGCCCACGCCCTCCAAGAGCGCATGGACCTCCTCGACGGAACGGTGCCGACGATCCTCCTCGAGCAGCAGGCCGACTGCGTCGCCGGAGCCTGGCTCGGCCGAGCGGTCTCCGGGGGATCCAACGTCCTCCAACTCGACGAGTCGGACGTCCGCACCTCGCTCATCGCCATCCTCAACGTGCGCGACCCCGCTGGCGTCGATCAGTTCGAGCCGAACGGGCACGGTTCCGGCTTCGATCGCATCGGCGCCTTCCAAGTCGGCTTCGAGGAGGGCCTCGACACCTGTCTCACCCTGATCGACAGTCCGCTCGACCTGATGCCGAACCGCTTCCTGAGCTACGACGACTACTTGCGCGGGGGCAACGCCCCGTACGACTGCGCATTCGACCCCGATCCGGAGTGCCGTCCCTCATGGGAGTTCCTCGGCGAGGACCTCGAGGAGTACTGGTCGCTGGTGATCGGCGAGCCGATCGGTTTGACGTCGTCGCCCTCGCCCGGTTCAGTGAACATCGACTGCCCGAGAGCGACCCCGGTCAACGACATCGTGACGCTCTGCCCCGGGTCGGTCGCCTTCGACGAGGTCGCCGTGATCCCGACCTACGACGAGGTGGGCGACTTCATCCTCGGCTACCTGCTCGCCCTCGGCTGGGTGGAGGAGGCGCTCACTCGGGTCGGATCACCCGCGGTAGGCGAGAACCGCGCGCTGCTCTCCGACTGCCTCATCGGCGCGTGGGTGAGCGACATCACCCTCGGCCTCGAGCGCGATCCGGCGCGCACCAGCACCGTCGGCACCTCGCCTGGAGACCTCGACGAAGCACTCGAGATGATCATCCGGCTCTCTGATCCGTCCACCGCCACCGACCGCTCGGGAACGGCGTTCGACAAGATCGCCGCGTTCCGCACCGGAGTGCTCGGCGGGCTGGACGCCTGCGTCTGAGAATCAGGGCGCGACCGCCCTGGTCATCACCCTTCGGTGGTGGAGGTCACCGACGGCGTGGTGGTCGACGTCGGTTCCGTGGTCGACGTCGGCAGGGTGGTCGCTGTCGGCACGGTTGTCGAGGTCGTGGTCGGCGCGGTGGTCGTGGTGGAGGGCATAAAGGCCCCCGCCGGGATGATCAGCACGCCTCCGATCGGGAATGAGCGGTAATCGGCGTTCTCCGCGTTCGCCTCGTTGAGCAGCGCGAGGGTGATGCCGTACATCTCAGCGATGCGGGAGGGATTGTCACCACGCGTGATCACGTGCTCGATCGGGGCACCGATCTGGCCGGGAAGGGTGGACGAGGTCGTGGTTGACGGCGGGGCGACGCTCCCGTCGAACGACGGGAGGCTGTCGAGATCCGAGACATCCTCGGGTTCCTGGTCGCCGTTCCACACCAGGACCTTGTCGCCGAGGTCGATCAATCCTTGGAAATACTCCGAGATGTGCATCGGAATGCGAACGCAACCATGCGAGGCGGGTTCGAGCGGGACGTTGAGCGCTCCGTGCACGGCGATGCCGTAGTTGAAGTACACGGGGTTCCACATGTCGCCGAGCGGCCCGTTGCGGGTGCCCTCGATCATCCGCCGATAGGTGAAGACCCCACCCGGGGTCTTCGAGTAGGCGCAGATGTCGCGGGTGACAGGCTCCTCGAGGAGATTGCCGCTGGAGTCAGTGTCGTAGGTGACGGTCTCGCAATAGAGCGCGGGTTCCCCGAACTCATCGAGCTCGCCCGAGGAGATGTGGGTGATCAGCACCGGCACGTCCGCTTGGAAGACGGCGAGCACCTGCTCGGGAAGGTAGATCTCGGTGTGGTCGGACACACCGCCGGTCGGGCGCCGGGGCGCGATCCCCGATGGCTCCTGCATGCGGTCCCACATCTCAGGGGTCACCGAACCGGTCGCCTCGGCGCGTGGGACGCCGAGCACCAGCTTCTCGTACGCCCAGATCGCCTGGGCGGTCATGGTTCCCATGACCCCATCGATCGGCCCCGGATCGAACCCGATCTCGGCGAGCCGGCTCTGCACCATCCGCACGTCCTCGCCGGCGAGCCCTCTCACGAGGGTGCGCGCGATCGGAACCTTGGGGACGGTGGTGGTCGGGGCGGCGACGACGGTGTCCGCGACGATGGCCGTGGTGGAGGTCGCCTCAACCGACGCGGTGTCAGCGCCGCCGGAGCGCGATAGGACGATCACCGCCGCCAGCACAGCCAACGCAAGCGCGATCGGCGCCCAGCGGTGCCAGTCGGGGACGTGGGGGGTATGACGGGGAGGGGTGTTGTTCACGGCCTGACCTCCGCTCGAGGCTACCAACGGCTCGCCCGTGGGTCGCCTGCAGGCCGGTCAGTCGCGCGGAACCGGGCGCACACCGGCGAGATCACGGCGCAACGCCCACATCTCGCGCAAGATGGTCATGATGACCCCTGGTGACGACAGCGTCGACTCGCCTCTCGTGCGCGGGAAGTAGTCGACTCCCGCCTGCACGACTTCGAAGCCGCTCCGCGTCGCCTTGATAATCAGCTCCGCGTCGATGAACGATCCCTCTGAACGCAGCTCGACATGGTCGAGGACGCGACGGCGCACGAGCTTGCAGGCGAAGTTGATGTCGCGGATGCGCACGCCGAACAGCGACTTGATGAGCGCGTTGTACACGAACGTGTAGACGGCGCGCAGAGCACCCTCACCGGTGCGGTCGAATCGATAGGCGCTGATGATGTCGGCGTCGTACTCGCGGAGCAGTCGCACCAACCGCGGCAGCTCGGTCATGTCGAAGGGCAGATCGGCGTCGGTGTAGAGAACGACGTCGCCGGTAGCCGTGGCGAGCCCGGTGCGGATGGAACCTCCGAGCTTGCGGTTGCGCTCGTGGTGCACCACCCGAATCCGCGGGTCGGCCGTGGCGAGCTCATCGGCTCGGCGACCCGTCGAGTCGGTGGAGCAGTCGTCGACGATGATCAGCTCGTAGTCGGCGATGTCACCAGCGGCGAGGAGGCGCTCACAGGCGCGACGCCCGAAGGCGATGGCCCGATCGATGTACTCCTCCTCGTTCCACATCGGGTAGAAGACCGAGAGCCTCTCGAAGGGAGGGCCAGCCGCTGGAGTGCCGGACATCCGGCGCAGGGTAGCGGCGACCACCTCCCGGGCCGCCGAGGCCGGTGGCCCGTAGAGTCGGCGTGTGGACCGGAATCCCCGTTGGCGCCTCGCCCTCCTCCTTGGTTGGGCGCTGATCGGCGCGGCGCTCGGCGCGCTCTGGGCCGCCTCGGTGCAGATCGGCCAGGCCACCTGGTGGCTGCTCGCGACCACGCCGGGGCATCCGTTGGTGGCGATCGTCCCCTTCGTGCCGGTGGTCGCGATGCTCCTTCTCATCCTGATCGAACCCCCGCATCTCCTTCCGTTCGGTCTGCTGGCCGCGCTCGGCATCGTCGCGGTCGGTCTCGGAGATCTTCCGGGGGTCCGGGGCATCGGTCTGCTCGAGATCGCGCTCGGCGCCGCCGCAGCGGGGCTGACCGTCGCCGCGCTCGGCGGCCGTGGGCGCACCGGCGCCTCCGGGTAGGTTCCTCCCCCATGTCGAATGTGCTCATGTCGCTCCCAGTCGGCGAGAACGTCGGTCTCGCCTTCTCCGGCGGGCTCGACACCTCCGCCGCGGTCGCTTGGATGCGGGAGCGCGGGGCGGTGCCTTTCACCTACACGGCCGATCTCGGCCAGTACGACGAACCCGACCTCGCTGGCGTGCCCGACCGCGCCCGCGTCTACGGCGCCGAGGAGGCTCGCCTCGTCGACTGCCGTCCGGAGCTGGTGCGCGAGGGGCTCATGGCCCTCCAGTGCGGCGCCTTCCATATCACCACCGCCGGTCGCACCTACTTCAACACCACCCCGCTCGGACGCGCGGTCACCGGAACGCTGCTGGTGAGGGCCATGCAGGCCGACGGTGTCGATATCTGGGGCGATGGCTCCACCTACAAGGGCAACGACATCGAGCGCTTCTATCGCTACGGGCTGATGGTCAACCCGCGCCTTCGCATCTACAAGCCGTGGCTCGATCCGGAGTTCGTCGATCAGCTCGGAGGGCGCGCCGGGATGAGCGAGTTTCTCACCACCCGGTCCTTGCCGTATCGCGACTCCGCTGAGAAGGCCTACTCCACCGACGCCAACATCTGGGGTGCCACCCACGAGGCCAAGTCGCTGGAGGAGCTCTCCACCGGGATGGAGATCGTGCAGCCGATCATGGGAGTCCGGTTCTGGGATCCGGAGGTCGAGATCGTCGCCGAGGACGTCACCATCCGCTTCGAGGAGGGGTGGCCGGTGGCGATCAACGGGGTCACCTTCGACGACCAGGTAGCCCTCGTGATGGAGGCCAACGCGATCGGCGGGCGCCACGGTCTCGGCATGAGCGATCAGATCGAGAACCGGATCATCGAGGCCAAGTCGCGGGGCATCTACGAGGCCCCCGCCCTCGCGCTGCTCCACATCGCCTACGAGCGTCTCCTCACCGCGATCCACAACGAGGCCACCCTCGAGAACTACCACTCGATGGGCCGACGGCTCGGACGGTTGCTCTACGAGGGGCGCTGGTTTGATCCGCAGAGCCTCATGCTGCGTGAGGCCCTCCTGCACTGGGTCGGCTCGGCGGTCACCGGCGAGGTGACGCTCCGGCTCCGCCGGGGCGACGACTACTCGATCGTCGATACATCCGGGCCGGATCTGACCTATGAACCAGAGCGGCTCTCGATGGAGCGGGTGGACGACGCTGCCTTCGGTCCGCTCGATCGAATCGGGCAGTTGACGATGCGCAACCTCGACATCGCCGACTCCCGCTCGAAGCTTGACGTGTACCGCCGAGTAGGCACCCTTGGCTCGGGCGGGAAGCTCGAGTTGGATCCCGGCGCCGACTGACTCAGGCGCAGCAGCCCGCGACCACCGCGGCCACGAGGCGCGCTCGATCGGGCATCGTCGACACGAGCACATGCTCGTGGTCGGCGTGGGCGCCGCCACCGACCGCTCCCATGCCATCGAGGGTGGGCACGCCGAGCGCGGCGGTGAAGTTGCCATCGCTCCCGCCTCCGACGACCACCGCGCCGATTGCGGGGTCGTGCGCCCGAGCGAGGTCGAGGAGACCTCCCGCGGAACCCTCGGGCATCGGCGGCCGCCCGACCGATCCGGACACCTCGATCGAGGCGTCCGGGTTGACCGGGGTCAGCGATGCCATCGCCGCCTCGACACGGGCGGCTTCCTCAGGACCGGTGACGCGAACATCGACGCGGATGGTGGTCTCCGCGGGGACCACATTGTCGGCGGTGCCGGCGCGCGCCACGGTCGGAGTCACCGTGGTGCCGCGTCCCGCGTCGCCGATCGCGGCGATCGCAAGCACTTGATGAGCCGCCTCCACGAGCGAGTTGACTCCCTTCTCCGGCTCGAGGCCCGCGTGGGAGGCCCGGCCATGGATCACGACCTGGAAGGTCCCGGTCCCCTTGCGCCCGACCTTCAACGCCCCTCCGTCGGCGCTCGGCTCAAGCACGAGCACCGACCCGCAAGCGACGGCCCGCTCCTCGATCAGCGCCCGCGAGGTGATCGAGCCAACCTCCTCGTCGCAGGAGAAGAGGAGTTCGGCCGACTCGGCGCGTCCGCTCGCCGCGACCCCCCAGATCGCTTGGACGATGCCCGCTTTCATGTCGAACACCCCGGGTCCGGTCGCGCGACCGTCGACCACCTCAAAGGGACGCCGATCGAGCGTGCCCATCGGGAACACGGTGTCATGGTGGCCGAGCACCAGCACGCTCGGATCGTTCGAACCCCGCCATCGGACATGGGGCCCGGCAGGTCCATCGATGAGCTCGACCCCGGGGCCGAGGCGGGAGGTGATCACCTCCGACAGCACGTCAGCCGACCGCCGGAGCGCATCGGGATCATCCGAGGGCGACTCGGTCTCGACCAACCGTCGCAGGTCGTCGAGCATCTCGTCGAGGTTCAGACCGTCCACGGCGACACGCTAACGAGGGCCCGGACCGGTCACGGCCACAGGTCGGCGGGGAGCTGTCCAAGCTGCGGTGGATCGGCCCCCCGGCGTCCGCAGACCACCGCGGAAACAGCGACACCGACACCGACTGCCCTCGCCAGCAGGTCGAGTTGGCCGAGCAGCTCGCGATCGGCGCCAGCGCGGATCCAATACGCGATCACTCCCGCGTCGAACGAATCACCAGCGCCGATGGTGTCCACCACCTCGACCGCCGGAACCTCCACCCGCGCGCGACCCGAGGCCGTCGCCACGAGGACAGGATCGGCGCCCGCGGTGACAACGACCGCACGCGTGCCGAGCGCCAACAGTTCATCGACGATCCGCTCAACGGCGTCATCGGGATCGCTCTCCGAGCCGGCCAGCCATCTCGCGTCCTCATCGGAGACCTTCACGAGGTCGGAACCGGCTGCGAAACGCCGAACCCGGTCGAGGAAGGCGGAACGATCATCGATGAGCGCCGGACGGCAGTTCACATCGAGAAAGAGTGGAAGCCCGCTGTCGAGAACCCGTTCGATCGATCGCGCGACCTCCGGCAGGGCAAGAGCGAGACCACCGGTCATCACCGCCGCCGGGCCGACAGCAACCTCGACGGGGGTGACGTCGAGGATCGAGGTGCCCTCGACGTAGAAGCGATAGGTGGCGGAACCGTCATCGTCGAGGGTTGCCGCGGCCAGGGTGGTCGGTGCCTCCGTCCGCGCGGCCCGTGAGATGTCGACGCCCACCTCGGCGAGCGAGGCGGCGAGGAGTTCCCCGAAACGATCGGTGGAGATCGGCGAGGCGAACTCCGTCGGCACGCCGAGGCGGCCGAGCGCACGGGCGGTGTTATACGGCGCGCCGCCGAGGGCGGAGGTGACCGAGCCGTCGACCTGGATGACCAGATCGCAGAGGGCCTCACCGAGCACGAGCACCGACCCGAGCGAATACGGGCTCGTCGGACTGTCGTCGCTCCCCGCCATGTCGACATGGTGTCAGGTCCGCGGGGTTTCGAGCGGCCCCGCGCACTGCGATGCTGTGAGTCCATGAGCCCCCTCGTCGCCGTCTGGTTCGCCGTGGGGGTGGTGGCGCTCGTGGTCGGCGCGGAATCCCTGGTGCGGGGCTCATCGCGTCTCGCGGCTCGCAGTGGACTGTCACCGGTGGTGATCGGACTGACCGTGGTCGCCTTCGGAACCAGCGCGCCTGAACTCGCCGTGAGCATCGGCGCGGCGGCTGGCGGCGAGAGCGAGATCGCGCTCGGCAATGTCGTCGGCAGCAACATCGCCAACGTCCTGCTCGTCCTCGGACTCTCCGCGGTTGTCGGCGGCGGGCTCGCGGTCGCGCAGCGGATCGTACGGGTCGATGTGCCGATCATGATCGTCCTCTCGGCCCTCGTGCTGGTGCTCGGACTCGACGGCCGTATCGGTCGGGTCGACGGAGCGGTGTTCGTCGGAGTGCTCACCATCTACCTCGTGTGGACGGTCCGCTCCGCGGTCGGTGATCCCGATGCCGACGACGACGCCGACGGGGTGCCCGACGCCGCGCAGCTCGCTAGCGAGTACTCCTCGGCCCTCGGTCGAGAGAAGATCCGAGGCTCATCCTGGTGGCGCGATCTCGTCTACGTGGTGGGCGGACTCGGCCTGCTCGTCGTCGGCGCGCAGTCTCTGGTGACCGCGGCCACCGACATCGCCCGGGCCTTCGACATCAGCGAGCTCGTCATCGGGTTGACGGTCGTGGCGGTCGGCACCTCACTCCCCGAGATCGCCACCTCGGTGGTCGCGGCCGCCCGAGGCCAGCGCGACATGGCGGTCGGTAACGCGATCGGCTCGAACCTCTTCAACATCTTGGCCGTTCTCGGCATCACCGGAGTGGTGTCCCCGATCGCGGTCTCGGATGGGGCGCTCGGATTCGACCTGCCATTCATGCTCGCGGTGGCCATCGCCTGTCTCCCGATCTTCGCCGACGGGTTCGTGCTGCGGCGCTGGCAGGGCGCCGTGTTCCTCGGCTACTACGTCGCCTACCTCCTGTGGCTCGGTCTCGACTCGGGCGACCACGACCTTCAGTCGACCTACGCGGTCGCGATGGGCTACTTCGTGGTGCCCCTCACCGTGCTCACCCTCGCCGTGGTCGGGTATCGCGCGGCCACCCAGGGTCGGACCGACGGTGGCATCGGCGGAAACGCCGGTTGATCAGACTGCGGCCATCGCCGCGCCGACGACACCGGCATGGTTCGCCATCGAGGCGATCACGGTCTCAAAGCGGGTATCGATCCGGTGGAACCAGCGTTCCGGTTCGCGGCTCACCCCGCCACCGAGGATCACCATGTCCGGCGAGAACAGTCGGTCGACCATCTCGAGGAACTCGCCGACGCGATCGGCCCAGTCCTCCCAGGCGAGGTCCTCTCGCTCCATCGCCGAGGCGGCGGCGTATCGCTCCACCGAGTCACCGCGGAACTCGAGATGTCCGAATTCGGTGTTCGGCACGAGCGTCCCGTCCATGAACATGCCCGAGCCGATCCCGGTTCCGAGGGTCAGCGTGATCACGAGCCCCGATCGGCCGCGTCCTGCTCCGAACGACATCTCAGCGATCCCAGCGGCGTCCGCGTCGTTCACGACCACCACCGGACGACCGACCGCCTCAGAGAACGCGGAGGCCGCATCGGCCCCCATCCACGAGGTATCGATGTTGGCCGCGCTGTGCACCACTCCGCCTCGCACGACCGCTGGGAAGGCGACACCGACGGGCCCAGTGCCGCCGGTGATGTCGGTGAAGTGACGATCGAGATCGCGCACCACGGTCGCCATCGCCTCAGGGGTTGAGGGCTGCGGTGTCGGGATTCGAAAGCGCTCGCCGAGGAGGCGGCCGGTGGCGACATCAACTGGCGCCGCCTTCATCCCGGTTCCGCCGATGTCGATTCCGAGGGCGACGTCCACGGCGCGACGATAGCGACGCTCAGGCCCGCGCGCGGGTGCGCCGCAGCAGCGGATCGGCGATCCCGAGCAGCCGGTCGGCGGCCCGGAGCACGCGGCCCGAGGCGCCCGGTGTGTCGGCATCGACGAGGTTGCCCATGACCTGGAGCGTGATCCCAGCGATCGCCTGCGTACCGACGGCGAGGCGAAGCCCGGGCCGCAGGAGCGCCGGATGACCGATGACGAAGGCGAACCGGCGACCGGTGCGCAAGAACGCGTCGAAGCGCTCACCGATCAGACGGTCGTAGACCTCCGGGGCGGTCGCCGGGTCAGCGAGGAACCGTTCCGCAGCGAGCATTCCCGACTCGAGTCCGTAGTCGATGCCCTCACCGTTCATCGGGTTGACGAGGCCGGCCGCGTCCCCGATAGCCACCCATCCGGGACCGTGACGGCGGACCGTGCTCATCGGGAGCCTCCAGGCCCGCGGGCGCTCAAGGTTGGGACCGAGCGACCAGGCGTCGCCAACCACGCCCCGGTATGACTCGAGCAGAGTGTTGAGGTTGAGTTTCTTGAACCCCTTCATCGTCGAGAGGGCGCCGACCCCGATGTTCACGGTGCCATCACCGCAGGGGAACATCCATCCGTACCCCGGCACCGCTCGACCATCGGTGTCGCGGAGGGTGAGGCAGGCCTCGAGCATGTCCTCGGCGTGTCGCGGCGTCTCGGCGTAGGTCCTGATCGCGAGACCGAAGGGTTCGTCGGGATCGCGCGTGGCTCCCACCAATCGGGCGACCGCCCCCGGCGCGCCGGCGGCCACGACCACCATGCCGGCATCGATCTGCTCGGTTCCCGACGACGACTCGACCGTGACACCGGTGACGCGGTCGCCATCGAGCACGGGCTGCGCGGTGGAGGAGAACCGGACATCGGCGCCGGCCTCGGCCGCCGCGTCGATCAGGGCCGCGTCGAGTCGCCGGCGCGGCCAAACAGCGCCATGACCGGGAAACCGCCCGGATGCCGGCCATGGCAGCTCGCGCACCTGGCGGCCCGCCATCATCCGCAGCCCGGAGATCCGATGCGCGCCGTCGAGGGGCACACCGAGCGCGTCCATCGCGGCGACCGCGCGGGGAGTCAGCCCGTCACCGCAGATCTTGTCGCGACCGTGCTCGCCCTGTTCGAGGAGAACAACCGAGGCACCGCCTCGGGCCGCGGTCATCGCCGCCGCGGAACCGGCCGGGCCGCCGCCGATGACGGCCACGTCGACCCGTCGACGAGTCACAGCGTTTCGGCGGGCGCGCCGGACGGATCAGCCTCCGCGATCCGGCGGTGGTGCTGAATGACCTCAGCCACCACGAAACGCAGGAACTTCTCGGTGAAGGCCGGATCAAGTCCGGCCCCCTCGGCGAGCGAGCGCAGCCGCGCCACCTGCTCGCGTTCCCGCTGCTCGTCGGCTGGAGGGAGGCCGACTGCCGCCTTGTGCTCGCCAACGGCCTTGGTGATCTTGAACCGTTCAGCGAGCATGTGCACCACGGCGGCGTCGATGTTGTCGATACTCGCCCTGAGGCTCTCGAGTCGATCGTCACCCATCAGTCATCCACCGTCGCCATCCCCGGCACTTCCGGGGATGCCCGACGCTACCGGAGGCCGAGACCGGGTGCCCCTCCCAGCCCCCGATCCGTCGGGCCGCCGACGGTTATGGTTCGGGCGTGAGCGCGCTGCCGGTGGTCTATTTCGACACCCCACTCCCCGACGCCTATCGCGATCTTGTCGACGGACGCCTCGAGGTGGTCGGGCCCGACTCGGGACTCGAGATGGCGGTCGCGGTCATCGCCGGGGCGAGGGTCCAATGGAACGGCGAGTTGCTCGACACAGCACCCTCAGTGCGGGTCGTGTCGCGCACCGGTATCGGCTACGACAACGTCGATGTGGCAGCCGCGACCGAACGCGGAGTTGTCGTGTGTAACGCACCAGAGGCCCCATCGGTGTCCACCGCCGAGCACACCGTGGCCCTCCTGATGGCGGTGACGAAACATCTCCGGACAACGACGGCGATGGCGGATCGCGGCGAGAAGGCCCCGTCGGTTGGGATCGCTCTCGAACTAGACGGGCGGCGACTCGGTCTCGTCGGACTCGGTCGTATCGCCCGCCGAGTGGCGGCGGCCGCCTCCGCCCTCGGCATGGAGGTCATCGCCCACGACCCGTTCATCGACGCCGAGATGGTCGACGGTGTTCGACTGGTCGGACTCGACGAGGTGTTCTCCAACTCCGATGTCGTATCGCTCCACGCCCCCGGTGGTGAGGCCACCCGTCATCTCGTCGACGCCGGCCGACTCGCGTCGATGCGCCGCGGCGCCTATCTGGTGAACTGCGCCCGAGGGAGCCTGGTCGACCAAGAGGCCTTGCTCGCGGCGCTCGACTCCGGCCAACTCGCGGGAGCTGCCCTCGATGTCACCGAACCCGAACCGCTGCCTGATGGCCATCCACTCCTCGGTCGCGAGGATGTGCTGGTCACGCCGCATGTCGCCTCATCCACCGCGGCGGGCCGGCGGCGCCTCTACGAGCACGCCATCGACAACGCGCTTGCCGTCCTCGAGGGGCGCCCGGCGACCACCGTCACGCGATGACGGCCGACCCATGATCCGCGCGCAGAGAAACGGAGCGATATGACCGACCACGGAAGAACCCCGGCGACGAGCCTTCGGCAGCGCTGGGCGGCCGGGGAGGAGACCCTCGGTGCCTGGCTGACGCTCGCCAATACCCACAGCGCGGAGGCAGTGGCGACGATGGGCTTCGCGTTCGTATGCGTCGACACCCAACACGGACTGATCGACCACGCGGCGGCGATGGGTATGGCGCAGGCGATCGACCTCGCCGGTGGCCACCCGATCGCCCGCGTGCCGTGGAACGAGCCCGGCATCATCGGCCGGACACTCGATGCCGGCTTCCATGGTGTCGTCGTGCCAATGGTCAACGACGCCGAGGCAGCTGCCGCAGTGGTGGACGCCGTCCGCTACGCCCCAGCGGGGTCACGCAGTTGGGGTCCGAACGGGTCGCTCCTGCGCAATCCCGACTACCGGTCCTGGGCGACCGACAACGTCGCCGTGATCCCGATGATCGAGACGGTTGAGGCGATCGGAAACCTCGATGAGATCCTCTCAACGCCGGGCATCGACGCCGTCTACGTCGGCCCGGCCGACCTCGGCATCACGATGGGGCTCGGCCCGACCGGCTCCGACGGGAACGAGACCTTCGACAACGCCCTCGCCGCGGTGGTCGACGCCTGTCGGCGCCACGGTGTCGTTCCAGGGATTCACGCGACCGCCACCCTCGCCGCCCGACGCCGCGAGCAGGGATTCAGGATGATCACCGTCTCCAACGACCTGCTCTCGATCAAGTCGACGATGCCGGAGGATCTCGCCGTGGCCTCCGGCGACGCGAGCCCAGCGGGAGACGGCTCGGAGCGCCTTTACTGAGCGCAGCGGGCGATGAGAATCCGATCGTGCCCGGCAGGGTCGGCCTCCACCGAGACCTCCACGAGGCCGACTGAGCGGGCGAGTTCGGCAACAGCGACGCCTTGATCCGACCCGATCTCGCACACCAGCCACCCTCCGGGCCGAAGGTGGGAGGACGCTCCCGAGATGATCTCCCGCAGGTCGTCGAGCCCGTCCGGTCCAGCGAAGAGCGCGCGCGAGGGCTCCCATTCGAGGACCTCGGCCTCGAGTTGCGCGTCACCCAGGGCGACATAGGGCGGATTGGAGACGATGACGTCGGCGCGAAGACTCTCGGGTAGGGCGGCGAACCAGCGGCCCTCCGCGATGGTCACGTTGCGGGCGGCCCGACCGATACCGGCCAGATTCGCCCTCGCGACCTCGAGCGCCTCGGGATCGACATCGGTCAGCCACACCGAGGTCCCGTCGAGGGGAAGCTCATCGGCGATTGCTAGACCGATCGCCCCGGACCCCGTGCCGAGATCGACCACGAGGCGATCACCGTCGATCTCGAGCGCCAGGTCGATAGCTCGGCCGGCCACCCATTCCGTCTCGGGTCGCGGGATGAGCACCCGTCGATCGACGGCGAGGTCGAGGCGCCGGAACGACCACTCGCCGAGCACGTACTGGAGCGGCTCACCGGAGCGTCGCCGGGCGACCATCGCGTCGAGATGGGCCACCATGCGCTCGGTCACCGTCTCATGCAGGATCTCCGTGAGCGGACGGTGGGCGAAGGCGACCTCGCAGATCCAGCGGGCCTCGGCAGCGTCACCGAGCACCTCCTCGGTGGAGGCGCGCAACGAAGCGACCGTCGGTAGATCGCGCGCCACCGCTCAGGCCCCGCCCTCGGCGAGGAGCCGTTCCCCCTCATCGGCGATGAGCGCGTCGACGACGGGATCGAGATCGCCCGCGAGCACCTCTGGGAGACGATGGACCGTCAGACCGATGCGGTGGTCGGTGACCCGCCCCTCCTTGAAGTTGTAGGTGCGGATCTTCTCGCTTCGGCCTCCCCCACCCACCTGGGACCGGCGGTCGGCCGAGCGCTCGCCGTCCACCCGGGAGCGCTCGAGTTCGTACACCCGCGACCGAAGCACCTGCAGAGCGCGGGCGCGGTTCTGCAGTTGGCTTCGCTGATCCTGCATCGTGACGACGATTCCGGTCGGCCGATGGGTGATGCGCACCGCGGAGTCGGTGGTGTTGACGTGCTGGCCTCCCGCTCCCGACGACCGATACACGTCGATGTCGAGATCGGCATCGTCGATGCGGATGTCGACCTCGTCCGCCTCAGGGAGCACGGCCACGGTCGCCGATGACGTGTGCACGCGACCTTGGCTCTCGGTGACGGGCACCCGTTGCACCCGATGGGGGCCTCCCTCATGCTTCAAGCGACGCCAGGCATCGTCACCGCGGATGACCAGGGTGACCTGGTTGACCCCTCCGAGGTCACTCCCGTCGTGATCGAGCACCTCCACGCCCCAGCCGCGACGCTGGGCGTAGGCGCGGTACATCGCGAGGAGATCTCCAGCGAACAGGTTGGCCTCCTCGCCGCCCTCGGCGCCGCGGATCTCCATGATCACTGCCCGCCCGGCATCGGGGTCGGGCGGAATGAGCAGGGCGCGCATCCCCAGGGCGAGCGCTCCGAGTTGGTCGCGCGCGGCGTCGATCTCATCGCCGAGTTGGCCTCGCTCGACGTCGTCGGCCGACTCGAGGAGGGATTCGGCGGCGGCGAGGTCACCGACCAGTCGTTCGTGCTCAGCGAGGGCGGTCACCACCGGCTCGAGGGCTCGGTAGCGTCGCGCCACCTCGGCCAGGCGCGCGGGGTCAGCAGCGGTAGCGGGATCGGCGAGCCTCGCCTCGAGTTCGCGGTACTCATCGGCGAGCACCGCGAGACGAGCGATCACCGCCTCCGATGGACCCGGGGAACTCATCGGAACTCCAGGATCTGAACGGGGGCTACAGCGGCGGCCGCGAGGCGATCGAGCACCGGGAGGCGATTGCGGCTCGGGACGACCACGGTGAGCGCCGGGTCGGAGATCTCGCCGGTTGCGACCATCGCGTCGAGGGTGTCGAGGGCGTCGGGCATCGCCCCGAGGTCGACCCCGGTGGTGCACGCGAAAAGTCTCCCTCCGCCGATGAGCATCACCGGTCCCGCGTCGACCGCCCCGACGGGCGCGACCGCTGATCCGGTGAGGGCGAGGTTGCCGACCCCGACAACTCCCGGATCGGCGCGGAGCGCGGAGGCGAGATAGCCCTCGGGCGACATCGTGTTGAACGGATGGGGCCGCGCGCCGTCTACCCGGTGCTCAGCGACAGCGCGCACCACGCGGGCGAGCGCGGCTTCGGGCGCCTCGCCGATATGGAGTTCGCGAAACGCCTCGCGGTCGTTGGCTCCGACCCCGACCTCGAGTCGCGCCCCGTCGCCGTCGTCGATCACCCTCGCGATCTCGAGGCCCCTGAACTGCGCGGTCAGCGCGCCGTGGGCCACGACGGGATCGGCACCGGCGGCGGAGATCGCCTCGGTGAACGCGAGGTGCGCTTCAGGCACGGTCGGAGCGATGAGATGCGCGGCGGGTTCGACGGCCACCGGAGTCCGCTCATCGAGGTGGCGAACCGAGATCGGGAGGTTCCACTGTCGGGCGCGCCGGGCGACGATCGGAGCCGCGTCCTCAGCGCCGACGAGAACCTCGAGCCGTTCGACCCCTTCGCGCAGCGCGAGGGCGATCACGGATCCGATCGCTCGGTGGGGGCGCTCGTCGAGCCGAGCCCACAGGGTGTCGCCGCGCACGAGCCAGGCTCCGCCGGGCACGTCGGAGGCGACGAGTTCGCCCTGATCTCCAGTGAGGTCGGCTACGACTGCCCGCAGCGACAGTCTGAGGAGCTGCTGGCGACGGTCGGGGGCGGTGGCGCTCACCGCTCCGGGGTCACTTCTTGTCGCGGCGGCCGTAGCGCTTGTTGAAGCGCTCGACGCGACCACCCGAGTCGACG
>JAYQAE010000008.1:0-22092 GCA_038136655.1 Ilumatobacteraceae bacterium
GTCTTCTCTTCCGTTTTCAAGGAGCCGAAGCTCTGGCACATCCGGCGGACCGGCTTGGTGCCCTCTGGACACATCTGTCCCAGAGGCGACTGCAGACGCTACTGCCCCCGTGTGACGGCAACAACCCCGATGTCAGGAAAAAACCCGCACCAGATGATGTGACTTTCGGCCCTTCTGGAGGAGTAGCCGGGCGCCGGCGAGCAGCTCGACCATCTCGAGCGACGCGCCCGGCTCGATCACTTGGCCGTTGCATCGGAAACCGCGCCCATCCAAGGTTCGCCGGGCGTCACCGAGGCTCGAGGCGAGCCCGACCCTCAACATGAGCGCGGCAGTGTCCGCGAGGTCCGCGACCGTGACGTCACTGGAGTCGATCTCCGACTCCACGACATCCAGCGCCTCGGCGGAAGCCGAGCGGGGATCCTGGCCGAACAGCACCGCGGCAGCAGCACTCGCGGCAGCCGCGGCGTCAGGACCGTGGACGAGGGCGGTCAACTCATCGGCCAACTCCCGTTGAGCACGGCGCTCGTGAGGGGCCTCGGTGTGCTCGGCAACCAGCGAATCGATTTCGGCGACCGGCCGAAGCGAGAACCGGAGCAGCCGGTCGCGCACATCGGCGTCATCGGTCTGCAACCAGAACTGACGGAATCGGTAGGGAGAGGTGCGCGCCGGGTCGAGCCAAACAGCTCCATCGGCCGTCTTGCCGAACTTCGACCCATCGGCCTTCGTCAGCAACGGCCAAGTGAGCCCGTGAGCCGAACCGCCTGAAGTGCGGCGGATCAGGTCGATGCCGGCGGTGATGTTTCCCCACTGATCACTTCCGCCCATCTGCATCTCGACGCCGTGCGCGTCGTGCAGATGCCTGAAATCGTTGGCCTGCAGCAACATGTAGCTGAACTCGGTGTACGACAGGCCGACCTCGCCCGACAGACGGGATCGCACGGAGTCCTTGGCGAGCATCTGACCGATCGTGACGTGCTTCCCGACCTCGCGAAGGAACTCGAGCATCCCGATGGGCGCAGTCCACTCAGCGTTGTCGACGAGCGTCGCTGGGTTGGAGGTCGACTCGAAGTCGAGCAGCCGGGCGAGCTGACCCTTGATTGCGAGCACGTTGTGTTCGAGCTCGTCACGGGTAAGCAGGTTGCGCTCCTCGGACCGTCCGCTCGGATCCCCCACCATGCCCGTCGCGCCTCCCGCCAGCGGAAAGACCCGGTGACCGGCCTCTTGGAACCTTCGGAGTCCGAGCTGCCCGAGGAGATGGCCGACATGGAGCGAGTCGGCCGTTGGATCGAACCCCACGTAGACCCCGATCGGACCGGCCGCGAGCCGGGCCCCGAGCACCGCGCGGTCCGTCGAATCGTGAACCAGGCCCCGTGCCTCCAGTTCGGTGATCAGATCCATCGTCTGATCTTGCCACGCAACCGCCCGATCCACTCCTCCCCCAGTACGGTTCCGACATGACGGAGCACGCCGATGAACTGGGCTCGTCCTTCGCGCGATTCGCCGACGAGATCGGACGCGCCGCTCCGACCTACGGAGCGATCTGCCGTGGGGTCGCCGCTGTTCCCGAAGTGCTCGCCCTCCTCGACGGTGTTCCCGAGCCACAGCGCCGGCCGGTTCTGCTCCTCGCGGCGGTCCACCACCGGCTCCTTGGATTACCCGACGAGCCTTTGGCCCGGCACTATCGGACGATCTCCCCCGAGGGCGAGCACGGCGATCCAGTTCCTGACTTCATCGCCTTCTGCGCCGAGCACGCCGACGAGCTCCGCTCCACCATCGCCAGTCGCTCCACCCAAACCAACGACGTCGGACGTGCTGCGCTGATCTACCCGACCCTGCTTCCCGTTGCCGCCCGCACAGAAAAACCAATCGGTCTCGTCGACATCGGCACCAGCGCTGGGCTCAACCTCCACCTCGACCGGTTCACCTATCGGTACCACGACGAGGACGGCGGAGAGTGGCGACTGCCCGGCCACGCACCCGAGCTCGACTGCCTGGTGCGAGGGACGTCGGCGCGCGCCCTGCTCGAGGGGCCATCGCCTCGAATCGGGCACCGGATCGGGGTCGACCCGACTCCCATCGATCCGAACAACCCCGATGACGCGCGGTGGCTGCTCGCCTGCCTCTGGCCCGATCAGGTGGAGCGCGTCGATCGTCTGAGAGCAGCCCTCAGTCTCGCGGCCCGCTACCAACGCGAGGTCGAGATCCTCACCGGGAGTGGTGTCGACCGCGTATCGGAAGCGGTGAACCGTTCCAGAGCGACGGGATGCTGCCCGATCGTGCTCAACACCTGGAGCCTCACGTACTTCCACCCCGAGGAGCGGACGACCTACGTGAACGAACTCAATCGGCTCGGAGACGAGGGCGACCTGGCGTGGGTCTACCTCGAGGCCCCCAATGAGACACCGGAGTTGCCTTGGGGAGAGGTCGACCGAAATATCTCTCTGTCAGTGCTTCGACGGATCGACTGGCAATCGGGTCGCCGCACCGAGACCACCGTTGGTATCGCGCACCCGCACGGTCGGTGGATCGACGTCACCGACCTCTGACGGCCAGAGCCACCCGAGGTGTCGTCAGCGCAATATTGCTCGTCAGATCTGACGAGCGAAGGCGATCACCGCATCGGCGAGCATCTGGACGGCGATCGCCGCGAGCAACAGACCGGCGATCCTGCTGAGGAGGAGGATGCCCGAGTTGCGGAGCACACGGATGAGTAGACCGGAGAACCGCATCGCGAGATAGACGGCGAGAAGCACGCCGAGGATCGCGAGCGCGATGAGACTCCGATCCGCCGCGTCCTCCGCGCGTCCAACGAACACGATCGTCGCGACGATTGCACCAGGTCCGGCCAGGAGCGGGGTACCGAGGGGCACCATCGCGACGCCGACGTGGTCATCCGGGTCGAGCGCATCGGCCTCGTCCCGGTCGGATCCGGTCAGCAGTTCGAGCGCCACCAGCAGCAGGAGAAGGCCACCCGCGCCCTGCAGCGCCGGCACCGACACATCGAGATAGTCGAGCACCTGTCGGCCGAGGATGGCGAACACGCCGATCACGGCCGCGGCGGTGACCACGGCGACGAGGGCGGCGCGATTGCGGGCGCCCGTCGAGAGACGTCGGGTAACCGAGAGGAAGATCGGCACATTGCCGACCGGGTCCATGATGACGAGCATCGTCACCAGAACCTCGGCGAGGAACCGTGTGTCGTTCACCCCGTCCACCCATCGCGGCGAGACCGATCATCGGCCAGCCGCGCCAGGAGGCGCACATGCTGATCCCGCGCCGCCGCGGGAGACCCCCCACCCCTGGAGGTTCTCATCGCCGCCCCGTTCGCGCCTCCGAAGAACGCTCGCACCTCCTCGCCGAGGGCCTCCGCGGCGATATCGGCGAGCGAGCCCTCGCCGGCGAGATGACGACGAACCAGGGCTCCTACGGTCGCGTGGGCCTCACGGAACGGTCGACCCGAACGCACCAAGAACTCCGCGAGATCGGTCGCCGCGAGCACGTCGGCCCCCGACGCCTTCTCCATCGCCTCGGGAATGAAGCGGGCTGTCGCAACCATGCCCCCCACCGCAGCGAGAGCCAGCACCACCTGATCGACGGCGTCGAAGAGGGGCTCCTTGTCCTCCTGAAGGTCACGGTTGTAGGCGAGCGGAAGACCCTTGAGCGTTGCCAGAAGGCCCGTCAGGTGTCCGATAAGGCGCCCTGACTTACCCCGCGCGAGTTCGGCGATATCGGCGTTCTTCTTCTGCGGGAGCATCGAGGAGCCCGTCGCGTAGGCGTCATCGAGCACGGCGAACCCGAACTCCTCCGAGGTCCACAGCACCCACTCCTCGCCGATACGCGAGAGGTGCACACCGAGGAGGGCCAGATCGAACAGGGCCTCGGCCACGAAGTCACGGTCGCCGACTGCGTCGAGTGAGTTCTCGAACACCGCGGAGAAACCGAGCTCCCGGGCGGTGAATTCGGGGTCAATCGGCAGGGAGGTGCCGGCGAGCGCGCCCGCTCCGAGCGGCGAGACGTCAGCCCGTTCGACGGTCGAGAGCAGTCGATCGACATCGCGAGACAGCGCCCACGCGTGCGCCATGAGGTGATGGGCGAGCGAAACCGACTGAGCCCGCTGGAGGTGCGTGTAGCCGGGCAGGGTGATGTCGAAGGACTCCTCCGCGCGCGCGGCCAGCACCGCCTGGAGAGCAAGAACACCGTCGATGACGTCAAGGAGCGCCTCCCGGGTCCACAGCCGCAGGTCGGTCGCCACCTGATCGTTCCGGCTACGCGCGGTGTGGAGCCGCGCCCCCGCCTCTCCGGCGAGCTCGGTCACCCGACGCTCGACCGCGGTGTGGATGTCCTCGTCAGAGGGAAGGAATTCGAGCGTGCCGTCGCGCAGTTCTTTCCCGACCTGCTCGAGTGCCGTGGTCACGATCTCGCCGTCCTCAGCGGTCATCAGTCCAGCGCGAACGAGACCGGCGACGTGGGCCCTTGAACCCCGGACATCTTGGGGGCCGAGACGACGGTCGAACGGGAGGCTCACGGTGTACGCCATCAGCGCCTCGGCGGGACCTCCCTCGAAACGACCGTGCCACAGCGTCGATCCGGCGCTCATCGCGAGGATCCGTCCTCGATGCCAGCCAGTTCGCGCAATGCCCCCGCGAGCCGCTGGCCCCCGATTTCCTCCGATGCCACGCAGAGCATCGTGTCATCCCCGGCCACCGTTCCGATGAGACCCTCAACACCGCTCCGGTCGAGAGCGGATGCCACGACATGCGCACAACCAGGGGGTGTGCGCACCACCACGATCGATCCGGAGTGGGTCACGTCGGCCACCCACTCGCCCATCACCCTTCTGAGTTGGTCGAGGGGCGCGACGCGATCCGGGGCGAACACCGGCAGGGCGTAGATCGACTGACCCGCCGAAGACCGGATCTTGATCGCGCCGATGTCGTCGAGGTCCCTCGAGACGGTGGCCTGGGTCGCAGAGATCCCCTCCGCCGAGAGCAGCTCGACGAGTTGGGATTGGCTCGCGACCTCCGACGCCTCGATGAGCCGGGTGACCGCCTGTTGCCGGCGGGCCTTCGCGCTCATCGATCCGCCGCCATGAGCGCGAGCAGACCTCGGGCGGCGTGCATCCGATCATGGGCCTGGGTGATGACCCTGCTCCTTGGCCCGTCGAACACCTCGGCGGTGACCTCGAGACCCCGGTAGGCGGGCATGCAGTGCATGAAGATCGCGTCCTCGGCGGCGAGCTCCATCAGTGACGCGTCGACGGTGTAGTCGGCGAAGGCGGCGCGTCGCACGGCCGCATCATCTTCCTGACCCATCGAAACCCAGGTGTCGGTGTGCACGGCATGCGCGCCGGTCACCGCGGTTCCGGGGTCGTCGGTCTGCGAGATGGATACCTCGCCGAGGCCAGCGAGGCGCTCGAGTTCCGCCTCGGTCGCCTGGTAGCCGGAGGGGCACGCGAGGCGAACCTCCATTCCGAGCAGGAGCGACGCCTCAGCGAGGGACCGAGCGACGTTGTTGTAGTCACCAACCCACGCGACGGCGCGACCGGACAACTCACCGAACTCGCGCCGCATCGTGAGAGCGTCGGCGAGCGCTTGCATCGGATGGGAGCGGTCGGAGAGCAGGTTGATCACCGAGGTCACCCCGGCGTCGCGCATGCGAACGAGGTGGCCGTGGTCGAACACTCGCGCCGCGACGATCCGGTGGTAGCCGGCGAGCACCCTGATCACATCCTCCACGGGCTCCCGGGAGTCGAGTCCCACCTCCTCGCCACGGGTGTACACCGGGTGACCACCGAGTTGCACGACGGCGATCTCCATCGAGTGACGGGTTCGATTCGACGGTTTCTCGAACACGAGCGCGACGCCCTCGCCCTCGAGGGGACGTCCGAGCGCGGCGATCGGCGCCTGCGCCAGGTCGAGGACCTCGCCGAGACCGCCGGCGCCGAGGTCGGTGATGTCGAGCATCGCCGTGAGTTCACTCATCTGCCGCCCCCTCCGAGACGAGTCGAGAGACGACACCCGACAGGATCTCCGCGGCCTCGTCGATCTCGGCCGCGCTCACGGTGAGCGGCGGGGCGAGACGGATGGTGGAGGCGTTCACCGCGTTCACGATCAGGCCTGACTCGAGGCAGCCCGCGGCGACCTCGGCGGCGGCCACACCCGAGGCGAGTTCGACGCCGAGGAGTAGACCGGACCCTCGGACACCGTCGATGCCCGGGCGATCCGCGAGTGCCTGCCGGATGCGCTCGCCCCCAGAAACCGCGAGGGCTGGCGCGTCGAGGCGGGTCATCTCCGCGATGACGGCGAGCACCGCGGAGGTGGCGAGGGCGGTGCCGCTGAATGTGCTGCCGTGATCGCCGGGAGAGAACGAGCGCGCGATCGATGTCGGCGCCCAACAGGCACCGACCGGCATGCCGTTCCCCATGCCCTTGGCCATCGTCACCACATCGGGCGATACACCGGCGTGCTCGAAACCAAACCACCGCCCGGTCCTCGCAAACCCGGTCTGGACCTCGTCGACGATCATGAGGGCGCCAGTCGCATCGCAGAGCGCCCGGATCCCCTCCAGATAGCCAGCGGGTGCTGGCTGCACCCCGCCCTCGCCCTGGATCGACTCGATGAGCACCGCCGCCACGGATGCGTCGACAGCTGCTGTCATCGCCTCGAGATCACCCCAGGCGACGTGCCGGAATCCCTCGGGCATGGGCTGGAATGGCTCGTGCTTCGATGGTTGCCCGGTCGCGGCGAGCGTGGCGAGCGTCCGGCCGTGGAACGAACCGAGAGCGCTCACCACCGTGTGACGTCCCCGGCCGCCGTGGCGCCGAGCGAGTTTGATCGCGCACTCGTTCGCCTCCGCACCGGAGTTGGTGAAGAAGATCTGGCCGTGCTGGCCGGTCGCTTGGGCGAGCAGGGCGTCGATCTGCTGGGCCGCGGATGTGGCGACCGGATTCGCGAAGAAGTTCGAAACGTGCACGAGGGTGCGTGCCTGATCCGAGATCGCTTGGGCGACCCGCTCATTGGCGTGTCCGAGTGACACCACTGCGATACCGGAGAGGAAGTCGAGCAGTCGACGTCCTTCGCTGTCCCAGACCTCGGTGCCCGATCCGCGGACGATCATGCGCGCCGGCGGACCGAAGACCGGCATGAAGGGGCAGTGCTCCCCTCCCCCGACCTCGAATGCGTGTGCGCTCATCGTGCCTCCATGTCGTCGTCGCCGATCTCCTCGACCATCGTGCCGATCCCCTCGAGAGTGAGCAGCTCGAGCAGCAGGACATGCTCGATGCGACCGTCGAGGATGTGCGCGCGTCGAACTCCGCGGCGCACCGCGTCGACGCAGCTCGCCACCTTGGGGATCATCCCCCCGGCGATCGTGCCGTCGGCGATCAACCCGTCGAGCTCGTCGGGTGTGGTTTGGCGGATCAGACTTCCGGCATCGTCGACATCGCGCCGGAGGCCCTCGACATCGGTGAGGTACACGAGCTTCTCCGCCCCGAGCGCGACCGCCACCTCGCCGGCCACGGTGTCGGCGTTGATGTTGTAGGCCTGGCCTTCCTCGTCGGTGCCGACCGTGGCGACGACGGGGATGAACTCGTCCTCGAGGAGCCGATCGAGGACGGCGGGATTGACGCGCACCACATCGCCGACGTAGCCGAGGTCGGGATCGCGAGCGACCGCCCGGATCAGGCCTCCATCCTCTCCGCTGACGCCGACGGCGAAATCCCCGTGGACGTTGATGGCCGAGACGATCTGTGGGTTCACCTGACCGATGAGGACCATCCTCGCGATGTCGACCGTCTCGGCGTCGGTGACCCGTAGCCCATTGCGGAACTCGGATTCCTTGCCGAGCTTCGTCATGAGGTCGCTGATCTGGGGCCCTCCACCGTGCACAACCACGGGACGCATGCCGACGAGGCGCATGAGCACGATGTCGCGGGCGAAGACGTCGAGCGCGTCATGGCCCGAAGTGCCCGCGAGGGCGTTGCCGCCGTACTTGACGACCACGACCTTGCCGGCGAACCGCCTGATGAAGGGCAGGGCCTCGACGAGCGTCGCCGCCCGAGCTGCGGCATCTCCGATCATGGCGCGACTCCAATCCTGCTCAGGCCCGCGGTCTCAGGGAGACCGAGGGCGACGTTTGCCGCCTGAACCGCACCACCCGAGGCTCCCTTGGCGAGGTTGTCGATCGCGCTGATGACGATCACGTGGCCGGTGCGCTCGTCGAGCCGCGCCGAGATGTGCACAGCGTTGCTCCCCGTCGTGGACCCGGTGGCGGGGATCGCCCGATCCACCCGAACGAACGGCTCGTCTCGGTAGGCCTCGCGGAGAGCTTCAAGCACGGTGTCCTCACTGAGCTCGCTGGTCGCCGGCTCGGCATAGCAGGTGGCGAGAATCCCCCGCTTCATGGGCACGAGATGCGGGGTGAAGAGCAGTTGGGCGCCGATCTCCTGCTCCATCTCGGGTGTGTGGCGATGGCTGACCAGCCCATAGGCGGTCATGCTCTCGTCGATGGCGGTGAATGAGTAAGCGTGCTCGCTCCGACGACCGGCTCCGGTCACGCCGCTAGCGGCGTCAACGATGATTCCCCGATCACGGATGAGCCCGGCACCGACCAACGGCCGCAGGGCGAGTACCGCTGCGGTCACATAACAGCCCGGGGTAGCGATGAGGCGGGCCCCCGCGAGCTCGGCTCGATGCACCTCCGGAAGCCCGTAGACGGCGCGACTGATCAGCTCGGGCTGGGTGTGCTCGAACCCGTAGTAGGTCGGATACGCCGAGGTGTCCCGGAGCCGGAAGGCGGCGGAGAGATCGACCACGCACCCGGCCCGATCGATGAGCTGAGGGACGAGTTCGAGCGAGGCTTCATGGGGAAGGCAGAGGAAGACGACGTCCATCTCGGCGAGGGCTTCGACATCGACGGCTGAGAACACCGCGCCGCGATGGGCGATTCCGAGCGCGGGGTGGATCTCCGAGACCGAGGCGCCGACCGAGGCGTCGGCCGTGGCGGCTTCGAGGGAGAGCTCGGGGTGAGCATCGATGATCCGGAGAAGCTCGGCACCAGTGAAGCCCGAGGCGCCGACGACCGCTGTGCGCAACATTCGCATGATCATACGCAACAACGCATACTCATCCAACATGCGATCCACCTGCGCGCCAAGCAGACTGGCGTCATGGCTCCGGTGTCGACGGCGGGACGGTTGTTGGTGGCCACCCCGCCTCTCGTCGACCCGAACTTCGACCGCACGGTCGTCTACGTGGTCGATCACGACCACGCGGGTGCCGTCGGGGTCATCTTGAACCGCCCCGATGAAGCGCTGCTCCCGGAGCCGCTCGATCGTTGGACTCAATTCCTCGCAGAGCCCACCGTCCTCTTCCGAGGTGGCCCAGTCGCTCCCGAGGCCCTGCTAGCGCTCGGACTCACCCGAGAGGGAACCGACCATGAGCAGCTCATCGTCGGACGGGTGCGCTCGGTCGATCTGTCCTCCGACCCCGCTCTCCTCGCTGCCGAGCTCCGAGGCCTTCGGGTCTTCTCCGGCTACTCGGGTTGGGGCCCGGGTCAACTCGACGGCGAGATCGCCTCGGGCGCCTGGATCGTGGCCGACGCAAACGACGGCGACCTCATCGACCCGACTCCCGACACGCTGTGGCGGCGGGTGCTCGCCCGGCAGACCGGCCGCCTCGCCTGGCTCGCGAACGTGCCCGACGACCTCAGCGCGAACTGATCACGATGTGCGAAGGCTCGCGCCAATCCGCTCGGCACCGGAAGCGCACGCATCGCGGATTGCCGAGATGTCGGCATCGGTGAGGCTCCCGTCCGGATCCTGCAATCGCAGCCGGTAGGCGAGGCTCCGTCGTCCCGATCCCAGCGACTCCCCGCGGAAGACGTCGAACAACTGGAGCGAGACCAGACGGCCCGCGGCCGCCTGCCGGAGTGCCTTCGTCAGACGCTCGGCCGGAACCGTGTCGTCGAGAACGAACGCGAGATCGAGATCGCTGCTCGGCGTGCGTGGAACCGGCGAAGCGCTCGACACCCGCTCCCCTCGCTCAAGAAGCACGTCGAGTCGGACCTCGAGCACCGCCACGCGCTCGGACACCCCGAACTCCGACAGCACCATCGGGTGGATCTCCCCCACCACACCGAGTTCGTCGCGACCTGCGCGCAGGGTCGCGGAACGGGTCGGGTGCATGCCAGGCCCAGGGGTGGACTGGTCGAGTTGCGCACCGACCCCGAGCGCGGCGCAGATCTCATCCCACACGGCCACCGCCGCTGGCGCTTCACGTCCGGCGAGCACGACACCGAGCACCTCCGCCTCGGCCGGAAGTTCAGCCTCAGCCGGCGGGTAGACGTGACCGATCTCGAAGAGCGAGACACCTTCGCGACGGTGCGATTCGTTATAGGCCAGCGCGGCGAGCAGTCCCGGCCGGAGCGAGGTGCGAAGGGCGCTCTCCTCTACCGCGAGCGGGTTGGTGATCGAGAGATGGTCGCCCTCCAACCCAGCGCGAGCGAGATCACCAGGAGCGAGGAACGGATTCGGCATCGCTTCGGAGATCCCGAGTCCGACGAGCACCTCACGGGTCAGCCGTCGTCGTTGCTGCGCGCGGGTCAGGTGGCCGAACACGTCGGCACGCGGGACCGTCCGCCCAAGATTCTCGAATCCGTGGAGCCTCGCGACCTCCTCGACGATGTCGATCTCCTCGCTGGAATCGGGACGCCAACTCGGGATCGCGACGGTCAACTCGGATTCTGAACCCGTCGCTTCGAATCCGATCGGCGCCAACATCTCGGCGACCCGCTCAGCGCCGAGCGTCACGCCGAGGACCCGGTTGAGCACCGAGAGCCTGAGCGACGTCTCGCGCCTCGGGGCCGGCAAGTGATCCGAGCGGACATCAACCGTGCCCGGATGCACGACCAGGTCGGGGCACGACTCCGACAGGAGCTCGATGAAGCGATCGATCGCCCGGTCGATCACGTACGGATCGACCCCACGCTCGTACCGCGCGGAGGCCTCGCTCCGCAGCGAATGCCGGGCGGCCGTCTCCATCACTCCACGGGAGGAAAACCAGGCCATCTCGAGCGCGACGGTGGTCGTCTCCTCGGAGATCTCGCTGTCGAGACCGCCCATCACCCCACCGAGACCGACCGGGCGATCATCACCGTCGCAGATCAACAGGTCGGAACCGCCGAGCGTTCGCTCGACGCCGTCGAGGGTCACGAGGGACTCGCCCTCAGCGGCGAGACGTACCCGTAGAGCTCCGCCCCCGAGACGGTCGAGGTCGTAGGCGTGGTTCGGTTGGCCGAGTTCGAGCATGACCAGGTTCGACACGTCGACCACGTTGTTGATCGGCCGCATCCCCGCCGACACCAGACGTCGGCGCATCCAGGCCGGGCTTTGAGCGACGGCCACCCCCGAGA
This sequence comes from Ilumatobacteraceae bacterium, assembly GCA_038136655.1. Taxonomy (GTDB): domain Bacteria; phylum Actinomycetota; class Acidimicrobiia; order Acidimicrobiales; family Ilumatobacteraceae; genus Casp-actino5. Next base: position 11,410 of record JAYQAE010000008.1, read on the forward strand.
GCACGGTCGTCGTGAAACGACCGCATCGATCACCCGCCAAGATCCCGACCGGCACAGAACGCTCGGCGCCCCCGCGTCGCGCCTGCTCCGGGGCGGGACGCAGAACGAGACCCCGACGGGCGGCGAGGTCTCGCGCGACGCCGAGGTGACTCCAGCAGTCGGGACGGTTGCGCGTGACATCGAGATCGAACAGGACATCGGGCTCGAGACCGAGCACCGTCGTGTACGGCTGGCCCGGCCCAGCAGCGGGGTCGAGCAGAAGGATCCCTGAGCCGTCGTCGTCGACACCGAGCTCAGCCCCGGAGCACAACATTCCCTCAGAGTCGATGCCGAGGATCCCGCGCCGCTCGATGAGACGCCCGTCGGGCATCGCTGTGCCGAGGGTCGCGAGCGGCACGAGGTCGCCCGTCGACATATTTGAGGCTCCGCACCACACATGGCGTTCCGCCCCATCGCCAGCGTCGACCCACACCCGACGCACCTTCGCAGCCTCCGGATGGGTCTCGACTCGGAGCACCCGCGCGGAGACCACCCCCTCGACACCGCGACCGAGCGGAACGACCTCCTCCACAGCGAGGCCGAGCGAGGTGAGGTCAGCGGCGATTGAGGCCACCGCATCATGGTCAGACGGATCGGCGAACTCCGCGAAGGTGTTGAGCCAGGAGAGCAGGATCTTCACGCCATCACCTCAGAACTGCTCGATGAATCGGATGTCGTTCACGTACATGTCTCGAATGTCGGCAACGCCGTGACGCATGACGGCCATGCGGTCGATACCGAAACCGAACGCGAAACCGCTCCACTCGTCGGGGTCGAGACCTCCGGCCCGGATGACTGCCGGATGCACCATGCCGCATCCGCCGAGTTCGAGCCAGGAACCGTCGGGACGCTGGATATCGAACTCGGCCGAGGGTTCCGTGAACGGGAAGTACGACGGTCGGAGTCGCGAGGTGAACCCGGCGCCGAAGAAGGCCTTCGTGAACGCCTCGATCGTTCCGGCGAGGTCGGTCATCGAGATTCCGCGATCGACGACGAGGCCTTCGATCTGGTGGAAGACCGGCATGTGCGTGGCATCCGGTGTGTCGCGCCGGAACACCCGACCAGGGGCGACGACGTAGATCGGGGGTTCCTGCGTCAGCATGGTTCTGATCTGCACCGGGGAGGTATGGGTGCGCAGCAGGGTGGTTCCGAGTCGACCACCCGGAGGAACGTGATCAACGAACAGGGTGTCGAACTCTCCGCGGGCGGGGTGCCCCTCCCCCATGTTTAAGGCCTCGAAGTTGTGCCAGTCGGTCTCGACCTCGGGACCCTCAGCGACGCTGAATCCGAGCCCGAGGAACACATCCTCAAGTCGCTGCCAAGCCTGGGTGACGATGTGCAGGTGACCGCGTGAACCGTCGGAGCGAAACTCGGTGAGGTCGAGTCGTTCCTCGGCGATACGCCGCTCGGTCTCGGCTCCACCCAACTCGCCCCGTCGAGCCTCGACGGCCTCCTCGAGTGCGGTGCGCGAGGCGTGCATAGCCGCACCGGCCTCTCGGCGCGCGTCGGGATCGTCGATGGCGCCGAGGCCCTTCTTCAGCCCAGCGAGCATCCCCCGCTTGCCGAGGTGCTCCGCCACCGCACGCTCGAGATCCGCCACCGTGTCGGCCTGACCGATGGCGCTGAGTGCGGCCTCGCGCGCTTCGTCGATTTCTGGTGTCATCTCGTCTCCCCCGACCGGGTCGCCCCGACGGCTGTCGCTTCCCTCCGAAACTCCCCGGCGCGGCGAGGGGACCGATCCGCTGTCAGGAGATCAGTATCCCCGGGTGAGCCACCCGGGGCGCGGAAATCGGTGTTGGGCCAGACTGGACACTCCACAGAGGTTAGGCGCGAGCGACTCGGGCGACCACCCATCGGTGTCACAACAATCCGCGACCGCGCGCCGCGGCGAAGCACACGATCGTCGCCGCCATGGCCGCGTTGAGGCTCTCGGCTCGCCCCGCGTGTTGGATCGACACCCAGCCGTCGACCGGCGCGTCGTCATCGATTCCGTGCGCCTCGTTGCCGACGACGATCCCAAGGCGGACCGGTTCGGACCAATCGACCTCGAGGTATCCATCGCCGCGGTGCGAGGAGGTTCCGATGAGGTGGAACCCGCTGTCGCGCAAGTCGTGCAGGTCGGCTTCGAGGGTCGGCACGTGAAACCGCGCTCCAGCCGACGCCCTCACAACTTTGGGTGAGAGGTGGTCGACACTGCCCGGTGTGGCGACTACCGCGTCAAACCCGGCTGCCTCTGCCGAGCGGATCACGGTCCCGAGGTTTCCCGGGTCGGCCATCCGGTCGACGACCAATGCTGTCGTCACCCCGCTGAGACCACGGGACTCGGGCACCTTGAAGAGCGCGACGTTGGGACGCGGGCTCTCGGTCGATGCCACTCGTTCGAGGACGCCCTCGGCGACCCAGCGGGTCTCCACCCGAGTGACCGCGGTGGCTCCCTCGGTGACGAATTCCTCGGCGCAGACCCAACCGGCGGAGAGTGCCTCGCGGATCAGCGTTGCTCCCTCCACGACAGCGAGCCCGGTCTCGCGACGCTCCTCGCGTCTCGAGACCAGACGACGCAGTCGCTGGATCCTCGGGTTGCGGAATCCGAGTACGGACTCCGATTCGGGATCGGCCGAACCGATCCCGCTGGTCACAGAGCTGCCTTGGCCTGCTCCACCAGGGCACCGAAGGCAGCCGGATCGGTGACGGCGAGATCGGCGAGGATCTTGCGGTCAACCTCGATGCCCGCGGCTGAGAGACCCGCGATGAATCGCGAGTAACTCATGTCGTGCTGACGGCAGCCCGCGTTGATCCGCTGGATCCACAGACGGCGGAACTCGCCCTTCTTGGCGCGACGGTCGCGGAAGGCGTACTGCCCGCTCCGCATGACCTGCTCGTTCGCCGCCCGGAAGGAACGGCTCTTGTTGCCGTAGTAACCGCGGGCCTGCTTCAGGACCTTCTTGTGCCGCTTCTTTGCGGCCACACCGCGCTTCACGCGTGCCATGTCATTTCTCCTTGTTCGATTCTCTCGTCTCCACCACAGCTGATGCCGTGGTCAGCGCTCCGCGAGGAGTCGCTTGATGTTGCGCTCGTCGGTGGAATGCACATCGACGTCCCCGTCGAGTCGACGGGTGCGCGTGGACGGCTTCTTCTCGAAGAGGTGTTGGCGCATGGCCTGCTGGCGGCGCAGCTTGCCGGAGCCGGTCTTCTTGAACCGCTTCGCGGCCGTCTTGCTCGTCTTCATCTTCGGCATGTCGTGTCTCCTAGCTCTCTTGTTCTTCGTTCACGATCGTCGACTCCTCGGCGACCACGTCGTTCTTGTCACGCTCAGCCGCCGCGCTCGCGGCCTCCGCCTCCTGAGCCTTCCGGGCCGCTTCGGCCGCCTTCTTGTCGGGCGACATCACCATCGACATCGAGCGACCTTCGAGCCGCGCCTGGCTGTCGATTTTTCCGAGCGGACCGACCGATTCGATGACCTGATCGAGGATCCTGGTCCCGAGTTCCGGGTGGGCCATCTCTCGGCCGCGGAACTGCAGGGTCACCTTGACCTTGTGTCCGTCTTCGAGGAACTCGATCAGATGACGCACCTTGGTGTCGAAGTCACCCCTGCCGATCTTCGGCCGGAACTTGACCTCTTTCACCGAGACCTGGGTCGACTTGCGCCGGGACTCCTTGGCCTTCTGCGCCTCCTCGTACCGGAACTTGCCGTAGTCCATGATCCGGCACACCGGGGGGTTCGCGGCCGGGGCCACCTCGACGAGATCGAGATCGAGACCTCTGGCCATCCGCAGTGCCTCGGGGACCGGTTGGATTCCGAGCTGGTCCCCCTCGGGACCAATCAGTCGGACTTCGCGGGCTCGTATCCGGTCATTGATCCGGTGCTGGTCGCTCTTCGGCGGTGCTATGACGTGACTCTCCTGTGCAAGGGCTGTGGCCTCCCGGGTGTGCGTGGCGAAGCCCATGCACTCCCCGGGCCGTGCCCGGATCGTCAGGACCCGGGCGCACCCCACGGTGGCCGGGTGGGGGTCTCCCCCACTTCGCGTCGGTTGTGGCCCCCGGGCTCGCCCGGCGGCCCCCGTAGACTAACGGCCGTGATTGACGAATCCGACGAGATCGAATTCGACGGAGCACCCGGTGGTGACTCGGACGACGCCGTCCGCCAAGCCGCCGAGGCCCTCGAAGACGCCCGCTCCCGACTCGCCTCGGTTCCCGCTGAGGTCGTGGTCACCAATCACGTGATGGGCCTGTACGAATTGGCCGCCATCCACCTCTCCTCCGATCCGGTCGACTTGGTTTCTGCCGCGCTGGCGATCGACGCGGTGGGCTGCCTAGTGGAGGGGCTCGGCGCTCGACTTGGTGACGAGCACCAGACGATGACCGATGCCCTAGCCAATATCCGGATGGCGTTCGTTCAGGTCAAGGCCGCGTCCGGCGCTGCCGACTGAAGCGTCCGGCCGGGGCTGAGCGCACCCGCCCCTCGGCCACCACAACTCCCTCGCCCTCAAGTAGTCGCTGTTGTTGGTCCTCGCCACCCGGGACGAGACGCCCCGAGGAGCTCACCACCCGCCACCAGGGCACCTCGTGGTCGGTCGTAGCGAGTAGTCGGCCGACAAGACGTGCGCGACCCGGCCATCCAGCCGTCGCCGCGACGTCCCCGTAGGACACCACCTCGCCCGTCTGGAGCGCGGCGATCACCGCGATGATCTCCTCGTCTCGCCCCACCGGATCAGGCGAGAGGCTCGATGTCCGCCGCTTCGGCGCGTCCGAGTCGTTGCGTGAGTCGGAACCTGACCCTCGCGCCGGTTCGAACCGTGCGAGTGCCGTCGACGATCGCAACGCAGTGGAATGGCACCGATGATCCATCGTCGGCAGCGATCAGCCCGAGCCCTGAGTCGTCGTCGAAGTTGGCGACCTCCCCGGTGGAGCGACGCATCGAGTGGAGCACGGCCGAACTCAGGGGACGATCTTGGAGATTGGGATCTCGAGCAGGTCGGTCGCCCCCGCCTCGGAGAGGGCCGGGATGATCCGGTTGATTCCCGACTTCTCGACGACGCTCTCGATCGCGAAGTCACCGTTCGCAAGTTGGTTGATGGTCGGTGACTTCGCCGACGGGAGCACGGCGAGCACATCATCGCGCCGGGATGCGGTCACGTTGAGCTTGAGCAGCACCTTGCCGCGCGCGTCGAGAGCGCCGTTCAACAGGACCATCAGCTGTTCCATGGCTCGACGTCGTTCGGGATCGGCGTGGGCCGCGGGGTTCGCTACCACCTCGGTCCAACTGGTGAGGATCGTGTCGATCACCCGGAGGCCGGCCGCCCGGAGGGCTCGACCAGTCTCGGTGATGTCCACGACGCAGTCGGCGATGTCGGGAATCTTGGCCTCACTCGCTCCGTAGGAGAGGCGCACGTCCGCGGCGACTCCGCGCTCGGCGAAGAATCGTCGGGTCATCTCCGGGTACTCCGAGGCCACCCTCACGCCATCGGGGAGGTCGGACACCGATCCGACCGGTGAGTCACCGGCGACCGCCACGACCACGCGAACCGGGTCGGAGGTCGCCTTCGAGTACCGCAGCTCACCGAGGCTGACGACGTCCGAGGAGGTCTCGGTTACCCAGTCACGACCCGTGATGCCGAGATCGAAGAGGCCCTCTGCCACATAGACGGGGATCTCCTGAGGTCTGAGGATCCGCACCTCGGCGACGCGGGGATCGTCGATCGAGGCCCGATAGTCGACGGATGACGACCGCGACACCGGCAGGTCGGCGGCCTCGAACAGTTCGAGGGTGGCCTTTTCGAGGGATCCCTTCGGTAGAACGATCCTGAGCACGCCGGCAGGCTAACCGTGCCTCTCCGAGGACCGACCGGGGTCAGTGGGTGCGATCGGTACCGGCGAGGAGGTCGAGCGCGTGTCCGAGCACGTCGATCACCGCGTCGATCTGCTCGATCGCACCCTTCGGTGAGCCGGGGAGGTTGATGACAAGAGCCGATCCGATCGTGCCCGCGCGACCCCTCGAGAGACGACCGAACGGGCTGATGGCTCGCATCGCCTCGGCGAGACCGGGCGCCTCCCGGTCGATGACGTCGCGCGTCCCCTCCGGGGTCAAGTCCCTCGGCCCGAAACCCGTTCCTCCGGTGGTCGCTATCAGGCCACAGAAGTCAGCGGCCAGTGCGTTCAACGCCTGAGCCACAGATTCCCGACCGTCGGGGATAACGACATGGTCGACGACCTCGAAGTCGTGGGCCGCGAGGTGCTCGGCGAGACCTCGGCCACCGGTGTCGTCACGGTGACCTGAAGCCACGCCGTCGCTCACGGTGAGCACCTTCGCCGGACGGGTCATGGCCGTCGACGGTACCGCAGCATCACCATCCCATCGGTGTCCGCGTCGTGGGGAAGGACCCGCCACCCGTCCCCGAACGGTCGCCACGATCCGACGGGCTGTGAGGGGTCGATCTCGAGACCCTCCGGAGTGCGATGCGAGATCGACTCTGCGGCGGTCAGAGTGCACACGCTGAAGATCAGTCGACCACCCGGGCGAAGAAGCCGGGCACCGGCCGCGAGGAGGTCAGCCTGCACCGGGACGAGATCGCGGATCGTCTGGGGAGTGACCCTCCAGCGCGCGTCCGGCCGCCGGCGGAGCGCTCCGAGACCCGAGCACGGGGCATCGATCAGGACGGCATCGAAGACGCCCTCGGTGAGAGGCGGGCGACAGGAGTCGGCGGCGAGCGGGTACACCCGCCCGACACCCTCAGCCGCCGTTGCCGCCGCGTTGTCGGCGACCAGCCCTGCACGCGCGGGGTGGAGGTCGAGGGCGACCACATCGGCCCCGGTCGCAGCCATCGCCGTCGTCTTGCCTCCTGGCGCGGAGCAGAGATCGGCGATCAGCTCTCCGCGGCGCGCTTCGACCGAGGCCGCTACCCACTGGGATGCGGGATCCTGCACGTATCCGTCCGCCCGGCGGTTCACAGTGGGAGCGACATTCATGCGCTCGAGGGCCTCGGCGGCGTCGACATCCCCGAGTTCGTCGACGAGCAGATCATGGATCCAGTCGGGGTAGCTGAGCCGAGCCGCATCCGAGGGCCAAGTCATCTCGATGCTCGCCACTCGCCTAAGGACGGCGTTCACGAAGCCCCGCGTGCGACGGGGAGCGAGCGCCACGGTTTCGGAGACGGCAGCGTGCGCCGCGACCCCGCCGAACACGAGTTGGTAGGCACCGAGCCGCAGCAGGCTTCGCGTCGAGTCGTCGGGCGGCACTTCTACGAACCGGTCGACGAGCAGATCGCAGGCCCTCCGCATCCGGGTGGTTCCGTAGACGAGATCGGTGACCATTCCTCGGTCGGCGGCGCCGAGGTCACTTCTGTTGAGGGTCGCTGGCAGCACGAGATTGGCGTAGGCGCCGTCCCGTTCGATTCGTCCGAGCACCTCCAGAGCGAGGGCTCGAGCGCTCACAGGAACCACTCGTCCGGCTCGGGCCGGGCTCCGCGCCACCAGGCATCGAAACTGACGTCGCCACGTCCCTCAGGGCGAACGATGCTCGGGCGGAGCCCATCGTGGGCCGTTGTCGCCTCGATGATCTTCACCACCGCTCCTCGCCAGGTCGTCCAGGCACCGCCGACCCTGACCTGGCGGAGCCCGATGACGGGGTCGGCGGCCCAATCGATTCGCAGATCATCGCGCGTGATCTTGTCGGCGTACGTGGCCTCGCCGGACTGAGGCACCGGAGCGCCGAGTCCGGTCGCCAGACACTCGACGAGGAGTGCGGCACCCGCCTCACCGAGCGACATCGTGAGTTCCTCGGCGGTGGACTCCCCGATCTCGACGCGCGTCCTCGCGTGAACCGGCCCGGTATCGAGGCCCTCCTCGAGTTGCATGAGGCACACGGCGGTGGATGTGTCTCCTGCGAGAATCGCCCGTTCAACCGGAGCCGCCCCCCGCCAGCGCGGCAGGTCGGAGAAATGCAGGTTGACCATGGGGAGCGCCTCCAGGATCCACGCTGGGATGAGTCGGCCGAAGGCGACGACTACCCCGAGTTCGGCGTCGACCCCTTGTAGGGAGTCGAGGTCATAGGCGACGGGAAGATCGAGCTCACGCGCGGCTGACTCGACCGGCGAGGGCGAGAGCGAGGCTCGGCGTCCTCGGCGTCTCGGCGGTCCGGTGACGACGAGGCGCACGGAATGGCCGGCGGCAACCAGTGCTCGCAACGGCACCGCGGCGACCTCAGGGGTGCCGAGGTAAACGAGATCCATCGGTCAGCGGAATCGAAGGCGACGCGGACGAGGTTCGCCGTCACCCTCGCCGGAGGTGATCCGCCGGTACTCAGCCATCGCCTCACGTCGCTGCTCGTCGCCCATCCGGTCGAACATGAGCACGCCGTTCAGGTGATCGAGCTCGTGCTGGTACATCCGCGCCTCGAGATCATCGGCTTCGTACTCGATGATCTCGCCGTTGACATCGACCCCTCGGAGCAGGACGGTGCGCGGTCGAACCAACTCGACGTACAGGCCTGGAATGGAGAGACATCCCTCGTCGTACACCCACTCCCCGGAGGATTCGACGATCTCCGGGTTGAAGATGGCGCGCCGGTCCCCGTCGAGATCCCAGACGACCACCTGCTTCTGCACTCCGATCTGCGGGGCAGCGAGAGCGATACCCCCATCGCTGTGGTCGAGGGTGTCAAACATCTGCTCGACGAGTCGGATCGCCCGGCCGTCGACGTCAACGACGGGTGCTGCCTGCGACTTGAGCACCGGGTCGCCGAAGGTTCGGATCTCGAGGCCCACAGGTGGCAGGCTACCGAAGCAATGGCGCACTACTTCGACGAAGAGCCTGATGCGCCGAGCGATCCCCGCCGCATCGACGTCACCGCCGGCTCGATCTCGTTCTCTCTCGACACCGATGCGGGCGTGTTCAGCCATGGTCGACTCGACACCGCGACCGCGCTCCTCCTCAACACCTCTCCCCCACCGCCGACGACCGGCGATCTCCTCGATCTCGGCTGCGGTTCTGGTCCGATCGCGCTGGTCATGGCCCACCAGAGCCCCGATGCGACCGTCTGGGCGGTGGATGTGAACCGCCGAGCGCGGAACCTGACCGCCTCGAACGCGAAGCGGCTCGGCCTCGACAACGTCCGGGTGTGCGCCCCCGACGAGGTGCCCCCTCCACTGCGTTTCGCGGCCATTCGATCGAACCCGCCGATACGCATCGGGAAGGAGGAGATGCGCTCGCTGCTCGCGAGCTGGCTCGACCGACTCGACGTGGACGCTCTCGCGCACCTCGTCGTGTCGCGACATCTCGGGGCCGATTCGCTCTCCTCTTGGCTGATCGAGCGCGGCCACCCCGTCGACCGGGTCACCTCGCGACGCGGCTTCCGCGTGCTCAGCGTTGGGGATCGACAAGCACCCTGACCCCCGTCGGACGCTCCGCGGCAGCGAGCGCGGCGCCGAGCTCGTCGACATCGGCTGCCCGGATGAGGTAGCCGTCCTCGGTGGGTGAGGCGGCGACCGTGGCCGGAAGCGACGAGATGAGGCGGTCGACCCCGGCGCCGGTCGCCCGCGCCAACGCCCCAAAAGGAGGGAGGGCGAGTTGGGCTCGGATGTTCCGGTCGGCCTCGACCGCGAACGATGGATCGGTGTTCGCGACAGCGCGCACCACGGGGTGATCAGGGCTGTTGGTCTGGAGAATCAGCAGACCGCCCTCAGCGGAACCACCGGCTAAACGCGCGCCACGCGCGATCAAACCGAGCGCTTGACTTCCCGCCCGGAACCGCGGTGCCAGCAGCTCCGCGTCGATGTCGAGGAAGGCGACGGTGTCGGCGGAGCTCACCCGATGGAGGACCGCTTCGGTGCCGACGAACACAGCCGCCGATCCGGCGGCTTGGACTGAGCGATGCGGGTCGTCGCCCTCCACCGAGATGGCCGCTCGCCCGGCGGCGGCCTCGATCTCCTCTCGGAGACGGCGAACCCCCGGCCGGAGGTTCGCGAAGGCGCTCGAACCGCAGTCTGTGCACACCGCGGGCCGCTGGTGACCACACGAGGGGCAGACCAAGCCGCCGTCCTCGGAGATTGCGACCGCCGCCTCGCACACCTCGCAGCGCAGCACCACCGCGCACCCACGGCAGGCGAGTCGTCGGGCGCGGCCGGTCACGTTCATCACGCACACCACGGTTCGGGACTGGTCGCGGAGTTCCGCAATCAACTCCGAACCGAGCAGGGAGCGTCGCCACGGCTCCACCTCCCCTCGATCGTCGACGACGACCCGCGGCCAACCTCGACGCTCCCGGTCCAAGGGAGGATGCTCAAGCACGCGCCCTTCGAGTGCTTCCACCGTTGGCACCGGCGACACCAAGAGCACCGGAACCCCGAGACGGCGACCTCGTTCCAACGCGACCTCTCGCGCATGCCAGCAGGGCGTGCGCTCCGCCTGGAGACGCTCATCGTGCTCGTCGAGCACCACGATCGCCGAGAGGTCGGGTATCGACGCCCACACCGCGGTCCGGGTTCCCACCGCGAGGTCGACCCCCGAGCGCGCCTCGGACCACTGATCAGGCAGATGGGCGACGCTGACCCCGGCGCGCCGGATGCGGGCGGCGAGGATCGCCGCGTCGTCCACTCCGGGGACGACGACGAGGGTCGGCCCGCGCGCGCGCGCGCTCGCGCTCGCCGGGAG
>JAYQAE010000008.1:22102-26944 GCA_038136655.1 Ilumatobacteraceae bacterium
GATTAGGGCTGGTGTGTACGGTTATTCTAGGTCTGTGGCTGTTCCGCGTGGGTGGGGGTAGGGGGGTGTGGGTGTGGGGGGGGGGGGGGCGGGGGGGTGTGGGGGGCGATTGAGCGTGGGTTGGCGGGGCGCGGGGGGTCTGGGGTGGGTGCGCGGCGGGCGTGGGGGCGGGGGGGCACTCGGCGGGCGGGCGGGGGGCGGCGTGGCTGGCCGCGCCGCCCCCGCGGGGGACGCCGCGGCGGGCCGGCCCGACCGCGCGCGCGCCCGCGCTCGCCGGGAGCTGATCGGCTGAGGGAGGAAGACGCAGGACGCCCCCGCCACTCTCGAGAAGCCGTGCCGCGGCCGGGGAGCTCGGTTGGGGCGCGGAGCCGGTGCGTCGCGATGCGCCGACGGCGCGAACCGCTCGCGGGGGCGAGGCGGCGGAAAGGAAGTGACTTCGACGGCCGGCCCACCGAGCCGCGGCCCAGTCGGCGAGTTCGATGACCTCGCTCATCGGTCCGAGACCCGACAGCGTTGCCACGGTCTTGAGCGAATCCGTGGAGGGCTCGTCCTCAGACACTCCGACCACCCATCCGCCGACACGGCGGCCATGGAGGTCGACCCGAACCCGGTTGCCGGTCAGAGCGGGGGGATCGTCAACCCGATGGGGCCAGAGGTAGTCGAAGGTCTTGTCGGGGCCGGACCGGTCGGGCAGTACCCGGACCACCGGCGCCGAGTGGGCCCCCGACCCCACGCCGGCTCAGAGGCCGACGGCCGAGGTGAAGTCGTCGAGCCGGCTGAGCTCTTCCCAGCTGAACCCCGGCCGACCGAAGTGGCCGTAGGCGGCCGTGCGGAGGTAGCCGGGCTTCAGGAGGTCGAGATCGCGGATGATCGCGCCGGGACGGAGGTCGAAGACGTCGCCGACGGCGCTCTCGATTCGCGCGGGGTCGACCTGCTCGGTACCGAAGGTCTGCACGAGGATGCTCATCGGGTGAGCGACGCCGATCGCGTAGGCCACCTGGACCTCGCAGCGACGCGCCGCACCGGATGCGACGACGTGCTTGGCGACCCAACGGGCGGCGTAGGCGGCGGAGCGGTCGACCTTGGAGGGGTCCTTACCGCTGAAGGCTCCCCCACCGTGACGGCCCATGCCGCCGTACGTGTCGACGATGATCTTTCGACCGGTGAGACCGCAGTCGCCCTGCGGGCCGCCGGTGACGAAGCGTCCCGTCGGGTTCACGAAGATCTCGTAGTCATCGTCGGCGAACTGCTCGGGGATGACCGGCGTGATGACCTGCTCGATCATGTCGGGACGGATGACCGTGTCTCGATCGATGCCGTCCTGGTGCTGGGTGCTGAGCACAACGTTCCTGATGGCCACCGGCACCCCGTCCTCGTATTCGAAGGTGACCTGGGTCTTGCCATCCGGCCGCAGGTAGGGCACCTGACCGTGATGCCGCACATGAGCGAGCCGCTCGGCGAGACGATGCGCCGTCCAGATGGGAAGGGGCATGAGGTCGGGGGTCTCGTCGCAGGCGAAGCCAAACATCATCCCTTGGTCGCCGGCACCCTGCCGGTCGAGTTCGTCCTCCACCGATCCCTTCGAACGGGTCTCCTCTGAGGAGTCGACACCTTGGGCGATGTCGCTGCTCTGGTCGTCAATCGACACGATGACTCCACAGGTGTCACCGTCGAACCCGGCGCTCGCGTCGTCATAGCCGATGTCTTTGATGGTCTTGCGGACGATCCTCGGGATCTCGACATAGGCCGAGGTGGTGATCTCGCCCGCCACCACGCACAGGCCGGTGGTGACCATGGTCTCGCAAGCGACGCGGCCGTTCGGGTCCTCGGTCAGGATCGCGTCGAGAATCGCGTCGCTGACCTGGTCGGCCACCTTGTCGGGATGGCCTTCGGTGACGCTCTCAGAGGTGAATGTCCAACGTGCCACGATCGCTCCTCGTGTGTTCTCCGGTGCAGGATGCTCGGTTGCTGTACGCCGGTCGAACCGGCCGGACGCGAGGAGCCTCTGCTCAGCGCACCGCGGGGAGGAGCCTAGCCACGCGGTCGATCACGCGGGTGGCGATCGCCTCCTTCGAGAGCAGGCCGGTCTCCTCGGCACCCCCCTCTCGGTCGAGGATGGTGACCGCGTTCGTCGCATGTCCGAAGCCGACCTCGGGAGCCGAGACGTCATTGGCCACGATCAGGTCGAGCGACTTGGCGGACAGTTTGCGACGCGCGTTGTCGACGAGGTCGTCCGTCTCGGCGGCGAATCCGACGAGCACCTGACCAGCGGGCTTGGCCGCACCCAGTCCGGACAGCAGGTCGCGGGTGGGTTCGAGACGGATCTCGGGAAGGCCATCGGCCTTCTTGTGCTTGCCGTCGGAGATCCGCACCGGACGGAAGTCGGCCACGGCCGCCGCCATGATCACGGCATCGGCACTCGGGGCCTCGCGGTCGAGCGCGTCGCCCATCTGCTCGGCCGTGTCGACGCGCACGACCGCGCATCCCGCGGGAGCGGCCGATTCGGCCGCCGTGATGAGGATGACCTCGGCTCCCCGACGAGCCGCCTCGGCGGCGATCGCGTGGCCTTGACGGCCCGAGCTCCGGTTGGAGATAACCCGAACCGCGTCGATCGGCTCCCTAGTTCCACCGGCGGTCACCACCACGCGCCGCCCGGCGAGGTCTCCGCTGAGCGAGAGGGTGGTTTCGACCGCGCTGAGAATGCTGTCGAGGCCGGCCAAACGTCCCACGCCGAGGTCGCCTCCGGCGAGACGGCCGGCCTCGGGTTCGACGATGGTTACGCCGCGCGAACGAAGGGTCGAGATGTTCGCGACCACGGCCGGGTGCTCCCACATCTCCGTGTGCATGGCGGGACATACCACCACTGGCGCGCGCGTGGCTATCAACACGTTGGTGAGCACATCCGTCGAGAGGCCGTTGGCCAATGCGCCGATGACCCGAGCGGTTGCGGGGGCCACCACCACCAGGTCGGCTCGGCGCCCGAGTTCAGTGTGGGGGATGCGCGACTCGCCTTCCCAGAGCGAGACGAGCGCTCGCTCGCTCGCGAGGGCGTCGAAGGTGGTTCGGCCGACGAAGCGGAGCGCTCCCTCGGTGAGGACCGGCGTGACATGAGCTCCGGCGTCGACGAGTCGGCGGCAGAGCTCGACCGACTTGTAGGCGGCTATGCCCCCGCTGACGCCGAGGACGACCCTCCGGCCGGCGAGCATGACGGGATCAGCCGGCGTCGTCGTCGGCGAATCCCTCGCCGACGGGGAGCGAGAGCTCCTCAGCAACCTCCTCGACCGGCTCCGCCCACACGATCTTGTCGGCGTCGATTTCCTCGAAGGCGAGGCTGAGCGGCTTGCGAGCGGTGGAGGAGACCTGAGGCGGAACCATGTGACCGAGGCCGTCACCGAGCTGGTTGAAGTAGGAGTTGATGTTCCGGGCCCGGCGGGCGGCCAGGGTGACAAGCGAGAACTTGGAGTCGACGCGACCGAGGAGGTTCTCGATCGGCGGGCTCATCATGGTGTCGTGCGACTGGGGCATGGCAACTCCTCGTGCTGGTAGGCGGGAGGAGCCTACCGGCTTCGTTCCGATTCGATGATCGCCATCATCGCGTCGACCGTGGTGCTCAAGTCGTCGTTGACCACGACATGATCGGCGATCGCGATTCCGAGCGGTTCCTCGAGTTCCGCCTTGCGGAGCCGCGCGAACACCTTGTCGTTGGGGTCGCCCCTCCCCCGCAAGCGACGCTCCTGCTCATCACGCGACGGGGGAAGCACGAAGATCAGGATCGCGTCGGGGTGCTGCTCCTTGACCTGCCGGGCGCCGTCGAGCTCGATCTCCAGCACGAGGTCACGACCCTCGAGGCTCGAGGTGTCGGGGGTCGGCGTGCCGTAGTAGTTGCCGAGGAACTCGGTCCATTCGAGGAATCCGCCCTCGGAGATCCGCTGCTCGAAACTGGGTCCATCCGTGAAGACGTAGGCGTCCTCGGCCTCTCCGTCCCGACGCGCTCTTGTGGTCCACGACCTCGAGAGCCACAGCCGGTGATCGCGCTCGACGAGGAGGTCGACGATGGTCCCTTTGCCGACCCCTCCGGGTCCGGAGACGACGACGACCAGCGGTTCAGGAGCCAAGGCGCTCGAGCAGGGCGGAGCGCTGCTGTGCTCCGAGACCCTGGATCCGACGGTTGTCGGCGATACCGATCTCGTCCATAATCCGCCGGGCCTTCACCTTGCCGACCTTGGGTAGCGCCTCGAGGAGAGCGACCACCTTCATCTTGGCGATGTGGATGTCATCGGAGCCGAGAGCGTCGGCCAGCGAGAGCGAGCCCATTTTGAGTCTCGCCTTCACCTCGGCCCTCGCAGTGCGAGCGGCCGCGGCCTTCTCGAGCGCTGCTCTGCGCTGCTCGGGTGTGAGTGCCGGAGGAGTCGCCATGGCCGAACGCTACAACGACGCAGGTCGCCGACTGCGAATACCCGTCAACGCGCGGCCAGATCGGTGAAGGCCGACACCGACGGAAGACCGCGGCGATGCGCCTCATCGATCAGGCCATCGCGGACTCGAGCGAGTACCCGTGGATCGGCGAAGAGCGCCGTCCCGATCTGCACCGCGGATGCGCCGACCGCCATCAACTCGATGGCGTCAAAGGTGTTCGCGATGCCTCCGGCTCCGACGATGGGCATGTCAGGAAGGGCGGATCGAACGTCCGCCACAGCGCGAACCGCGACAGGATGAATCGCCGGGCCAGAGAGGCCACCACCCCCATTGCCGAGCGCCGGCCGGAGGGTGGTCGGATCGAGGGCGAGACCGAGCAGGGTGTTCACCAGGGTGAGAGCCTCAGCACCCGAGTCGGTTACCGCG
>JAYQAE010000009.1:0-26554 GCA_038136655.1 Ilumatobacteraceae bacterium
GGCCGTCACGACGGTAGTAGCCGCTGGTGTAGCGCCCGTCGAGATCGACGAAGGTTGAGGCCCGCACGAGGCGGGTCACGCCGTCGTTGCCTCCCGACCAGGCGTAGAGCGGCCCGTTCAAGTTCGACAGCAGGTCGATGTCTTGGGCTCGGCCCGAGCGGATCGGCCCGACGGGCTCGCTTCCCTGGGAGTGGAATACCGCAGCGAAGCGAGTGATCCGATCGTTGACGATCTCCTCGTAGACGATGTCGGCCTCGTTGAGCCCGGTCTGGGGAAGCGCTTTGGAGTTGTTGGGGATCTTGATCGCCAGGGCGGGACGGTCCGGATAGGCCTCTGCCGAATCGACAATCGTGCCGAGCAGCGGGATGCGGAACTCGGGCTCGCCCACAACGGTGGTGGTTGTGATGTCTGGAAGCGTCTCCATGGGGAGCGCTTCGGTGGTGGTCGTCTCCGCAAGCGTGGTCTCGACCGCGGTGGTCTCAACCGGGGCATCGGTGGCCGGCTCGGTGGCCGGCTCGATCACCTCGGCCTCTTCTCCGCCGCCGCAGGCGGCCGCGATGAGCGAGGCGGTGATCAGCGAAGCGAGGAGGACCGGGCCACGAGAGCGCGCGCGGGTGCCGATTCGATTGGTGTTCATAGTTCCCTCATTAGTGCAATGCGCTGGTCCAAGGGTGGATGGGTGCCGCTCGCGGAGGATCCCGCGGCGACAGCTGGCTCCACGAGCCAGAGTTGCGCTGTGGACAACGAGCCGAGCAGCGGCCCGGCCGGTGCCGCGGCGATCCGCTCGAGCGCGGCAATGAGCCCCGGTGGGTATCGGGTGAGGCCGACACCCTCGACGTCGGCGTGGATGATCGCCGCGGGTGGGCAGACGGCGAGTCTCAGGCGCGAGGCGAGCGGACGAACGGGTCGCAGCACGGTGGCCACGATGGACGCCGCGGCTCCCGAACGCTCCGTCGCGTACACGGGGCCGGAGGCGAGGAGCACGGCGGCCGTGGCGACACGCACCTCACGACGCTTCAGCCGTGCGAGCAGATGGGCCACCACGCCCTCCAACTCGATTCTGCTGAGTGAGCGAAGAAGACCTGTCGTGACGATGAGGGAGGCGCGCTCGTCACCGTGGCGGGCAATGAGGGCGTTCGGCGTGTCCGAGTCGATCGCGAGCAGGGCCGGGGCCGTCACCCCGCTCGTGAGGCACAGGCCCTCCACGAGCCCGCTTAATCGCGGGGACTCGTCCTCACGCAGCTCGCGGGCACCGGTTACCGCCAGCACGGCGGACTGCGCCCGAGAGGACAGGACCAAGCTGGTCGCAATGCCGAGACCGATGGCGACGAGGAGGGCAGGCACCAACGCGACGCCGACCACCACCGCGACGATGGCGATCGGAATGGCAATGGTGATCGTCGCGCAGGCCATGAGGAGCCGGCGACGACGGCGCGACGGCGCGACGGGATCGATGGTCATCGGTCAACCGATCGTGGGGCGAGGGGGGCCGACGACATGCGGGGCGAGTCTACGGCGGCCTCGATGAGAGGGACCGATCAGTTCGAAACCGAGCGGTTGAGGAGCCGGTGATATCGCTCGATGTAGGCGTCCGCTAACGCCGACATGGCGAACGCGGACGCCCGCTCGAGTCCGGCGATCCGCAGACGGTTTCGCAGCTCGCCATCGGTCAGCGCCGCGCGAAGCGCCTCGTCCAGTCTCTCGACGCTCCCGGGCGGAACGAGGAGCGCGTCTCGGCCGTCGGTGGCGACGTTGCGGTATCCGTCGATGTCGCTGGCGACCACCGTCGCCCCACTCGCCATGCCCTCGAGGAGCACGACACCGAACGACTCCCCTCTCAGAGCCGGGGCGCACAGCACCTCAGCACTCCAGAGGAGCCGCCATTTCGTCTCCTCGCTCACCCGTCCATGCCAGCGGAAACGTTCCGGATCGGAGTACTCGCCTCGAAGCCGCGCGGTATCCGGTCCGTCGCCGACGATGTCGAGGACCGGACGTCCATACGTGCCGGATCCCCGCTCCAGGCGATCAAAGGCGCGGAGCAGAACCTCGAGCCCCTTCCGCTCCTCATGGCGTCCGAGAAAGAGCAGATGGGGACGACCGTCGTCCTCCAGGTCGAGCGGCCGCGGAGGTACCGATATGCCATTGAAGAGGACCTCGTACTCCCCTCCGAGGTACCCCCGCACGAGCGCCCGCGCGTCTCGCGAGACGGCGACGGCGAGGTCCACCCGACGGACGAGTCGCCGCAGGACTGGGGCGAGGTAGCGATAGCTCGATGACCGGCCCGCCGCGTGGAATGTGCCGACGATCGGCCGGGAGTGGAGTGTCAACGCTGTGAGGGTCGGGCCGGGGGCGAGCGGCTCGTGGAGGTGCCACACGTCGAATCCCTCGTCACGCACGGCTCGGATCGTGCGCAGAGCCGCTGACGGATCGGGAGCGAGCGGTGCGATAGAGCCGTTCGCGGCGGTCGGCAGGCTGTTGCCGAGGGGCGTCACATAGGTGGTCGGCGGCGGTCCATCGCAGGGACCGAGCACGCGGACCTCGTGCCCCCGTCCTCGCATCTCCTCTGCGAGGCCGAGCACCTGTGCCTGCACGCCACCGGGCACCGTGAGGCTGTAGGGGCAGAACATTCCGACCCTCAGCACGCCACCCACCCCGGATCAGTCGGCCAGTTCGGCTGGAAGAGGTGCCACTGCTCGGGCGCTCGGCTGAGCAGGGCCTCGAGCGCCGCCGAGAGATCGGCCATGACCCGTTCGGTGTCGCGCCGGAAGCCGTCCCTCCGAGCGGTGTCGATTGGGTCCACGACGAGCCCGAGGTGACGGTCCCCCTCGACCTGATAGACGGCGGTCGGGAGCAGCGGAGCACCGGTGCGCAGCGCGAGTACGGCGGGCCCAGCCGGAAGACGTGTCACCTCGCCGCAGAACTCCACCTCGTAGCCACCTCCGGTGACATCCCGGTCGCTCAAGAGGCAGACGACGCCGTTCCGATCCAAGGTTTCGCGGAGCCGGCCGACCGTGTCGGGACCCGCCGGATGCACGACGATGCCGAGGTCGGCGCGAAGGGAGGTGAACCAGTCGAGCACCTCGGGGGGTTCGAGACGTTCCACCACGGACACCACCTCCACCCCCCGCGCCGCGAGCCAACGTCCCGCCCACTCCCAACCGCCGAGATGCGGGAGAGCGAGGATGGCACCTCGCCCCGCGGCGAGGGCCTCCTCGACGTGGTGGTACCCCTCGACCGAGATAGCCCTCAGGCTCTCCTCCTCGCTGACCGCGGGGAGGCGAAGGGTGTCAATCCAGTACCGCGTGTAGGAGGCCACCATGGCCCGCACCCGCCGATCGATCTCCGCACCGACGGCCTCCGGGGTGAGTCGACGCTGATGCGATGCGAGGAGGCGTCGTCTCGAGGGACTGACAACGAGCCACGAGAGCCCGCCCGCAAGCGACGGTACGCGGCGTCGGAACCGGGCCGGCATGGTTCGGGCGATCGCCGCGAGGAGCCGCAATCGGAGCACCGGTACCCGAGCGCTCATCGGAGAATCAGCGACGGCGCTCGTGCCCAGAACGGCGCTGCACGACGGTGCGTCGCGCTCCAAGCCGCTCCGAGCGCAACTCACGTCGCTCCGCCCGGCGCTCGCGGCGCAGGTCGATCCGAGCCTGGACCACCGGGGCGACCTCCGCCTGACGCCACACCTTGACGAAGCGCTGAACGGCGGTGATCGAGATGAGCAGCAGCATTCCCCAGAGGATGACCGTGAGCGATCCGCTGAGGCCGACCGCCTCAAGAAGGAGGCCGATACAGAGCAGCACGATGCGCTCGGCGCGTTCCATCAGACCGCCCTTCGCGTCGAGCCCGAGTGATTCGGCCTTCGCGCGCTGATAGGAGATCACCGAAGCCACGGAGGACACGGCGAAGGGCAGGAGTGCCGCGCGCGGCGAGTCGACGTCGGCAAGGTACCAAGCGATTCCTCCGAGCAACATGGCGTCGGTGATCCGGTCGACGGTGGAGTCGAAGAAGGCCCCGCGCTGGCTCGAGGTGCCCGACGCCTTAGCGAGCGCGCCGTCGAACAGATCGGGTAGGGCGGCGGCGATCACGAGGATCAGACCGATCACCAAGCGACCCGCGGCGACGGCGACCGCGGCGAGCGCCGCCACGATCAGACCGACGACGGTGAGATGGTCGGGAGAGAGTCCCGTGCGTCGCAAAGCGCGCCCGATTGGGCGCACGGCGCGGTCCACCGGGCCTCGGAAGGCGCCATCAAGCATCAGTTCCACTCCCCTGCCGGCGCCGCATCCGCGTCGCGCTCCGCAAAGTCCTCGACATTGTCCTCAGCGAGGTGCTCGACCACGCGCCCATCGACCGCGTCAACGAGCACCAAGCCTCGGCGCCGTGGCGGCTCTTCCGACGAGTAGGCGAGGACGCGCCACGTCGGCCTGCTGAGAAGCCCGCGCCAGACCTGTTGAGCGGACGCGTGACCCACCGGGAAACCGAGCGCCTGCTGGGCTCGCACCAGGGCCTGAGTCTCGTCGAGGCGCATTCGAGGACCGGCGAGCAGACCGTAGAGACCGAACAGGATGAGACCCGCGCCGCCGATCGCCAAGCCGTCGTTGACCAACGGGGACTCGGCTGTCACCGCGGACACCACCGCGGCGATTCCGATCAGTCCGGAGGTCACGGCCGGCACGCGTCGCCGGGAGTTGTCGGGGAACCGGTAGGCGCCTGCGGCGAGTGATGGGTCGAGATCGGCGGGCAGTTCATCGACGTGGTCATCGCCGCCGGGAGGCGAGCCCGCCGGCGGTGAGGGGTTCCCGCTCATGATTCCGAGACCTTAGGGCCTGTCTCGGCAGTGGGCCACGCTCTCCTCAGACGCTGCGCCGTCTCGTCGAGTGCGACCGGAAGCGTCCGCGTGTTGGCGATCGAGGTCATGAAGTTCGAGTCGCCTACCCAGCGGGGCACGACATGGACATGGAGGTGCTCAGCGATGGAGCCACCCGCGGCGCGACCCATATTGATCCCGATGTTCACACCCTCCGGGCTGAACGCCGAGCGGACGGCGATCGTCGCATCGGTGACGATCGACCAAAGTTCTTTGGTCTCCTCGGGCGTCAGGTCGCACAGGTCGCCGACCTGTCGGTACGGCAGAACGAGCAAGTGTCCGGATGCGTACGGAAAGGCGTTCAGGATCGCGAAGCACCTCGTTCCGCGGTGGACGATGTGGGTCTCCTCGTCGGTCTCGTCGGATTCCAGGATGGCGGTGAACACCGACTGCCCGTCGCGGAGCGGCTCGGAAGCCCTCGGCACCCCTTGCACGTAGTGGGACCGCCACCCGTTCCAGAGCTGTTCGAACGCCATGTCAAGCCGTCATGGCAGCGCGGGAGGATTCAGCGACCTCGGAGGTGACGCGCCGCAGGAACTCATCGAGTGCGACGTCACGCTCCACCTCGCCGCCTCGCGGATTCACGCCGACGGTCCCGTTCGCGACGTCATCGTCGCCGACGACCAGAACGTAGGGGATCTTCTCCAATTTCGAGGAGCGGATCCGCTTCCCGAGAGCGTCGTCGGCGCCGATCGCGTCAACACGCAAACCACGAGCCTCGATCGCCGCCCGGACCGACTCGGCGTAGGCCTCGTGATCGCTCGACACGGGCAGTACCCGTACTTGGAGAGGCGCAAGCCAGGTGGGGAACGCACCGGCGTAGTGCTCAAGCAGCACACCGAAGAAGCGCTCGACCGACCCGAAGAGGGCCCGATGCAGCATGATCGGACGATGTCGGGCGTTATCGGCACCGACGTACTCGAGGTCGAAGCGCTCCGGATTGTTGAAGTCCGCCTGGATCGTCGACAGTTGCCAGGAGCGCCCGATGGCATCGCGTACGTCGATGTCGATCTTCGGCCCGTAGAAGGCCGCGTCGCCCTCCTTCACCCCGTATTCGAGTCCATGCCGGTCGAGTGCGTCTCGCAGCGCCTCGGTGGCGCGCTCCCACACCTCGTCTGAACCCACGTACTTGTCGGGGTCCTTGGTGGACAGGTTGAAACGGAACTCGTCGAAGCCGAAGGCGCGAAGCACCGACAGCACGAAGTCGAGGAGGGAGGCGACCTCGTCGGCGAGTTGATCCTCGGTGCAGAAGATGTGGCTGTCGTCCTGGGTGAACCCCCTGATGCGGAGCAGACCGTGGAGCGTGCCGGCTCGCTCGTAGCGGTAGACGTTGCCGAGTTCGAAGAGCCGGAGCGGCAGTTCGCGATAGCTGCGCTGTCTCGAGCCGTACACCAGGCAGTGCATCGGGCAGTTCATCGGCTTCAGGTAGTAGGTGCCGTTGTCCATCTCCATCGGCGGATACATGCCGTCGGCGTAGTAGTCGAGATGTCCGGAGGTCTCGAAGAGTCGTCCATTCGTGACGTGGGGCGTGTAGACGAACTGGTAGCCGCCGTCGGCGTGGCGCTGACGGCTGTAGTCCTCCATGAGCCGACGAACAATCGCGCCCTTCGGATGCCAGACCGCGAGCCCGCCGCCGAGTTCGCTCGGAAAACTGAGGAGATCGAGGTCGACGGCGAGGCGCCGGTGATCCCGTTTCGCCGCCTCCTCGAGGCGGTGAAGGTGCTCGGCCAGCGCCTTCTTGGAGTGCCAAGCCGTTCCGTAGACCCGCTGGAGCATCGGCCCGGCCTCGGTTCCACGCCAATACGCGCCTGAGATGCGCTGCAGCCGGAAGTGGCCGAGACGACCGGTGGACGGCACGTGCGGGCCGACGCACATGTCGACGAACTCGTCGGTGTTGCGGTAGGCGCTGATCCGGTCGGCCGAGGAGACCTCACCGGCATCGATCTGGTCGCCACCGGCCGCCATCACCCGTCGGATGATCTCGCACTTGTACGGCTGATCCGAGAAGAGTTTGAGGGCCTCCTCCGCGGACATCTCCGAGCGGATGAACGGCTGATCTGCCGCGACGATCGCCTGCATCTCCTCCTCGATACGCGTGAGGTCGTCTTCGGTGAAGGTGCGTCCGTCGGGAAGATCGAAGTCGTAATAGAAGCCGTCCTCGATGGCCGGGCCGACGGAGAAGGTGGCGCCGGGGAAGAGACGGGTCACGGCTTGCGCGAGCACGTGGGCGGTCGAGTGTCGCAGGACATGACGTCCGCGGTCGGAGTCGGCCGTGATGATCGACACCTCCGAACCATCGTTCAGCTGCGCGGTGAGGTCGGTCTCCTGGCCATCGACGACGGCGGCGATGGCATCCTCGGCGAGGCGACGACCGATCGAGCTGGCCAGATCCAGCGAGGTTGAGCCGGACGGGAGCTCGCGAGCACTTCCATCGGGCAGTCGAACGGTGATCGAGGACATGGCCCTCGGAGTCTACGGAGACCCGCGCAGGGTCGGCCGCTCCTCAGTCGAGTCGGAGGCCGAGCAACCGGCACGCCTCGGAGACATCCTCACCCCCGGCCGCTGCCTCGTCGACCGCCGCGAGCGCCCCCGGGGTGTCGAGATCGTCAGCGAGGCGATCCCGGACCGCGATGATGCAGTCTCCGACCGCTCCCCCGACGGTTTCCCGCCAGCTCGCCACGCGCGCCGCTGAGCGCGACATCAACCCGTCGTCCCATTCCCATTCGGACCGGTAGTGATGGCCGGTGATACCAGCGCGGATCACGACGGGCTCCCATTCCGCTCGGAGCCGATCGATGAAGACGAGATTCCCCAGGCTCTTCGACATCTTCTCGCCGTTCATGGAAATGAGCGCCGCGTGCATCCAGTAACGCGCGAATTCGCGGCCGGTGGCTGCCTCGGACTGCAGGGTCTCGCACTCGTGGTGCGGGTAGATCAGGTCCGCTCCGCCGCCGTGAATGTCGATCGTCTCACCGAGCTCCCTCAGCACAAGGGCGCTGCATTCCACATGCCAACCGGGTCGGCCCGGTCCCCATGGGGAGTCCCACGCCGGCTCATCGGCCGCGGAGGGCTGCCAGAGAACGAAATCGAGCGGGTCGCGCTTCGCCGGATCCTCGATGTTGCCTCCGCGGCGGGCCGCCAACTCGAGCATCGCCTCACGATCGAGACCACTGAGCGATCCGAGACTCGGTGACTCGGCGGCGGCGAAGTAGACGGCACCTCCCGAGGTGTACGCCCGTCCGGCATCGAGCACGGCGCCGATGAGACGGCGGATGTCGCTGATCGCCGACGACGCTCGAGGAGCCGAGTCCGGCGCGATCGCGTTGAGCGCCGCCATATCGGCATCGAAGCGCCGCTCCTCCGCTGCCGCGAGATCCAGGTAGTGAACGCCCAGTTCACGGGCCTTCGCGAAGAGCGGATCGTCGACATCCGTAACGTTTCGCACCATCCGGACCCGATGACCGCGATCGATGAGGGTGCGTACGAGGACGTCGTAAGCGAGGAAGGTGCTGGCGTGCCCAAGATGGGTCGCGTCGTAGGGGGTGATGCCGCAGACATACATACGGACCTGGTCGTCGAGGGTCGGCTCGACCAGGCGACCTGCTCGGGTGTCGTAGATGCGCAGCGCCGCGGCGGGACGTTCGGCGTCAGGCATCGTCGCGGATACCGGTGAGCTTCGGCGCGACGCGGGTCTTGTAGCGGACGTTCAGCTGCAGCAACACCGCCGTGAAGGCCTCGATGGCCGTGGCGTTCGACAACTCCCCTGCGTCGAGAGGTCGACAACCGGGGATGCGCGCCACGATGGCACTCACCTCGCGAACGGCTGAGCGATCGTCTCCGCAGATCAGCACATCGGAGTCGATCGGCGATCCGAGATGTCCCAACTCCTTTGCCGGGAGGTGGTGAAAGGCGGCGACGATCCGGCAGCCGGGGACTGCTGCTTGCACGTGGGCGGCCACGCTTCCCCGTGGCGGAACGAGTGGCTGAAACTCGTGTCCGACACGAACGAGGGCATTGGCCATCGAGACGACGACCTTCCCCTTGAGGTCGTCTTGAAACTCCTGAGCCATGGTTGCCGCGGAGTCCCAGGGCGTGGCGATGACGATCAGGTCCGCCTTGGCGGCAGCCGCGTTGTCACCGAAGGTGAGCGACTCGGCGAGCTCGGGGTGGAGGTCGACGTAGTGATCGCGGGCCTCCATCGCCCGGTACTTCGACCGTGAGCCGATCATCACCGGGAATCCGACGCTCGCGAGACGGGCCGCGAGGGCGCTCCCCGCCGGGCCACTTCCACCGATCACCCCAATCAGACCGGGTCCTTCGACCTCATCGCTCGCCATCGGAGGATCATCGCACATCGCCCGCCACCGACCATCACGAGGGCTACGGTCAGCGAAATGGGAATCCTCGAGGGCAAGAAACTCGTCATCACCGGCGTTCTGACCGATGCCTCACTCGCCTTCGGCGTCGCGAAACTGGCGATCGCCGAGGGCGCGGAGGTGGTTCTGACCGGGGCGGGTCGGGCGATCACGCTCACCCAGCGAACGGCCCGCAAACTTGATCCCATTCCACCGGTCTTCGAGTTCGACGTGACGGTTCCCGAGCATGTCGACTCGGTGCGAGATCAGGTGCGCGACGCGCTCGGGCGCGTCGACGGGGTGCTCCACGCGATCGGCTTCGCCCCGGCGTCGTGCCTCGGAGACGACTTTTTCGCGGCGCCCTGGGAGGACGTCGCGACGGCGATGCATATCTCCACCTACTCGCTCAAGACCTTGGCCGACGCGTTCGTTCCGCTGATGCCCGACGGGGGGTCAATTGTCGGCCTCGATTTCGACAACAGTCAGGCCTGGCCGGCCTACAACTGGATGGGGGTCGCCAAATCGGCGCTACAGAGCCTCTCGCGGTACTTGGCGAAGGAACTCGGGCCGAGTCAGATCCGTTGCAATCTGGTCGCGGCGGGGCCGATCCGAACGATGGCAGCGAAGTCCATTCCCGGGTTCGCCCTCTTCGAGGACACCTGGGACGGTCGAAGCCCGCTCGGTTGGGACGTGCACGATTCCGAGCCGGTCGCTCGGGCCTGCGTCGCCCTGCTGAGTGACTGGTTCCCGAAGACCACCGGCGAGGTGGTGCACGTCGACGGCGGTTATCACGCCGTCGGGGCCTGAGCTCAGCCGAGGGCGGCCACCATCTCCTCGGCGATTGAGTCGTCGAGCGCCTCCATGACCTCGAGGGCACCGAAGTTCTCGCGGACCTGCTCGACCCGACTCGCGCCGGTGATCACGCTCGACACCATCGGGTGACGGGTGCACCACGCGATCGCGAGTTGTGACATCGAGCATCCGAGACGATCCGCTATCGGGCGGAGGGCCTCCACGCGGGCGAGGGCATCGGCGTCGGTGAGGCGATCGCGCAACCACTCGTATCCCTTTAGCGCGGCGCGCGACCCATCGGGCACCCCGTCGCGGTATTTGCCGGTGAGGAGACCCGAGGCGAGCGGTGACCAGATGGTGTTGCCGTAGCCGGTCTCGGCGTGCAGCCTCGCGTACTCCTTCTCGACGCGGCGCCGCTCGATCAGGTTGTACTGCGACTGCTCGGTGATCGGCGCGTGAAGGTGATGGAGCTCCGCGAGGTCGATGGCATGACGGATCTCATCAGCGGACCACTCACTCGTTCCCCAATAGAGGGCGCGGCCCGAGGACACGATGTCACTCATGGCCCGCACCGTCTCGAGCATCGGCGTGTCGGGATCGCTGCGGTGGCAGTAGACGACGTCCACGAAGTCCAGTCCGAATCGCTCGAGCGAGCCGTCGATGCCGTGCATGAGGTACTTGCGGTTCAGGGTGAACTTCATGTTCGGGTCATCGTGGATTCCCCAATAGAGCTTGGTGGTCACGACATACGACCATCGAGGCCAGCCGAGTTCGCGAAGCGCCCTCCCCATGATCTCCTCGCTTCGCCCGCCGGCGTACGCCTCGGCGTTGTCGAAGAAGTTGCATCCGGCGTCTCGGGCCGCCTGCATGCACTCGAGCGCCGGAGTGAGATCCATCTGGGTGTCGAAGGTGACCCAGGAGCCGAAGCCGAGGGCGCTCACCTTGAGGCCTGATCCACCGAGTCGGCGGTATTCCATCTTGGAGGAGGTCATGGCGCGAACCTAGCGGGGCATGCCCCGCACCGTGATGCCCGCCTCCGATAGCGCGGTTCGGGCCTCCGCGATGGTGTGGGTGCCGAAATGGAAGATGCTCGCCGCGAGGACCGCATCGACGCCGCCGTTCGTGATTCCCTCCGCGAGATGCTGGAGTGTTCCAACACCGCCCGACGCGATCACGGGCACGTCCACGGCCGCGCTCACGGCGGCGTTGAGTGGGTGCTCGAATCCGAGACCGGTGCCATCGCGGTCCATTGACGTCAGGAGGATCTCACCCGCTCCGAGTTCGGCGGCGCGCTCTGCCCACTCGACCACGTCGATGCCGGTCGGTGTCCGACCACCGTGCAGGTACACCTCCCAGGATTCGTCTCCAGACGCCCGGGCGTCGACGGCAACCACGACGCACTGATCACCGAATTCCCCGGCGATCTCGGCGATCAACTCTGGACGCTCCACCGCAGCGGTATTGACCCCGACCTTGTCGGCACCGGCGCGAAGCATCGCGCGCGCATCGTCGAGGGAGCGGATCCCGCCGCCGACCGTGAACGGGATGAACACCTGCTCGGCGACGCGGTACACCATGTCGACCACGGTGGCGCGCCGGTCACTCGACGCTGTGATGTCGAGGAACACGAGCTCGTCAGCACCCTCGCGGTCGTAGCGCGCAGCTAACTCGACCGGGTCACCTGCGTCGCGGAGATCGACGAAATTGACCCCCTTGACCACCCGACCGGCGTCGACGTCGAGGCACGGGATGATTCGAGCGACCTTCACGCCCCGCGCTCCAGGACGGCGATCGCGTCGGCGACGGTGAACCTTTCCTCGTAGAGGGCTCTTCCGACGATCACACCGCCGAGCCGAGGGATCGCCGCGAGAGCGGCCAGATCGTCGAGTGTCGCGACTCCCCCGCTTGCGATCACCGGTCGGTCGGCGGCGCGCGCTGCGGCGCTCAGTCCGACGAGGTCGGGTCCGACGAGCGCGCCATCCCGTGAGATGTCAGTCACCACGAAGGCCTCCGCCGCGGGGAAGGCGGCGAGCGCGGTGTAGAGATCGAGATCCGACTCGCGGGTCCAGCCGTCGACCGCCACCAGGCCTTCTCGATGGTCGAGCCCGACCGCCACGGGGACGGTGGCCGCGACTTCATCGACGAGCTCGGGGCTTCGCACGGCGGCTGAGCCCATCACCACCCGCGCTACGCCGAGGTCGGCGAGTTGTTGGGCATCGCTCACCGCTCGAACCCCGCCGCCCGTCTGCACCCTGACCCCGCGGGTCGCGAGCCGCTCCGCCACGCGTCCGATGACCGCACGGTTGACCGGACCGTCGCCGCGGGCGGCGTCGAGGTCGACGATGTGCACCCACTCCGCCCCTTGATCGGCGAAGTCCTCGGCGACGGCGACCGGGTCATCGCCGTAGCGGGTCTCAGCGGAGTAATCGCCGTGCAGAAGACGGACGACGGCGCCTCCGCGAAGATCGATGGCGGGGAGGAGCGCGTTCGCGGTCATCGAGTCTCCGCCCAGCGCCGAAGCAACGCGAGCCCGGCGGTCCCTGACTTCTCCGGATGGAACTGCGTCGCGAGGATGTTGCGGCTCCTCACCGCGGCGACCACCGGACCGCCGTAGTCGACCTCGGCTGCGATCAGCGACCGGTCGGACGGCTGCGCGGCGAGGGAATGGACGAAGTACATCCACTCACCATCGGCGAGCACCGTCTCACCAGCGGCAACGGACAGCCGGTTCCACTGCATCTGGGGGCGCTTCACACCGTCGGATAGCGGCTCGACGCGCCCCGCCAACACTCCGAGACCCGGCTCGTCAGGAGACTCCGCGGATCCCTCGAACAGCATCTGCATGCCGACGCAGATCCCGAGGAATGGCCGTCCGGAGTCGATGCTCGCCAACACCGCGCTCAAGAGGCCCGATTGCCGAAGGGCGCGCATACACGCACCGAAGTTGCCGACCCCGGGCAGAACAACGGCCGCGGCTTCCTCGACCTCTGATGGATCAGTCGTTAGGCGCGCGGGCACATCGACGCGGAGGAACGCCTTGTGTGCGGAATGCAGGTTGCCGATGCCGTAGTCGACGACGGCGATCGGAGCGGTCGAGTCGGAGCGTGGTGACACGTCGTCAGAGCGCGCCCTTGGTGGACGGAATGCCCGCCTCCCCGGTGCGGCTCACCGCGGCTCGGATCGACCGGCCGAGTCCCTTGAAGACCGCCTCGATGATGTGGTGCACGTTGCGACCCCGAACGAGTTCGACGTGGAGGGTCATCGCGGCAGCGGTCGCGAGGGACGACACGGCGTGCTCGGCCAGTTGAGGATCGAACGGCGGATCCCCGAGGGGCAAACACTCGGGGATCGCGACCTCCCAAAACACGAAGGGCCGCCCGGAAAGATCGAGGGCGATATCGACCAGGGCCTCGTCGAGCGGGTACCGGCCGCTTGAGAATCGGGTGACCCCTGCCTTGTCTCCAAGCGCCTCGCGCAGGGCCTCCCCGACCGTGATCGAGACATCCTCAATGGTGTGATGAGTGTCGATGGCGAGATCGCCGACGGCGCGCACGTTCAGGTCGAGGCCGCCGTGGCGCCCTACCTGATCGAGCATGTGATCGAAGAACGGGATTCCGGTTGAGATCTCCGTGATCCCCGAGCCGTCGAGATCGAGGGAGACCTCGATCGAGGTCTCGCCGGTCTCGCGTATCCGTGTCGCTCGTCTCGTCATCTCAGCACCTCCTCCAAGGCGTTCACGAACGCGTCGTTCTCGGAGGGAGACCCTACGGTCACTCGGAGCCGACCGGCGAGACCCGGCCACCCCGAGCAGTCCCGCACCAGCACGCCGTGCGCGACGAGTCCCGCCCAAACCGTGGCTGCCGGCCGCGAACCCGTTCCGATGAGCAGGAAATTCGCGTCACTCGGGCCGACATCGACGCCGAGGTCGCGAAGACGTCCCCGAAGCCGCTCGCGCTCAGCCACCGTCTCGGCGACCCGCGCGTCCATCTCAGCAACGAAGTCCAGGGCGAGCTCTCCAGCGATCAATTTCGCCGCATCGACGTGGTACGGGAGGGTGACGAGCTCCAATGCGCTCACCAATTCCGTGGAGCCGATCGCGTAACCGAGGCGCAGTCCCGCCATACCCCACGTCTTGGAGAACGTGCGCGTCACGATCACCGGCGCCCCGTCCGAGACGAGGTCGAGAAGATCGGCGCCGGCGAATTGAACGTAGGCCTCGTCGACGACGATGAGGTGCTGACCCGCGTGCTCGACAAGGGCCCGAACCGTGTCGCGGGGCTCACAACGACCGCTCGGATTGTTCGGCGAGGTCACGAACACCACCGCCGGTGGACCGGCGCTGAGGCTTGCCAGCGCGCTGCGGATATCGATCAGCATCTCGCTATCGCGCTCGATGATCTCGACCGGAGTAGCGGTGTTCCTCGCGATCTGAGCGTGCATCTGATAGCCGGGCTCGAACACCACTGCGCGCCGCCCGACCCCGCCGAAGGCGAGAAGGATGCTCTGGAGCACCTCGTTCGAACCGTTGGCGACCATGACCTGCTCGACCGGCACACCATGCAGCGCGGCGAGGCGGGTTCGGAGTGATACGGCGGCCCGATCGGGATAGCGGTTCCACTCGACCCCCGCGAGCCGCTGCGCGAGGGTCGACACGAACTCCGTCGGCGGAGCGAACGGGGCCTCGTTCGTGTTGAGCCGCACCGTCACGTCCACCTGAGGCGAGTGATAACCGGAGAGGGCGCGCAGGTCGTCTCGGATCCTGGCCACGGCGCGAGGCTACCGACGTGGATGACAGCGCCGAACGCTCGGGTAACTTGCCCCGATGGGTGAGCGCCGGACCACCGATGCCGAGCTCAGCTCCGCAGCAGCTGAACTCCAGACGCTCATCGAGACGGTTGGGCGGGCGAAGGATCGCGTGGGTCGACTCGCGGAACCCTTCCTCGGTACCGAGCGCGAAGACGTCGTGTCCGCGGTCTATGAGTCCGAGCGTCTGCTCCGGGCAGCCGAGCGGGCCCTGGAGCGCGCCGCGCGCACGGCTCGCTGATCCTCGACACCGATACGGTGCGCTCATGCGGATCGTCGAGGTCGAACACCGCGAGCTTCCTGAACGGCGTCGCTTGCTGGCGTTCTGCGACGGCGTGGCCGAAATGCACGGCCACGGCATCCTGAGCGACCACCTGCGGCTGGAACTCGAGGACGACGCGACGAATCCGCCTCCGATTCTTCTGGTCGGTCTCGATGATCACGACGGGATACGCGGGTTCGCTCAGGCCTCGGTGGCCAACGAATCGCGCGTTGTCGAACTGGTCATCCCGGGCACGCACCACTCGCCGCCCGACCGGGACCTCGCCGACGGGCTGCTGCGAGCGGTCGTGGATCGCGTCAGAGGACGCGGTGAGTCGGAGCTCACCTGGTGGCTGCGGAGCCACGATCACTGGTACGAGTCACTCGCGGGATCGCTCGGCTTTGTCGAGCGTCGTAGCCTGCTCCAGCTCCGAGTGAGCCTCGGTGAGCATGACCGCGAACGACTCGTGTCTCTCCGCGTGCCGACGCGCGCTTTCGAGGTCGACGCGGATGAGGCGGAATGGCTTCGGGTGAACAACTCGGCATTCGCCGATCACGGAGAGCAGGGTTCCTGGGATCTCGAGACGCTCCGTCGCAGGCTCAATTCGGACTGGTTCGATCCCGCGGGTTTCTTGCTCCACCATGTTGGCGACGCGCTCGCCGCCTTCTGCTGGACGAAAGTCCACCGCGCGACCGGCCACGACGGCGCGCTGGGAGAGATCTACGTGATCGCCGTGGACCCCTCGCGCGCGGGGGAAGGGCTCGGCGCGGCGGTGACGGCGGCGGGCCTCGTGCATCTCTTCGATTCCGGTTTCCCTGACGTGATGCTCTTCGTCGATGAGGCGAACTCGGCCGCACGAGCGATGTATCGCCGGCTCGGTTTCATCGAGCACCACCGGGATCGCGCGATGGGGCTCTCGCTGTGAGCCCCAGCCGCTACGACCTGACGAGGCAGCAGGTCGCCGAGTTACTCGATGGCACCCCTCGATATCGGACCGACCAAGTCTGGGAGGGGATGTACCGCGACTGCTCCGAACCCGACGACTGGACCACCCTTCCTCGCGCCTTGCGCGAGCGCCTGTCGGAGTCGCTCCCCCGCGCTCTGACCGAGGTTCTCCGTTCCGTCTCCGACGATGGCCAGACCATCAAATATCTCTGGGAACTCGCTGACGGGAACCGGATCGAGACCGTGCTCATGCTGTATCCGGATCGGGCGACCGTCTGCGTGTCGTCCCAGGCCGGGTGCGCCATGGCCTGCAGCTTCTGCGCGACCGGACAGGCCGGGTTCTCGCGTCACCTCAGCGTGGGCGAGATCGTCGAGCAGGTCGCGCTCGCGCGGCGCGATACCGCCGGAGTCGACCGTCGCGTCTCGAACATCGTCTTCATGGGCATGGGGGAACCGCTCGCCAACACCGAGGCGGTGTTCGAGGCCTGCCGGCGCATCCACGACGACCTCGGTATCTCGGCTCGGTCGATCACCGTGTCGACCGTAGGAGTGGTGCCAGGCATCCGCGCGCTCGCGGAGTTCGAACTGCCGGTGAATCTCGCGGTCTCCCTTCACTCCGCTGATGACGCCTCGCGCGATCCGATCGTGCCGATCAATCGGCGATACCCGCTCGACGCGGTGATCGGCGCCTGCCAGGACTACCTCCGAGCGCGTCGCAGACGGGTGTCGTTCGAGTGGGCGATGATCTCAGGGGTGAACGACCGGGCGGAGGACGCCGAGCTTCTGGCCGGCCTGTGCCATCGGCTCGAACCGAGCGCGCATGTGAATCTGATCCCGCTCAACCCGACGCCGGGATACGCCACCATCGGTTCTGGACACCAGACGGTGCGCGGGTTTCAGCGTCGTCTGGAGAACCTCGGGGTCAACGCCACGATCCGACGGAACCGCGGGACCGAGATCGACGCCGCATGCGGCCAACTCGCCGCCCAGGGGGTGTCGATCGGACGACGGCCGGAAGGAAATCGTCAGACGACATCGTCAGCGCGCCCGACATAGCCGGGGTTGACGACCAACAGTTGATCGAGCACCTCGTCGCCGAGCGAGTTGAGAAGCCGCGAGTCGAGGGCGCGATCGCCGCTCAGGATCTCGTCAACCAGGCGCCCATGGTCCGACACCCCGATGTCTGCAAGTCGCTCGAGGCGGCGGCTCGCGAGCTTCGGGCTCAGCAGCGCCTCGCGGGCGATCATTCCGCGAACCGAGGCGCGGAGTCGCCGGCGGTAATCGCTGCCGTCCCCCTCATCCTCCCCGTCGAGCGCGTCTCGCAACGCGCTGAGCGTGGGAACGATGCCGGTCTCCGCTTCGAGCGGAATCGAAGTCGCGGAGGTTGCCGGCGCGCCATCATCGGCGGCCCGCTCCCCGAACCGACTCGGATCAGGGCACCATCCGAGCAAGCGGAGCAGGTCGTACTCGTTCTCGACGACCCGACGACCGATGGCGAGCATCTCGAGGTCGTCGACCACCCCGGAGAGATGCGCCTCGGCCTGAAGGAGGCACATCAATCCCCACTTCCACGTGCCGAGCACCTCGTGATGGCGCAGTGTCTCCGCGCTCACGTGCGATCCCCCGAAACGCTCGTAGTTAGCGAGCAGGGTCGCCCTATCGACACAACCGAGCGCCGCGGCATCACCGCCGAACCTCCACGCCCGCACGCAGCACCAGCCGAGATCCTCGGCCGGGTGACCGAGATGCGCGAGCTCCCAATCGATCACTGCCCGAAGCTCACCGCCCTCCACGATCAGATTGCCGAGCCGGAGGTCGCCATGGCACAGCACCGTCGGAGCTGGCTCAGGTGGATGCTCTCGGAGCCAACGCTCGGCAACGGCCAGAACCGGACGGTCAGAGGCGAGGGCGAGGCGAACCTCGCGA
Source organism: Ilumatobacteraceae bacterium (assembly GCA_038136655.1). GTDB lineage: Bacteria > Actinomycetota > Acidimicrobiia > Acidimicrobiales > Ilumatobacteraceae > Casp-actino5. The sequence goes on from JAYQAE010000009.1 coordinate 17,957, forward strand.
TACGCCTCGATCTGGTCGATCGGCTCCGTCAGGGTCTCGAGCCCCTCGACGGACGTCGTGCCCCGTCGATGGATGTTGGCGGCGGCGCTCGCGAATCCGCTGGCGAGCTGCACCCGCCCGGACGGATCGAGAGAGCGCAGGATGCGGACCCCGATGGTCTCACCGGCGACGTGATCCGAGACGAGGACGGCACGTCCGGCGGGGAACCCCGCGGCGACCGGCTCTGGGACCGGAAGCCCGGCGTCGGCGAGAGCCCTGAGCAGTTCGAACTCGCCGAGCATGTCTCGTGTGGTGTCACCGCGAGCCGCCTGGACCACGAACCTTCGGTCGTCGGCGTCAACCTCCCAAGTCACCCGTGAGGCCCCACCGGCCAGCGGAGCAGCCCCGGTCGGAGCCAGCCCGGTGAGGGCCTCGAACTCCCTCTCGACTCTCTCCGCTTCGTTCACCGGCACCACACTCCCACGCTCGGCGCGCTGACGTCTCGCTAGCGTCGCGGCGTGACCGCCGAACCTGTCGTCGAGTTGCGCGACATCACCGTGGTGCGAGACGGGCGCGCCATCATCACCGGCATCGATCTCACGGTCCATGAGGCTGAACATTGGGTGGTGCTCGGCCCGAACGGATGCGGCAAATCGACGCTCCTGCGCATCGCCGCGTTCCGCGAGCACCCGACCTCGGGGTCGGTTCGCGTGCTCGACGCCGAACTCGGTCGCGTGGACATCCGTCAGGCGCGGGCCTCTATCGGGTGGGTGGCCTCGGGTCTCGCGGACTCACTCCGACCGGAACTCACGGCCACCGACGTCGTCATGACCGCGCTCCATGGGGCGCTTGAGCCCTGGTGGCACAGCTACACCGACGAGGACCGGAGCCGAGCCGCCGACCTGCTCCGTCGACTGGGCGTCGGGGCACTGGCGAATCGGAGCTTCGGAACCCTCTCGAGCGGAGAGCGTCAGCGGGTACTCCTCGCTCGCGGACTCATGGGCGAACCCGCCGTCGTACTCCTCGACGAACCCGCCGCAGGACTCGATCTCGGCGGTCGCGAGGAGTTGATCGGATCGATGGAGGTCATGACGGCCGCACCCGTCCCGACGGTCACGGTCACCCATCACGTCGACGAGATTCCCACTGGGGCCACCCATGTTCTCGTTATGGCCCGGGGAACGACACGCTCCCACGGACCCATCGATCAACACCTCAACGAGGAGGTGCTTTCCGATGCCTTCGGTGTCGCGATCCGACTCGATCGTCGAGCCGACGGTCGCCTCAGCGCGTATTCGTCGCGACGACCCTGCTGAGCCGCTCGCGACCGACCCGGACCTGATCGGCGAGCACCCGTTCGAGTGGCCCGGGGGTCCACAGACTTCCCCCGTAGTGCAGACGGAGCACCACGCGGCATTCGGCGGCACCGGCATCCTCCACGACGACGGACAGCGTCCAGTCGGAGTAGTCCCGCGCACCCTCCTCGCGGCGGGTGAAGAGCACCTCGGTTCGATCCGGCCCGATATCGAGCACGGTTCGCACCATGCGGAGGCGTTTCGTGCGAGCGAAGGGGCCGATGCGCGCGCGCAGCTCCACCATCCAGACGGGCCGGTCGTCGATTTCGACCCCAGCCGGTTCGGCCAGGGAAACGATGTCGAGCCACTCGGCGTAGGAGGCGAGGTCCGATAGCACATCGACCACCTGCGGGCGTGTCGCCACGAGGTCGATCGTCTCCTCCAAGTCCATCATCGTCCGGTCGCCAGTCGATCTATCCGCGCCGCTTCAACCCGAAGGCGCGAGCGAGCAGTGAGGAGCGCACCTCACCCTCGAGTGGTTCGGGGACACCACGCGCAGGGGCCCAGGACGGTCGGCCGGTCTCGGCAGCCGGATGCACCTGCGGAAGTTGTTCTTCCGAGGGCTGGTCCGCCGACGCCTCGTCGTCGGGGGATTGCTCTGACTCGCTGAGCGAAGCGACCGACTCCCCACCTGTGCGGTTCGGAGATGCGACGACGGCGGAGGATTCATCGGCGTCGACACCGATCGCCAGTTGCTCTGCCACCGGCTCAGGGCGGGTCCGACGACTGCGGCGCGGGGCGGCGTCGGCGCGATCTGCCTCAGGACTCGGCCGGAACAGGCGGAGCGTTGGGTCGCGGCGATCGTCGAGGGTCCATCCGCGTGGCAGGACGAGCCGATCGGCATGACGCTGGCAGAGGACCCCTCCGTCTGTCTCGACCTCGTCGTCGATCGGGGCCATCCAGAACACCAGCCGCTCGGGGACCATCCGATACACGAGCGCCGCGGGGGCCGAGCAGCCCGGGCGATCGCAGAGCCTCCGCATGGAGGCGAACCGTAGTCCGCCGCCCGCGGAGAGGCGCTCCGAGTGGGCGATACGGGCCTCGATCCCATGACCTCCACGGTGTGAACGTGGCGCTCTTCCAACTGAGCTAATCGCCCCGGCGCGACGACGATACCAGTGCGCCGCCCGAGTCGGCACCGGCTCAGGGACGGGGAACGAGGCAGGCTCGCCCGAGACCGAGGCGGTCGAGATGACTCCGAGTCGACAGCGGGCAATCCTGGTCGGTCGGAACCAGGGCGTCGACCACGAGCTCTCCGGGCGCGAGGGTGCAGCGAACCTCCCGCGCGAAGGAGTCGACATCGACCTCGGCACAGGAGCCGGGTCGAAGCACACCATCCACCTCGCCCTCCGCTCCCGGCGGCGACGTGAGCGCTCCAACCAGCACAACGCCTGCACCGATCAACGCGATGACGGTGACGAAACGCCAGGGGAATCGCGCCGGCCCGACCGGGATCTGCGGCATCGGTGCGTCTTGGGGCGACCCGGTAGGCCGCTGATGAGTCGATGTCGCCGCGGGAGCGCGGGACCGGTCGTACATCATCCGGCGGCCGGGATCGGAGAGCACCCGATAGGCCTCGTTGAGGCGCGCCATCTCCGAGGAGGATGCGGAGCCTGCACTGTCGGGATGCAGGCGCCTCGCCTCCCGCCGGTAGGCGGCGCGGATCTCGTCCCCAGAGGCCGACGGCCCGACACCGAGCACTCGGTAGTGGTCCTCGCTCATGGTCAGTAGCCGGCTCGCGGATCGACGATGCCCTCGAGCGCCTCGCCACGACAGTAGGCCCGGACGTTCTCGCGGATGCGAGGCCCGAGGAGCGGTTCGCGCATCTCAGGGGTGTTACCGACGTGCGGGGTGATCACACAGTTGTCGAGTGACCACAGCGGATGATCGACAGGGAGAGGCTCAGGATGAGTCACGTCGAGTGCGGCTCCGCCGATCGCGCCGTGTTGGAGCGCTGCGACGAGCGCATCGGTGTCGACGAGCGCTCCACGGGCCACGTTGATCAACCAGGTGTCCCTGCTCATCATCGCGAGTTCGTCCGCACCGATGAGGCCCCTGGTCTCCTCGGTGAGCGGCGCGGCGAGCACCACGACCAGCGCATCGGCGAGTGCGTCGATCAGGTGATCAGGGGACACGACCAGATCCGCGCCGGGCACAGTTCGATCGGAACGACGCACGATGGTCGTCCGGCAGCCGAAGGGCTCGAGCAGGGCGAGCAGTGATCTCGCTATCCCGCCTCCCCCGACGATGGTGACCCGCTCGCCGTGGAGCCCCCGGCCGGCCGGTTCCCCCCAGCGCCGCTCTCTGGCGTAGCGATGAGTCGATCGCAATCCGCCGAGAGCGAGTGTGAGCGCCAGTTCGGCCACGGGTTCGGAGTAGGCCCCCTTCCCGCAGGTCCACACCCGACGATCGTCGATCACCTCGAGGAAGTCCTCGACACCGGCGAACGGGAGCTGCACCCACTCGAGCGAAGGGCGAGCCGAGAGACTCCCGCGCAGTTCGCTCACCGCCGTGTGATCCCACCACACCAGCGCGTCGGCGTCCTCGAGGGGAACGATCTCCGCTCCCCCCTCGCGAACGGCGGCATCGACCCATGGCGGCGCGCCCGAGGGACCGACCGCCACCCGTCGGGCGGCGGAGGTCACGAGAGGTCGACCATCACGTGCTTGATGCGCGTGTAGTCGTCGAGGGCGTAGGACGAGAGGTCCTTGCCGTATCCCGACTTCTTGTAACCGCCGTGTGGCATCTCGGCGACCAGTGGGATGTGGGTGTTGATCCAGACGCACCCGAAGTCCAGACGGCGCGCCATCCGCATGGCGCGACCAACGTCCCGGGTCCAGACACTGGACGCCAGCCCGTACTCGACTCCGTTGGCCCAGGCGACCGCCTCGTCCTCATCGGAGAAGGCCTGCACGCTGATCACCGGGCCGAAGACCTCACGCTGACTCATCTCGTCACCTTGGAGAACGTCGGCGACTACGGTCGGCTCGAAGAAGAACCCAGAGTCTCCGATGCGATTGCCACCGGCGACGACCCTCGCGTGCTTTGGCAGACGGTCGATGAAGCCGCTCACGTGGGCCAATTGGTTCGCGTTGTTCACCGGGCCGAGGAGGATGTCCTCTCGCTCGGGGGTGCCCACGCCCACGGTTCGCGCCTGCTCGGCGAGAGCATCGACGAGGTCGCTGTAGACCCCAGGAGCGGCGAGCACCCGCGTCGCCGCGGTGCAGTCCTGACCAGCGTTGAAGTAGCCCGCTGTCGCGATGCCCTCGGCGGCGCTCTCGAGGTCGGCATCGTCGAACACCACAACCGGCGCCTTCCCCCCGAGTTCGAGGTGGACGCGCTTCAGGCTGGATGAGGCTGCCGCAGCGACCTCCTGGCCCGCTCGGACCGATCCGGTCACGGAGACCATCGCTGGCGTCTCGTGCTCGACCATGGCGCGACCGGTGTCGCGGTCACCGCAGATGACGTTGAGGACGCCAGCGGGGAGGTACTCCGAGGCGATCTCCGCGAGACGGGTGGTCGAGGCCGGGGTCGTGTCACTCGGCTTCAACACGACGGTGTTACCGGCCGCTATGGCTGGGGCGAACTTCCATACCGCCATCATCATCGGGTAGTTCCAGGGCGCCACCTGAGCGCACACACCCACCGGCTCGCGTCGGATCATCGAGGTCATTCCGGCCATGTACTCCGCGGCCGCCCGGCCTTCGAGGTGCCGCGCCGCACCAGCGAAGAATCGGATCTGGTCCACCATCGGGCCGATCTCCTCGCCGCGGTGAACCGCGTACGGCTTGCCGCAGTTCCTCGATTCGATCGACATGAGTTCGTCGCCGTGCGCCTCGACGGCATCGGCGATTCTGAGAAGGGCGAGGGCCCGCTCCGACGGGGTGGTGTCTCGCCATGCCTCGAACGCCTCCCCCGCCGCGCTCATGGCGCGATCGACGTCGGCGGGTCCGGACACGACCGCGCGCGCGTACTCCTCCCCCGTCGCCGGATCGACGACCGGCGAGGTACGGCCGTCCGCACCATCGCACCACTCCCCGCCGATGAAGTTCCTGAAGGTGTCACCGCTTGAGCTGCTCATGGCTCGTTGTGTAGCAGACGCCCGGTGGTCAACCTGACGCTCAATTACCGACGACCACCCGAAGGATGAGGCTGCTCTCCGTCCTGGCGACACCAAGATCGGCGCGAAGCCAACGGACGAGATCGTCGAGTCCATCGGCCCCGGCGCATTCAGCTACCACCGTGTAGTCAGCTGTGCCGGTGACGTAGGCCGCGAAGACCACCTCGCTCCGCTCCGCGAGTCGCGATTCGAACTCCTCGGCCGAGGCACCGGGAGCGAGGGAGAGGTCGACGACAGCTCGGAGCGACCGGCCCACCGCTCCGGGATCGATCACCGCTCGGTATCCGGTGATCACCCCATCGCGCTCAAGTCGACGGACGCGATCGGCCACCGAGGTCGGCGCGAGATGAACCCGCTCTCCGAGCTCCTTCCACGACATCCTCCCGTCAGTTGCTAGTTCAGAGAGGATTCGTTTGTCTACAAGGTCAACAGCCATGGTTTCCGGTGTCATAAGCGAATTCTGGCCCGGAATCTGCCGACATCCACGGCGGGAACGAGCGCAGACTCGTGCCATGCCGTCCTTCACCAGCATCGGTGTTCCCACCGAGATCAAAACCGACGAGCACCGCGTCGCCCTCACCCCCGATGGCGTGGTCGAGCTCGTCGGGCGCGGTGTACGCGTAGCGGTCCAGAGCGGGGCGGGCACCGCCGCCGGCTTCGAGGATGCGAGCTACGAGGCCGTTGGCGCGGACATCGTCGCGGACGCGGCACAAGCTTGGTCATGCGACCTCGTAGTGAAAGTCAAAGAGCCCCAAGCGGCGGAGTTCACCCATCTCCGGCCCGACCTCACCCTCTTCACCTATCTCCACCTCGCCGCCTACCCCGAAGTCGCCGAGGCCCTCACCGCATCCGGTTGCACCGCCTTCGCCTATGAGACCGTCACCGATCAGCGGGGAGGCCTCCCGCTGCTTGCGCCGATGAGCGAGATCGCCGGCCGGCTCGCCACCCAGATGGGTGCCCAATTCCTCGCGGCCCACCACGGCGGGCGCGGTGTGCTTCTCGGTGGGTCTCCCGGCGTGCGTCCGGGCCGCGTCGTTGTCATCGGCGCCGGCAATGTCGGCTGGAACGCGGCGCGCATGGCCGCCGGGCTGGAGGCCGAGGTGGTAGTGGTCGACCGTGACCTCGACCGTCTCCGTTGGGTCGATCAGGTGTACCAAGGGCGGGTGACCACCGCCGCCGCGAACCGCGGATCCATCGCGCGCGCGGTGGGTGATGCTGACCTGGTCGTCGGGGCGGTGCTCGTCGCCGGGGACCGAGCACCGGTCGTCGTTGATGAGGAGATGGTCGCGTCGATGCGAGCCGGCTCGGTCATCGTCGATGTCGCCGTCGATCAGGGCGGTTGCATCGCGACCACCCGCGAGACCACGCATTCGGCACCGACATTCCTTGCGCACGACGTGATCCACTACGCGGTCGGCAACATGCCCGGTGCCGTCCCGCACACCTCGACCCTTGCGCTCACCAACGCGACGCTTCCGTATATCGGACGGCTCATCGACACCGAGAACCCGACATCCGGTCTCCCGGCCGACCTCCTCGCCGGGTTGAATGTGAGCTCCGGTCACGTCGTGAACGAGATCGTCGCCTCCTCCCTCAACTGAGATCCGATCGGAGCGGACCCCTACGCTCAGCGGATGGACGGACTCCGACTCGGATACAACACCGGCTACTGGTCGTCAGGTCCACCGAGCGGGGCGCTCGACGGAGTGCTCGAAGCGGATCGCCTTGGATTCGATTCGGTGTGGACCGCTGAGGCCTACGGATCTGACGCGCTCACCCCGCTCGCTTGGTGGGGATCGCGAACCGAGCAGATCCGACTCGGCACCGCCATCATGCAGATGTCAGCCCGCACACCAGCGGCCACGGCCATGGCCGCCATCACGCTTGATCATCTCTCCGGGGGACGGTTCATCCTCGGGATCGGCGCCTCGGGCCCCCAGGTCGTCGAGGGCTGGTACGGACGTCCCTATCCGCGACCGCTTGAGCGCACCCGCGAGTACGTCACCATCCTCCGCGACATCATCGCCCGCGAGGGCCCGGTCGAGTTCCACGGCCGCCATCACGATCTGCCTTACACCGGCGCCGACGGAGCCGGACTCGGCAAGGCGTTGAAGTCGACGGTTCACCCCCTGCGAAATCGCATTCCGATCTTCCTCGCGGCGGAGGGCCCGAAGAATGTCGCGCTGTCCGCCGAGATCTGCGACGGGTGGCTCCCGCTCTTCTTCTCGCCGCGTGAGGATGCCTTCTACCGACAGTGCCTCGCGGACGGCTTCGCTGCGTCCGGAGATCCCGGTCGCGCCGAGGGCTTCGAGGTCGCGGCGACCGTGACCGTCATCCCGGGCGACGACGTGGAGGCCTGCGCTGACCTCGTCCGGCCGTACCTCGCGCTCTACGCAGGGGGCATGGGGGCGCGGGGCGCCAACTTCCATTTCGAGGTCTTCGCACGCATGGGGTACGAGTCGGTCGCCGAGGAGGTTCAGGCGCTGTATCTCGCGGGTCGCAAGGAGGATGCCGCTCGCGCGATTCCGCTTGAGATGGTGGAGGACGTAGCGCTCGTCGGACCGGTCGACAAGATCCGATCCGAGATCCCACGCTGGCGGGAGTCGTGCCTCACCACCGTTTTGCTGAGCGGTCCAGCCTCATCGCTCTCCTCGATGGCCGCGCTGTTCGCGGACTGACCACTGCGTCAGTCGCAGCAGGAGTCGCGCCAACCGCAGGACCGGCAGCGGAAGTGCGCGTGCTCCGGAGCCATATCGCCGCCGCAGTGGGGGCAGTCGGCGAACGTTCCGAGCGGCGAACGGCAGGCGGACGTCTGCTCGGTCGTGCTCTGATCGTGGGAGGACTCCATGCGGCCATCGTGGCAGACGCGAACGTCCGTCCCGAGGATTCCGACCGGAGAGAGACAGCGTTCCGAAGGCCGAACATGACCGTCGGCGCGCGCCGCCGTTAGGTTGACCGCTCGTGTCCGCCATCGCCCCCGATATGCCGTGAGCGCGACCGACACCGTCCGCCACGGCACCGCGCGAGCTGCGCTCCGGCACCGGCGGTTCCGCATCCTGTTCATCGGGGCGACGCTGTCCAACGTCGGCACGTGGATGCAGAACTTCACCCTGCCGGCGTACATCGACTCGGTGACCGGTTCGG